>NZ_JBQSYY010000024.1:0-48304 GCF_052379785.1 Halomonas sp. 72 | reverse complement strand
TACCATTGATGAGCGCGCCTGGCAGGCCTATGACGCAGCGGTGTACTGCAACGGTAACGGCGCCTGCTACAACTACGACGTGGACGACCCCATGTGCCCGTCGTGGAAGGCGACCCGCAACCGCATTCACTCGCCCAAGGGGCGCGCCAGCCTGATGCGTGAATGGCTGCGCCTGCAGTCCCAGGCGGGCATCGACGTGGTCGAGGAGTCGCGCAAGAAAAAGGCGGAAGGCCGATGGGGCTTTGTTAAACACTTTCCAAAACGCCTGGCGAATACGTTCAGCCGCCAGCAGCATCATGACTACTCTCATCAGGTCTACGACGCCATGGCCGGCTGCCTGGCGTGCAAGTCCTGCGCGGGCCAGTGCCCCATTAAGGTCAACGTGCCGCAGTTCCGTTCGCAGTTTTTAGAGGTCTATCACGGACGCTATTTACGCCCCCTGCGCGACTACGTGATAGGCAGCACAGAGTTCATGCTGCCCACGCTTGCCAGGGCAGCACCGCTGTATAACGCCGTGATGGGCCAGCGCTGGGTGGAAACGCTGATGCGCCGCAGTGTGGGCATGAGCGACTCGCCATTGCTCTCCCGCGCCAGCGTGAAAAAGCAGCTACGTGCCTGGGGCGTAGCGGAAGCCACGCCCACCGCGCTTGCTCTGCTCACCGACCAGCAACGCGCCAATAGCGTGATTGTGGTTCAGGATGCGTTCACCACCCATTTTGAAGCCAAACTGGTCATGGACGTGGTCGAACTGCTCTCACGGCTCAACCTGCGCGTGTTGGTGATGCCCTATAGCGCCAACGGCAAACCGCTACACGTCCAGGGCTTTTTGGGCGCGTTTGAGCGTACGGCCGAAAAGCAGGCGAAACGCTTGCGGGCGTTACGCGAGTTTGAGGTGCCCATGGTGGGGATCGACCCGGCGATGACCCTGACCTACCGCCAGGAGTACGTAAAAGCGCTGGGACCCGACGCCGTGCCCGAGGTATTGATGCTGCAGGAGTGGCTGGCTATCCGGCTGCCCACCCTGGCACCCCGACAGCTAGCGCCCAATGCCTCCAGCTTTAAGCTGCTTTCGCACTGCACCGAAAAAACCAACGCCCCCGGAAGCCCGAAGGCATGGCAGCAAGTATTTGCCGCGTTTGGCCTGCCGTTGGAGTTGGTCAATACCGGCTGCTGTGGAATGTCCGGCACCTACGGCCATGAAACGCGCAACGCCGAAACATCCAAAACGATTTACGCCCAATCCTGGCAACCCCAGGTCGAGGCAGAGGAAGATACCGACAGGCTACTGGCCACGGGGTATTCGTGCCGCAGCCAGGTGAAGCGTTTTTCGCATATAAGCTTACAACACCCTCTTCAAGCACTATTAGTGCAGCTGAAATCGAGTATTCCTTTTCACCGTAACAACATGCATAGAGAGCTGTGAAATGACCCAGTCCGTGTTTTTAGCCACCAATGCTATTCGAGACCGTTTCTCCAGCGCCATGTCGGCGATGTACCAAACGGAAGTCCCCCAATACGGCACGTTGCTAAAGTTGGTTGAGCAGGTGAATCAGGAGACGCTTAGCCAGCAGCCAGAGCTACGCCGCCGTCTGGAGGCCCAGGGCGAGCTGACACGCTTGAGCGTAGAGCGCCACGGAGCGATTCGCGTGGGCTCAGCTGAAGAGCTATCCATGCTGCGCCGCCTGTTCGCCGTGATGGGCATGTATCCGGTGGGCTATTACGACCTTTCTGAAGCAGGGGTGCCGGTTCACTCCACAGCGTTTCGCCCTGTTGAGGATGACGCGCTGGCCTGCAACCCATTCCGTGTTTTTACCTCGCTGCTGCGCTTAGAACTCATTGAGAGTGAGACGCTGCGCCAGCGTGCCGAAGAGATCCTGGCCAAGCGGGATATTTTCACCCCCACGGCACGTGAGCTGGTTGAGCGCTTTGAAACCCAGGGCGGACTAACCTCTGAGGAGGCGGATCAGTTTGTTACAGAGGCCTTGGAAACGTTTCGTTGGCACCAGGATGCCACGGTGGATCTGGATACCTATCAAGCGCTGAGCGATGAACACCGTCTGATCGCCGATGTAGTGTGTTTTCGTGGGCCGCATATCAACCATTTAACGCCGCGTACTTTGGATATCGATGAAGTGCAGCGCCGCATGCCAAGCGTCGGTATGAACCCGAAGGCCGTCATCGAAGGCCCGCCGCGCCGTGAAGCGCCCATTTTGCTGCGTCAGACAAGCTTTAAAGCGTTAGAGGAATCGATCCGCTTTGCAGGCGATACCCAGGGCACGCATACCGCCCGCTTTGGTGAAATTGAGCAGCGCGGTATGGCATTAACGCCAAAAGGGCGCGCGCTTTATGATCAGCTGCTTAACGAAGGCCGCAAGCAAACAGCCGGGCTGGATAACAACGCTCACCAAGCAGTTATGGATAAGGTCTTTGCCGCCATGCCGGATAGTGATGAGGCAATGCGCCGCGAAGGTCTGGCCTACTTCCACTATCACCTCACAGAAGCCGGAAAAGTTGCTACAGGCGATGCCCGTACCGATATGGACGCCCTAATTACCAAAGGCCTGGTGGAAGCCCAGCCGATTACCTATGAAGACTTCTTGCCGGTCAGTGCGGCGGGTATCTTCCAATCAAACTTGGGCGGCGGCGAAAACGCAGCCTATGCGGGCAATGCCAACCGCGAAGCGTTTGAAGAGGCCCTTGGTGCCCTGGTGACCGATGAGTTGGCGCTGTATGCCGAGCGGGAACAGGCTTCCAAACAGCGCGTGCTGGCGTCATTAGCGATGTAATCCGCTTTTCAGTCTGCGGTGATGCTCAGGCTGCCTAATCGGTGGCCTGAGTGGTTGATACGCAGCATTCGGCACTCGCCGTTATATGCTCCACAAACCGGCGTACTTTACCCAGCTCACCCAAGTGTTCAGGGTAGACAAGATAATACGCACTTTCGCTGTACAACCGATGCGGCCAGGCGAGCACAAGGCGTTCGGCGGCCAGTTCTTCATCCACGGTAAAGTGAGGCACTAAGGCAACGCCGCCGCCGGCCATGGCGGTGCGTACCAGCATGGGAAAGGTTTCAAAGCGGGTACCGTGGTAGCTGCGATCAGTGGTGATCTCTTGACCTGCAAACCAGTGGTGCCAGGCATCCGGGCGGGTAGATAGGTGAAGTAGTGGCAACTGGGCCAAGTCGCTCGCAGTATGGATGGGGTGCCGAGCCAGAAGTGATGGGGCGGCAACCGCGACCATCTCCTCATTCACCAGCTTATGGCAGGCAAGGTTAGGCCAACTACCGTGACCGTAAAACAACGCAATATCAATATCCTGTTGCTCAAGATCAAAGTCTTCCACTCGGTCATGAAATTCCAGGCTAATGCCCGGATTGGCGGCTAAAAAGGGGGGCAGCTTGTCCGCTAGCCAGCGGCTGCCAAAGCTTGGCAGGGTGGCCACTTTAAGTACTTCACTGTTGCCGCTATAGGTCATGATGGTGTGGGTCGACATCTCAATCTGGGCGAGTACCTTGCGCACGTCGCTTAAAAAGATGGCGCCCTCTGGCGTGAGCACAAGCGTGCGCCTTACGCGGCGAAACAGCTTATGTTGCAACGTTGATTCAAGGTGGGCGACCTGCTTGCTGACGGCACTTTGGGTCAGACTTAGCTCATCGGCCGCCCGAGTAAAGCTCATATGGCGCGCCGCCGCCTCAAAGCACTGCATAGCGGCGGTTGAAGGAAGGTTGCGTGAGGCCAAAGGGGATGCTCCTGATAACCTGTGAATCACCCCGGTGGTCAAACGCCGGGGTGATGTAGAGGTGATCATAACTCATGAAGCGAGTGGCTGAGCATCCTGGAAAATATCCTTACGACGTGATTGCCACCAACCAATGGCTGCCATGGCAATCAAACCCAAGCCGCTGGTCATTAGCTCAGGCACCACCATGGCAAGCCCGGCGGCCAAGAGTACTAGACGCTCCCATACGCGGGAGTCGCGAATAAAGTAACCCAGTAATGCGCTGCTGACTCCCATGATGCCTAATAGTGAGAAGGCCAACGCACTGATCAACCCAAGCGGTGTAGGGTCTACCAATACCAGCATTGGGTTATAGATAAACGCGTAGGGGATAATAAAGGCCCCAATGGCTAGTTTAACGGCAGTAAAGCCGGTTTTCATCGGGTTAGCTTGAGCGATACCTGCGCCAGCAAAGGCAGCCAAACACACTGGCGGGGTGATATCAGCGATGATGCCGAAATAAAACACGAACAGGTGCACCGCCATGGGTGGAAGGCCAAACTCGTTGATGAGTGCTGGTGCCGCAATAGTAGCGGTAACCACATAGTTGGCCGTGGTGGGTAGCCCCATGCCCAGAACGATACAGGCGATCATGGTGAACAGTAGGGCGAGTATCAATACGCCATCAGCTAAACTGATAATACCGGCTGCGAATTTCGCACCCATGCCAGTCATGCCCACTACGCCTGCAATTATGCCCGCACAAGCTACGGCGGCAATGACCGGTAAAGCCACGCGAGCCCCTTGTTCGAAGATATTTAAAATACCTTTCAATGAAGACCGAGTATCTTTACGTATAAAGCTCACCGCAAAGGCGCAAGCGATGCCCAGTAACGCCGCTCGCTGAGCCGTAAACCCAATGCTGATCGTGGTTACAATAACGAGCAGCGGCAGCAGCATATAGCCTTTTTCCAGCAGCAGTTTACGCTTGCTGGGCAGCTGGTCTTTGGGAAGCCCCAGGATACGGTGACGCTTGGCTTCAAAGTGAACGCCAATAAAAATACCGGTGAAATAGAGGATGGCAGGGATTAGCGCGGCGAACATGATCTCCCGGTAAGAGACACCCACGTATTCCACCATAATGAAGGCGGCAGCCCCCATTAGCGGCGGCATGATCTGTCCACCAGTGGAGGCAGAGGCTTCAATGGCGCCTGCTACTTCAGGCTTGAAACGTGCATTCTTCATCATGGGAATAGTGAACGAGCCAGAAGCTACGGTATTACCAATCGAGCTGCCGGAAATCATGCCTTGTAGTGAGCTAGCCATGACGGCTGCTTTACCTGCTCCGCCGGTAAAACGGCCGGTGGCGGCAAAAGCCAAATCATTAAAAAACCGACCTACGCCGGTATGCATTAACACAACGCCGAAGAATAAGAACAGGAAGATAAAGCGCGCCGATATTTGCAGAGGAGTGCCAAACACACCGCTTTCTCTAAACCATAAATACGGCGAGATCTGCTCAAGTGCAAAACCCGGATGGGAGAGTAAAGGGCTCGGAATCAGGTTGCCAAATAGCGCATACAAAATCGCTATCGCTGCCATGATAACAATAGGCATGCCGACTGTACGGCGGGTCGCTTCAAGAACAAACAGTACACCCAGAACGGCTATGGTGAGATCAAATGTTGAGTAGCCGGTAATACGGGCGCGCAACACCTCTTCGTAAAAAATGATTTTATAATAGGCTGCAAAGGTTGCTGCAAAAGCCAGTACGATATCGTACCAGGGAACGCCGCGGCGAGGTCTGGCGCCACGTGTGGCAGGAAAGAGGATGAAGATCATCCCAAGAGCCATGCCAAGGTGAACAGCACCTTGCTGCTGTGAAGGAAGCGTACCGAAATAAGCTGTGTAAAGGTGGAAGCAAGTGAGTGATACGCCCATTAACGTAATGAGCCATGCCCATTTGCCTAATTGCAGCGGCGAGCGTATCTGAGACTCACGATCATATTTCTCTAATAGAGATGCTTCGTCAGGAGTTTTTTTTTATCCACGATTAAGCCTCATGCGGATGACGCCGCTGGTTTACCCAGCGGCGGGAAGGGGGCACAAATTAATCAGTCAGATCGCTCAAGCTTTCAATCTTGGAGCGCTCGCGAGTGACAATCTGGATGACTTCTGGATAGATATGGCCGATAAATGCGACATTACCGATAGCGCCACCGTCGAACTCCCCACGGCCTTCAACAGCATCTTGAGCGGGCGCGTGCACCGTCATCCCAAGATCCATACTATTGTCGCGGATGCTCACCAGATTCTCGATTGAGGCTCCGGTTTCGATGTTGGTGAAGTTCTGGCCATCCAGGTAACGGTTCCAGATTGTCGCCATCTCGCCACCCAGCGGGTAGTAAGTACCGCCTTGGCTACCGGTACCCAGGACGAATTCACTTTTAGGCTCAATATCGCCCAGTTCGGCTACGGGATTATCGACAGTCAGCCCTTGCTCTTCATAATAGCGTTTGGCGCCAGGATGAATAGGCAAACCATCAGAGCCGTTTAAGGCATTTTCCAGGGTCATGAATGCCGATTGAGCGTGTGTGTTCTCTTCAGCATGCTCATGCATCAAACGCGCCAGCTCATAGCCTAGTTCTTCATTAATAGTCTGAGTATTGCCGACCAAAACAGCATAGGCCGTGATGGTTTCTACATCCTCATCCTGAAAGTCGTAGCTGCCTGCCGGAATGGTGAAACGTTTATAGGCACTATTGGCTTCGATGTAATCAATTGCCTCATCACTTAAGCTCAATAATCGCGCATCACCACTCGAGGCTTGCAGGTTTTCAATGCTGCCTGAGGGCAAACCAAGAATGCCAATCGAAATATCAATGTTGCCGTCTTGTACGCCATCAAGTGCAGCGCCAAAGCCTTCTTGATACGTGCTGTATTTTTCGCTGCCTATACCGTAGGCATCAAAGAGCAGCTGGGAAACGCCTTGCGTTGTACTGGCAGGAGGCCCAATAGCGATATTAGGCTTACTGTCGCTACTACATCCCGCTAGTAAAAGACTGACGCTTAAGCCACAGCAAACCTTGGACAGTGGGGATTTCATATTAACTCCTGCTAATGAAATTATTTTTAATAGTTAAGTGACGCCCCATTGCCAAGTCGAATCTTCGATTAATGAGTGAAGAGCGACTAAACGAAAACGTGGGCGAAAATAGACTGGCTATTGTTCACATACCTGGGGCAGCAGACAAAAGAAATTAAGTTGCGTACGCATTCCTTTTTTTCATAGTAAGAGTGAAAATGGCTTGCCAGCTAATTAGAAAAATGTCAGGTAGGTGAAATTAGATTATATAAGCCACATACATATTAGGGAAAGGTGTGAGCTGATCGTGGTAAACGTTAAGATTACTTGGCATTCTTCGTATTCAGTGAGGGAATGCATGGCCCTTATATAAGACCATGCATATTTTTGTCGGATAAGCAGGGTTTGCTATGAAACTAGCCGTCAATAATCCCCTGCTCACGCGCCATGGCAAACGCTGCCTTGGGGCCATCCCAGAGTGAGGGCAGCAGAATCAGCGATACCGGCACGGCGGTAATCACGATGAACTGCTGCAGCGCGGCGATCTGTCCTTCACGCATGGCCAGCAGCACCGCAGCCATGATTGTCATGATCACGCCCCAGAAGGCGCGTAGAAAGGGGCTGGGCTCGTCGTGGCCAGCACCGACCATGGCAATGGAGTAACTCATGGAGTCGCCGGTGGTGGCCACGAAGATGGTCGTCAGCAGCAGGATCGCCAGCGCCATCCAGGTGCCGCCGGGCAATGCCTGGGCCAAGGCGAGCGTGGCGATGTCAAACTGAAAGTTCGTCAGCGCATCGGTCAGATCGATCACGCCGGTCAGCTGGTAGTAAATGCCCGAGCCGCCCAGCAGCGTGAACCAGACCGTGGTGGCGATGGGGGCGATGACCGCCACGGCCAGGATCATCTCGCGAATGGTGCGCCCGCGGGAGATACGCGCCACGAAGATCGCCATCAAGGGCGCAAAGGCGATGAACCAGGCGTAGAAGAACACGATCCACCACTGCATCCAATCCGCCGGTGCGGTTTCCGCGGTGGTGGTGACCATCTTGAAGAAGTCGTCCAGATATGTGCCCATGCCGGCAAAGTAGCTGTTGAACAGAAACAGTGTCGGCCCGAACAAAAAGATGACCGCGCCGATGCCCAGCGCCAGCATGACATTGAAGCGGCTCAAGAGCTGCATGCCCTTGTGCACACCGCTGACCGCGGAAAGCACGTACACCATGCCCAGGGTCGCCAGAACTAAAAGTCGGGTAACGAAGGTGTTGGGTAGCCCGAACAGCACCTCGAGGCCATGGCTGACCTGGGTGGCCAGAAAACCGACTGGCCCGACGGTACCCGCCACCACCGCCAGTACGCAGCAGGTATCCACCACGCCACCCAGCGGACCACGCATCACGCGCTCGCCGAATAACGGGTATAGCAGGGTGCGCGGTTGCAGCGGCTGGCCTTTCACGTAGTGGGCGTGGGCCAGCACAATCGCGGTGAGCGACCCCAGTATCGCCCAGCCGACGAAGCCCCAGTGGGTGAACGACTGCGCGAGCGCTCCGGGCACCGCGGCGGCCACGCCCGGGTCGGTGTCGAAGGTAGGCGGCACGTTCACGAAGTGATAGATCGGCTCACCGGCGGCGAAAAAGACGCCCCCACCGCCCAGTAGCGTACACAGGATAATCGAAAGCCACTTGAAGGTACTCAGCTCCGGTTTATCCAGGTTGCCGATCTTGGCGTTGCCGGCCGGGGTCAGCACAAGTCCGATGGCGATAAAGAACGTCAACAGCATCAGAAACTGGAAGTAGGTGCCGAAGGTCAGCGCGCTCCAGGCAAAACCCTGGCTGATCGAGTCGGCGACAAGGTCCAGGTCGTAAAAGGAAAGTGCTAGAAAAAGCACGATAAATCCGATGCTTAGCGTGAGTACGATGGGATCGCCAAGCGATGGGTGCTTATGGCTTTCAGCACCGGAGGTTGGTTGGTTCATCAATAAGAACACCTTGGGTGGAACATGAGGAAACAGCGCAAATGCGGAAAGCGCAGCAAAAAAAAAGCGCCATTCATTGAATGGCGCGAGGACAGGAAACTGGCGCTAGTATATCGTGCTACTAGACCAAAGTCGAACGCGATTAGGCGGGAGGCTTAAGATGGGGGCTGGAAAACAGGCCAATGCACCCTATTGAAGCACTGCAAAAATAGCGACGGTGCTTCTATTGGCGGGCCATGCACAACCTATCGTCGCTTTTGCTACCAGTGGTACAGCAACGAGGCGCTGGTGGTGTTATCGGTACGTTCGCTGGCATCATCCGGCGGTTGAGAGTTGTGCTTAACCTCATGCGACAAGCGTAACGACATGCGAGAGTTGAGCCGTGCGGTGAGTGCGGTTAGCGACCTGCCTGTGGTGTTTTTATCGGTATATTCCACCGACATTTCCTGATCAATATCGGCGTAGTCCGAAAACCCCCAGTGATAGACCAGGGCGGTATAGGCAACCGCGAGCTGTTCATTCTCAGCTTCCCGCAGGCGGTCATTACGGTAACCAGGACCGGCCTCAAGCGAGAGTGAATGGCGCGAGCCTTCTAACAGCTGACGCCCATACCCGCCGATCATGGAAAGCTGCTGGTCGTAGCCCGCAAAGCGATCTTTCTCCCAGCGGGCAAATCCAAATACATAGTGCGGGCCTTTAAAATCGTAGCGTTCGCGGGCAGCGAGCAAATATTGTTCGGCGCTGGTTTCGCCATCCTTACTCACGTTCCGCACCTCGCCGCGTAGCGAATGAATAAAATTGCCGGTTAGCCAGGTCAGGCGAGTTTTGCCAATTAGCGTCTGGCTATTGGTGTTGCCAGAAAGGTGCGTAAAGCCAAGTTCAGCGTCGCCGCTAAAAATCGGCGCGTCGTCGGTAGGCGGCGGAGGTGCATAAAAAGGGTTAGCAACCGCGGGACTGACAAGCACAACGCTTAAAAAAGCAGTACTGGCAAACAGGTAACTGCTCGACGAAATAACGCGTTTAAATATGCTGAACACCCAGCGCCTCCCTTAATGACATAAAAGATGGCGATTAACGCCCCCTTACCGCGCATGTCATAATGACGCTGTCGCGCACTTTGAGTTCCACCATGACTAATTCTCGCCCCCGTACCTTAGCTGAATTACAGCGCTGGCGCCGTACGCGTACTAAACGGCGTTGGTATAAGCGCAGTTTTCGTTTGCAAGTGATGTTGCTGGTGGGGTTACTGCTGACCGGCATGCTACTGGCTCAGGGGGCATATCTCAATCATCGTAAGGCCGATATCATCAGCCATCAAATGGGCGAGCGGGCGTTGGCGGTGGCGAAAACAGTGGCCGGTATGCCCCAAATCGTTAGCGCCTTTGCCACGCCCGACCCGGCGATGATTATTCAGCCACTAGCAGAACGGGTGCGTATAGAAACCGGAGCGCGCTATGTAGTCGTGGGTAATGCGCAGTCGATCCGCTATTCACACCCCGTGCCTGAGCGCCTTGGCGAGGCGATGGTGGGCGGCGATAACGACCAGGCGCTGATTTATGGGCAGTCCTACGTGTCCGAGGCGACCGGCACGTTAGGCACCGCCATGCGCGGAAAAACACCCGTTTGGGATGACGAGGGCAATATTATCGGGCTCGTTTCCGTCGGCTTTATGATGGATCGGGTCGAGATGGATGTTGCCCGTTACACAAGCTTTGGTTGGGCACTGGTCGGGCTGATGATTGTGCTGGGGTTTGCCGGGGCATACTGGCTTTCCCAGCACCTTAAAAAGGTCATTCTGGGTCTGGAACCTTATGAAATCGCCCGCTTGGCGATGGAAAAAGAAGCGATTCTGCAGTCCATTCACGAGGGTATTCTGGCGGTTAATCGGGATGGCCACATCACGCTGGTCAACCAGCAGGCCAAACGCTTTCTTAACCTGCCCGATGAGCACGTCATACTGGGGCTGCCGATTCAGGACGTGGTGCCTAATACCCGTTTACTGGAAGTGCTGAAGCACGGTGAGCAGGAGTTTGACCAGCAGATGTGGCTGGGCGATCACCCGGCCATCGTCAATCGGGTGCCCATTCTGCATGAGGGTGAAATCGAAGGGGCAGTGGCCACGTTTCGTAGCCGCCGCGAAATTGTCGACCTTTCCCAAGCGCTTACCCAGGCAAGCCGCGATGTGGATATGCTGCGCGCCCAGGCGCATGAGTTCTCCAATAAGCTCTATACCATTTCAGGGCTTCTCCAGCTTGAGCGCATCGATGAAGCGCTGGCGCTGATTCATCAGGAAACCGAGCGGACTCAGGCGCAAATGAGTTTTTTGATGCGCCATGTTGCCGACACAGTGCTCAGCGGCACGTTGCTGGGTAAGCTTACCAGGGCGCGCGAGCTGGGCGTAACGCTTGAGATCGACGAGCAGAGCTCGCTCTCCTGCCCACTAACGCCCACTGGACAAGAAGTCATGATGAGCGTGGTCGGTAATCTACTGGATAATGCCTGCCATGCCGCGCTTAATGGCCCCAATAGCAGTATGCCCAGCGTGCGGCTGTTTTTCACCGACCTGGGGGAGCAATTGCTGCTCGAAGTAGAGGATAATGGCCCAGGCGTGCTCCCTGAACATGCTGAATCGATATTCGAGGAAGGCTTTTCTACCAAAACGGGCAAGCACAGCGGTATCGGCCTGGCGCTGGTGGCAAGGTTGTGTCGCCAGCATGGCGGAGCCATCACGCTTGAGGAGAGCGAACTGGGCGGAGCCTGCTTTATTGCGGTGCTGGACCGCTCGCTATGCGCTGAACCTGATACGCACGACTCACCATAATAATGACGACCGTAAGAGGAGTGAGCATGCCTGCAGCTCAATACGGCATTCTGATTGTCGAAGATGATTTTCGCATTGCCGATATTCATAAAGCGTTTGTTGAACAGGACGAAGGCTTTTATATCGCAGGCGTTGCCCGTAACGGTAGCGAAGCCAAGGCGTTAATGGCGGAACAGGCTGCCGCTATCCACCTGGTATTGCTGGACGCCTATCTGCCTGATGTGGAAGGGCTGGAGCTTCTATGGGCGATCAGGCGTGACTATACCCATGTGGATATTGTGATGGTCACCGCTGCCCGTGAGGTAGAAACCATCAGCGAGGCGCTGCGTGGGGGCGTATTTGATTATCTGATCAAACCGATTGAAGCTGCCCGCATGGGGCAGATGCTGGCGCGTTTTCGTCGTGAGCGCGAGGCGCTTTCAGGGCGTAATGAGATGAACCAGGACGAGCTGGATCACGTGTTTAAAAGACTGCAGCCAGGCGAGGCGCCGCGCCCGACGTCCAGCGCGCTGCCCAAAGGCATCGACCGGCTAACGCTGCGCCGAGTGGGGGAGGCCATGGCCGCCGAGGCGGCGCCGCTAACCGCCATGCAGGTTGCCCGCATTATGGGTGCTAGCCGCTCAACCGCTCGACGTTACCTGGAGTTTTTGGTGGCTGAACAAAGAGTCAGTGCTGAACTTGGCTACGGCGATGTGGGGCGGCCAGAGCGGCGCTATCAACTGCTTGAGGCAGCCCATAGCTGGCTCAAGTCGCTTTAGGTTAGCTGGTTGGCGTGCTCTGTGAACAAAATGAACAAAATGCCCACAAAGAACATTTTGTTTTTTATGTTCACAAGCTTGTCGTAAAGGCCCGGCGCTTCTAACGTTCGCGGCGTAACCACGACATAATAACAGTGGACCACACAACAACATTTATATGTGGAGAACGCCAAATGACCGTACTTTCCTTGAAGCGCTTAGCCGTGATCGCTCTACCGATGGCTGCCCTGGCAGGCATGACGACCTCTGTTCAGGCACAAGAGTGGACACCGAGCAAATCGGTTGAGTTCGTGGCACCCGCCAATCCGGGTGGCGGCTGGGATACGCTGGTACGCACTGTATCGCGCGTTATTCAGCAAGAAGGGCTTGCTGACGAGAACTATGCTGCTATCAACGTACCAGGCGGCGGCGGTGCCGTGGCTTGGGCGCAAATCGCTCGTGATAGCGGCAATCCGCACAAGCTGTTTGCCACCAGCCCGCCGATCATTCTGGTGCCTCTGGCCGGTGCCTCACGCTATGACCACACTGATTTCACGCCGGTTGCTCGCCTGATTACTGACTACTCCATTGTACTGGTGTCGGCAGACTCTGAGTACGAGACGATCAACGACCTGTTTGATGCACTCAAGGAAAATCCTGGCTTAAGTGTAGGCGGCGGCAGTGCGCCTGGCTCCATGGACCATATCTCTATTGCGGGTCTGGCATCCGCAGCGGGCCTTGAGGCTTCAAGTGTCAACTACATTCCGTTCTCCGGCGGCGGCGATGCCATGACCAACCTGATGGGCGGTCATATTGAAGCGGTGATTACCGGTGCCGGTGAGTCGGTGGGGCAGCTGGGTGAAGGCAGCCAGATCCGTGCGCTAGGTGTCTCTTCACCGGAGCGCCTGGGTGGCGGTCTGGCCGAAGTGCCGACTTATCAAGAGCAGGGTGTGGATTACACTTTCGATATTTGGCGCGGCATAATGGGCACCCCGGATATGCCGGAAGAAGCAGTGACCTACTATCAGGACCTGTTTGCCGAAATGCTCGAAACTGATGGTTGGCAGGAAGCTCGCGACCAGTTGGGCTGGATCGATGCCTACCAGAACAGTGAAGAGTCCGGTGTCTTCCTTGATGAGCAGCAAGCGCAGTTCAGCGGCGTGTTAAGCGAATTGGGCCTACTGCGTCAATAAATAACCTATAGTGCTATAGCGTGTTATCCCGGTGGCCTCGTTGTGCCGCCGGGAATGCCTGTTCGTGACGATTAGGTACGTGCTCCTCGGAGAAACTCCAATGACGAAATTAAATACCAATCAGTGGTTAGCGCTGGTGTTGGCATTAGTGGCGGCTGCGTATATCGCCATGGCATGGCAAATCCCTACCTTTCCCTTGCCGCGGCCGGTCGACTCTGACCTGTTCCCTAAAGTGCTCGGCTTTTCGCTGCTGATTCTCTCCGTGTTTCTGTTTTTCGAGAAACCCTCACCGCTTGCCGGTGCCGATGAGATTGATCACGACGCGCAACAAGGCCCGCTGCTGATGACGCCATGGGGACGCGTGATTGTTACGTCACTGGCCATTGCCGCGTATGCGCTACTGCTGGTGCCATTGGGGTTTGTACTGGCCTCAACGCTTTTGTGCACGGGGTTAACGGCTTACTACGGCTATCGTCGTCATGTGGTCAATCTGGTGACATCGCTAGGGGTGGTGCTGGCGCTGTATCTGACGATGACACAGGTGATGGACGTTTACTTGCCGACCGGTGTTATCCCTTTCTAACGCCGACTTGCTAATGCCTCCTGCGCCGTTTCTGGGCTGGTTTTTAAGCTGGTTTTTAAGCTAGTTTTTAAGAGAGTAGATCCCATGGATGCCTTAAATAATTTGATGTACGGCTTCGGCATCGCGCTTGAGCCTATCAATATCGCTTACGTATTTGCCGGTGTGTTTGCCGGTACGATTATCGGCATGCTGCCCGGCCTTGGGCCGATCAGCGCGCTGGCTTTAATGATTCCTATCACCTTTGCCATGGAGCCTTCATCCGGCTTGATCCTAATGGCAGGGGTGTACTATGGCGCCATTTTCGGTGGTTCCACCTCCTCTATCCTGCTCAATGCCCCGGGCGTTGCAGGTACGGTCGCCACGTCTTTTGATGGCTACCCAATGGCCAAAAAAGGCATGGCGGGTAAAGCGCTGGCCATTGCCGCCTACTCCTCGTTTGTGGGGGGGACCATCTCGGTTATCTTCTTGATGCTGGTCGCGCCCTTGCTCTCCAAGGTAGCGGTCAGCTTTGGCCCTGCTGAGTACTTTGCATTAATGGTGCTGGGCTTAACCGCCGTGGTCTCATTGTCGGATAAGTCGCTGATCAAAGGCCTCATCGCCGCTGTGGTCGGGGTGATCATCTCGATTGTGGGCATCGACCTGCAAACCGGTACCGAGCGCTTTACCTTTGGCTCTATTCAACTGCTGGATGGCATCGACTTCCTGGTCGTGGCATTGGGTATCTTTGCGTTAGCCGAAGTGTTCTACATGCTGCTGCGCGGCGGTGGCGGTAAAGAAGCCCCGCGTAATGCCATTGGTTCGTTAAAACTCACTCGAAGTGAAGTAAAAGAGATTGCAGGCCCTGTCAGCCGTAGCTCTGTACTTGGGTTCTTTACTGGCGTACTGCCGGGCGCGGGGGCGACGATTGGCTCGTTTCTGGGCTACAGCATGGAAAAGCGTCTTGCCAAAGACGGTGACACCTTCGGTAAGGGTAATATTAAAGGCGTTGCGGCGCCGGAAGCAGCCAACAACGCGGCGTGTACCGGCTCGTTTGTACCGCTTTTAACCTTGGGTGTACCGGGCTCGGGCACCACGGCGGTACTGCTGGGTGCGCTACTGGTGATGGGCGTTACACCAGGCCCGATGATGCTTGAGCAACGCCCGGATGTGTTCTGGGGTGTGGTAGCCAGTATGTATATCGGCAACATCTTCCTGCTGGTCTTGAACCTGCCGCTGATCCCGCTGATTGCCAAAATCCTCGACCTGCCCAAGCCGCTGCTGCTCTCACTGATTCTGATTTTCTGCATGATCGGCGTGTATGGCATGAGCTTTAGCGTGTTTGATCTGTTGCTGCTGTTGGGCTTTGGCCTGTTGGGCTTGGGCATGCGTCTGTTTGGCTTCCCGGCGGCGCCGCTGATCCTGGCGTTGATTCTGGGCAATATCATGGAAGAATCCATGCGCCGTGCGCTGCAGATCTCTGGCGGTGACTGGATGACGTTTATTGATAAGCCAATCTCGCTCTCTCTGCTGCTGATTGCCCTGCTGTCGCTGGGTCTGCCGCTGCTGAAGAAGCGTCGCAAGCGCGCTATTGCCGAGTAGACGGTATCGTCTCAACATTGGACGCGTGGCTGATAAGCGCCCTGGGTTAACCTAGGGCGCTTTTTTTAAGCGCTAGCGCTGCGTTGGCGCTGCTCTTCGGCAGCTTCACGAAGGCGCTCCATGGTGATTTCCTGAACGGCGCCATGGCTGCTTCGGATATGCGACCCCAGGCGTTGGGCGGCGAGCTGAGCATCGTTTTCGTCAAGAGCCGTCAGAATGGCGGCGTGTTCGCGATAGGTGGCATCAACCCGGTCATCGCGGGTGAAGTCCAAGCGTCGAATGACGCGCAGGCGCTCGGTAATTTCACGATGAATACGGCTCATCTCCTGATTGCCAGCGGCCACCACTAAATCGCCATGGAAACTTTCATCCAGTGCACGAACCGTACTGCCCACCGCCCGATCAGCGTGGCTGGCGGGATTCCAGATATCGCGTAAAGTTCGCAGCACCAGCGGCTTTTCAGGCAGGGCACAAAGCTTGTGAACGGCCGCCTGTTCCAGAGTAATGCGTAGGTCGTAGAGTTCAGCGATCTTCTGGAAGTCCAGCGGCTTCACCTGCCAGCCGCTGCGAAAGAGCACATCGACATACCCCTCTCGCTGGAGCTGAAAAAGCGCTTGGCGCACCGGGGTTCGGCTTGCCTCCAGCCGGTCACCGATATCGCCTTCGCTAAATTTATCGCCGGGAAGAAGGCGAAACTCGAAAATATCGTCTTTCAACGCATCGTAGACACGGTCAGCGATGGATGATTTACGCAACGCCATGGCAATAGGCCTTATTGAGAGAGGCCGCCGCATGATGCGGCGGCACGCCAGCAGCAATGTGAATGCCTTAAACTTCAATACTCAGCAGCGGCTCCCCTGGCGTTACCGCTCGGCCCGTGGTGACGTGCATAGCGCTTATTGTGCCAGAGTGTGTCGCCATGACTTCAAATTCCATCTTCATGGCTTCAACAATCACTAACGGATCGCCTTTGATGACGTTATCGCCGGGTTGCACAAGGCACTTCCAGATATTGCCCGCAATCTCGGCACTGATCAGCTCGCCATAGCCAGCCAGGTCATCCGCCTCTGCGGGGGGCGGTGCTTTGGCCAAACGGTCCAGAGCCTTCTCTTCGCTTTCACGCCATAGCGCCACCTCTTTCGCGTAGGCATCCTGTTGAAGGGCGCGAAATTCGGCGATGGCCTGCTGGTTGACATCTAAAAATGCCTGGTGTGATTTCAGGTCAAACGTATCTTCCTCGATCTCGATAGCTAGCTTACCCGCCCTAAACTGATCGCGCAGGTTATCCAGTTCATCCTCGCTGACCGGGTAGTAGCACACTTGATCGAAAAAGCGCAGTAGCCAGGGAGCGCCTTCTGAAAACTGTTTGTTTTTTAGATGCTTGTTCCAGATGGGCAGAGTGCGCCCCACCAGCTGATAGCCACCGGGCGAGTCCATGCCGTAAATACACATATAAATGCCGCCGATGCCGACGGTGCCTTCGGCAGTATAGGTGCGCGCCGGGTTGTATTTGGAGGTCAGCAGCCGATGTCGAGGGTCCAAGGGCACGGCGCAGGGCGCTCCCAAATACACATCGCCTAGCCCCAACACTAAATAACGCGCCGAATAGAGCACATCCTTGACCTCGTCACGGTTGGCGAGGCCATTGATGCGCTGCATGAAATCGACGTTGTTAGGCAGCCAAGGGGCGGTGTCGCGCACCGATTGACGATACTTTTCCACCGCTTCCAGCGTCGCGCTATCTTCAAACGCCATGGGAAGATGAATCACCCGGCTGCGCACCTTCAGCTCGTCGGTCGGTGGCAGGGTGGCTTCCAGGTCGAGCAGGTAGGTCATCAATGCCTGCTGGGTCAGCGTCAGCGGGTCGTAGCGCAGTTGAAGCGAACGCACGCCGGGGGAAAGCTCAAGCAGACCACGCGGCTGGATATCGGCAATCGCCTCCATCAGTGCGTGGAGGCGCATACGCGCGCCTAAATCCAGCACATTAGGACCGTATTCCAGCAAAATGTACTGATCGCCTGCCTGACGGTAGGTAACTTCCGGGCGCTCCTGCATCGCCTCAAGGTGGGCCAACACAGTGGCGGAGAGGCCGTTGAACGGCGCCAGGTCGGCGCTGTTTAGGGTCACGGCAGGTGGCGCGGACAGGTACTTGACGGCCAGCTCCTGGCGTTCTGCGAGCTTGACGGCGGTGGCGTTGTCGATGGCGACAAAGCGGATAGTATCGCCGGGTTTGACCTGACCCACTTTCCACAGCTCGGCCTTGGCGATGGTAACCGGGCAGACAAACCCACCCAAGCTGGGGCCATCTCGGGTCAGAATAACTGGCATATCACCCGTGAAGTTAATCGAGCCGATCGCATATTCGCAGTCATGAATATTTGAAGGGTGTAGCCCCGCTTCACCGCCATCTGCCCGGCTGAATTCAGGTTTAGGGCCATTCAGGCGAATGCCCAACCGGTTGGAGTTGTAATGGACTTCCCAGTCCTGTTGAAAGAAGTGCTCGATGGAGTCTTCGGTAAAGAAGTCGGGCGCGCCGTGCGGGCCGTAGAGCACGCCTATTTCCCAGTGGCTCGGGTAATTCGGGATGAGCGCCGGGTCAACGGGGGCAGGGTCGTGGGTGGGCGCTGGCGTGGTGCAGGCAGGTAACCCCGGCTGGCTGATGCCGAGCAGATCGCCTGGGCGCAGCGGTCGCCCGCCGTGACCGCCAAACTGGCCAAGGGCAAAGGTAGCGCGGCTGCCAAGATACACTGGTACATCAAATCCACCACGCACAGCAAGGTAAGTGCGACACCCTCGGTTGGCTTTGCCCACCACGAGCGTTTGGCCGGCGGTGACGTGGATAGGCGTCCAGAAATCCACCGGAGTATCGTCGAGTGTGGCGTCGGTGACGGCGCCGGTCAGCGCCACGACGGTCGCCTGATGAAACGTAAGGCTTGGACCTATCAGCGTGGCTTCCAGCCCGGCAGCCTCTGGGTGGTTGCCGACAATCCGGTTGGCGATGCGAAAGGCGAAGTCATCCATCGGGCCGCTGGGCGGCACGCCGATGTTCCAGTAGCCGACCCGTCCCGGGAAGTCTTGCACCGTGGTGTAAGTACCTGGATAGACTACCTCGGCAACGCAGGGTTGAAAGTGAAAGCTTTCCAAAGCGCGGGTCGAGACCTTGCCTTCGGCAAAACTCGCTTGGGCGACCACCTGACGCAAGTAGTCAAGGTTGGTGGCAATACCCATCAGGCGGGTTTCATCCAGTGCTTTACGCAGCTTGGCCAGAGCATCCGCGCGGTCGTTACCATGCACGATCAGCTTGGCGATCATGGGGTCGTAGTGAGCGGATACCTGGCTGCCATTTTCGACCCAGGTGTCGATACGCACGCCATCACCGGGCCAGTGTACGTCGGTTAATTCACCGGGCGAGGGCTGAAAATCCTTTAACGGGTTTTCGGCATAGATGCGCACTTCCATGGCCGCACCGCTCAAGCTGAGCGTAAAATTAGCCAGGTCCAGGTGGTCGCCCGCGGCGATCTTGAGCATCCATTCGATCAGGTCAAGGCCGGTCACGGCTTCGGTGATTGGGTGCTCTACCTGCAGTCGGGTGTTGACCTCCAGAAAGTAGAACTCATCACGCTCGGCGTCGTAGATGTACTCAACGGTACCCGCTGAACGGTAGTTGACCGATTCACCCAGCGCCACGGCCGCATCCAGCATCCTTTGACGGGTGGCCGTGGGCAGGCTGGGGGCCGGCGTCTCTTCCACGACTTTCTGATTGCGGCGTTGCAGTGAGCAGTCACGCTCACCTAATGCCACTACGTTGCCGTGGCCATCGCCGATAATCTGGACTTCCACGTGGCGGGCACGGGCGATAAAGCGCTCAAGAAAGACGCCGCTGTCGTTAAAGAAATTTTTGCCCTGGCGTTGAACGGTTTCAAAGGCGTCTTGCAGCTCTTTGGCACTATTGCAGCGGGTCAGTCCGATTCCGCCGCCGCCTGCGGTGCTTTTGAGCATGACCGGGTAACCCAGGCGTTCAGCGGTGGTCAGTGCCTCTTCCACGCTGTCGAGCAGCCCACTGCCTGGGGCTAGCGGCACGCCTGCTGCTTCGGCCAGCTCACGGGCACGGTGCTTTAACCCGAACTCGCGCATCTGTGTGGGCGTGGGGCCGATAAAGACGATGCCCTCACGCTCACAGGTTTCGGCGAAGTCGGCATTTTCAGACAGAAAGCCGTAGCCGGGGATAATGGCCTGCGCACCGGTCTTTCGGGCGGCATCCAGAATCTGGCGTTTATCCAGGTAAGTTTCGCTGGCGCCATTGCCTGTAAGGGTCACGGCTTCGCTGGCGCTTTCCACATGCAGGCTGTGGCGGTCTTCATGGGAATAGACAGCAACGCTGCCGACACTGAGCGCCTTTAAGGTGCGGTTGGTACGTACGGCGATTTCACCGCGATTGGCAACTAATACTTTATTGAACATGGGTCGTAGCCTCGTTATGCGTGGGAGGTTTGCGCCTTGATGTAGGCACGCCAGCCACCAAACTCGGTGACATCCTGAGCATCTGTGATTCCATGCCCTTCGCAGATAAAGCCGTTGATCCAGCGGCCGTCGGCAAGCTCGACACTGCCGATACCCAGCGGCGCGGGGATCAGGTCGACAAACGAGCCAAATTCCGACGCGGCCATTTCCCATACTTCAACAATGATGGCGGCACCGTTTTCGTGAACGCGCTGCAGGCCGGGCTTGGGCGGTACGGTGTTGGGCAGGGCAAACAAGCGGTAATTGGCGGACGTTGTCGTGGACGCCACGCGCCAGGCATGGCGCTCGGTCAGTTGGGTATTCAGCGGCATGCCGGAAAGATGAGCGCCTACCACAGCGACCTGAACGGTGGGGACGGCAAGGGTGGTATGAACGGTTTCCGGCGGGCGTGCCTGGTCAGTGGCACCCAGCGGCGTCGGGTGGGCATTTAGCCAGCGGCTGGCCAGGGTCTGCAGTTCCCGATCCTTCCAGGCGCCGCTCACCAGGGTAACGCCAAAAGGCAGTCCATCGTCGCGGAACCCGGCGGGTACCGCCAATGCGCAAAAATCGGCCAGGTTAACGAAGTTGGTATAGGTGCCGAGCTGGCTATTGAGCGTTAACGGGTCAGCATTAACCGCTTCGATAGTGGGCGCGGTAGGGGCGGTGGGGACTAACAGGCCATCGATATCATCCAAAAGATTATCGATCACCCTAACCAGCTCTTCCTTGCGGTATTGCGCCTTGAACGTATCGGTGGCGCTGTATTTACCCGCGTTACTAATAATGCCGCGCACCACGTCATTCATGTTCTGGGCATGTTCGGCCATGAAGGTTTCCACGGCGGCGTGGCGCTCTGCTACCCACGGCCCTTCATAAAGCAGGGCGGCCAGTTCAAGCATGGGGGCAAAATCAAGTTCGACGAGCGTTACCCCTTCAAGCTTTTGCCATTTTTCCACGGCCGTTTGCCATGCCTTTTCAGCCACCACGTCGCCGAAGAACTGGGGCGACTGGGGAATGGCAAGCCTGGCTAGCGGGCCAGGACGGCGTATGGCCGGGGCATCCAGGGGGAGGGCGCTTGGCGCCTTGCGTGAGAAAGCGTCGGCAGGCTCGAAGCCGGCCATTAGCTCGGCGATCTGCCCGGCATCATTGACAGTCAACGAGAAGATGGAGACGCAGTCCAGCGAGCGGCACGCCGGTACTACACCATCAATGCTGAACAGGCCTTTGGTGGGTTTAAGCCCGACCAGGTTATTTAAGCCAGCGGGCACGCGACCGGAGCCTGCCGTGTCGGTACCCAGTGAGAATGGCACTAGCCCGCGTGCCACCACGGACGCCGACCCAGAACTCGAGCCGCCGCTCACCACTTCAGGATTGAAGCTATTGGCCACGGCACCAAACGGCGAGCGGGTACCCACCAGGCCGGTGGCAAACTGATCCAGATTGGTCTTGCCGATGAGTACTGCGCCCGCGGCGCGCAGCTTGTCAATCAGAGCAGCGTCACGGGTGGGTTGATAGGCGTAGGCCGGGCAGCCCGCCGTGGTGGCAAACCCGGTGGCATCAATGTTGTCTTTCGCCGCAAACGGAATGCCGTAAAGCGGCAACTTGTCTATCTTGCCGTCTGCCTCGTCCAGACGTGTTTGAAGTGCTGCCAGGGCATGAGCCAGCCCCTCCTGGTCGAGAAGTGAAATCCAGGTATTGTCGGCACTATCAAGTTTGGCCAGTTGCGTGATCAATTCACCGAGTAAGGCTCCCGGGGTTGCGCCCTCGTTATATGCCTGCCGCCATTGTTCGAGTGTCCAGCCGCGTGTGGTCATCATGTTTGGCCCTTGGTTATCCATGGTCTTGTATACAAGTCATTTTGCAAACCACAGGCCAAGAAAATGCTAAATGTTTTAAAAACAGAAGCTTGGCGATAAAAGGATAAAAATGGACAGTTTTTATGCACTTTTATCGTGCGAATCAGACCGCTTTAGCACCAATGAAGTGCTTTAAGACCCTGAATCAAAGATGGAAAACTCCTGTAAAACAACTTGTATACTTTTTATATGGTTGAATTTTTTATGTTTTTTTAAAGTGTGGAACGCATCGTGCAATGTGCAGGACGAGTTACAGGCGCTTTCAGGCAATTGAGTACACCTGATTAATGACAAATATCTAGCTGCCCGCTTGCAGCTTGGGGATGCGAAACATGAACTTGAAAAAACAGGCACTGCTGGGTCTTTCTGCACTGGCCCTTTCGGTATCGTTTCATGCGTCAGCCAATGATGACCCTATCAAAGTGGGTATCCTTCACTCCCTTTCTGGCACCATGGCTATCAGTGAGTCGACGTTAAAAGACACTGTTGAAATGCTGATCCAGCAGCAGAACGAAGCCGGTGGTCTGCTGGGTCGTCAGCTGGAAGCCGTGGTAGTGGACCCGGCCTCCAACTGGCCGCTGTTTGCCGAACGCGCCCGCGAGCTGCTGGCCCAGTATGAGGTAGACGTGGTGTTCGGCAACTGGACATCGGTATCACGTAAAGCGGTGCTGCCGGTGTTTGAAGAACTCAATGGTCTGTTGTTCTACCCGGTGCAGTACGAGGGAGAAGAGTCGTCTGCAAACGTCTTCTATACCGGTGCCGCGCCCAACCAACAGGCGATTCCCGCTGTCGAGTATTTGATTAACGAAGTCGGCATTGAGCGCTTTGCTCTGGTGGGTACCGACTATGTCTATCCGCGCACCACCAACCGCATTCTCGAAGCGTTTCTGAAAGATGAGCACGGCGTGGCAGGCGACGACATCATGGTCAACTACACGCCCTTCGGCCACTCCGACTGGCAGAACATCGTCTCCGAGATTCGTCGCTTCGGTGAAGAGGGCAAGTCTACCGCGGTGATCTCGACCATCAACGGCGACGCCAACGTGCCGTTCTACCGCGAGCTTGCCAACCAGGGTATTGATGCCGCTGATATTCCAGTGATTGCGTTTTCGGTAGGTGAGCAGGAGCTTTCCGGTATCGACACTGCGCCGCTCGTTGGCCATCTGGCTGCCTGGAACTACTTCATGAGCGTGGATACCGATGACAACTACGACTTTATCGACGCCTGGATTGAGCACACCGGTAATGAAGAAGCGGTCACCAACGACCCAATGGAAGCCCATTACATCGGTTTCAACATGTGGGCCGAGGCGGTGCGTAAAGCGGGTACCACCGATGTAGGCGCGGTGAAGGATGCCATTATCGGCGTGAGTGTGCCCAATCTCTCGGGTGGCTATGCGGCGATGATGCCCAACCACCACATCACTAAGCCGGTACTGATTGGCGAAGTGCAGGACAATGGCCAGTTCGATATCGTCTGGCAAACGCCCTCAACCGTTGCCGGCGATGCCTGGTCCGACTACTTGCCCGGCTCGCGCGACCTGATTGCCGATTGGCGCAAGCCCATGGAGTGCGGCAACTTCAACGTTGTGAACGGCTCATGCGGTGGCAGCACCGCTACTGAAGAAGCCGAAGCGGCGCTCGCCGAATAATACTGGCCACCCCTTGCCGCCCGCCTGATCGGGCGGCAAGGGAGCACGCTAACTCTCCACCTTGACCACCAAAGGAACAACCCCATGAGGCGTTTCCTTTCCTGGGGGTTTTTGTGCGCTGTGTTGTTGGGCATAACACTCAACGTACAGGCACAGACAGGCCCCGATACTTCTGATAATGACGCCGCGCTTGAGCTTCTTGAGGCGCTGGATGTCGATTCCTACCGCGATAAAGGCGAGGCGATTACCGCCATATTGCAAAGCGACGACGAGCGCGCCCGTGATTGGCTGCAGGCTCTGCTGGATGGCCGCTTGCAGCGTGCCGACGATGGTCAGTTTGTTGTCGTACTCGATAACAGTGGCCGAGAGTGGCCGGTGGCCGACGCCTTGACGAATGAACCGCTGGGTGAGATGTCACGCCGCGACCTGGACCGCGTGGGCATCAATAACGCCCTGCGAAACCAGCTGCGCAGCGCGATTGCTGTGGTGGACCTTTACTCGCCCAATCTGGATCGCCGCCGTATCTCTGCCGAACGTTTGCTGGGTGAAGTCGATGGTGAGCTGCTTGAACCCATCAATGCGCTCATTCTGGAAGAAAAGGATAGCCAGGTACGTTATCGGCTGAGCCAAGCGGTCGCCATTTACCGTGCTGAGCAGGGTGAAATGGCGGGTATCGAAGCGCTAACCGGAAGCCTTCATCCACGCGCTAGAGTTGCGCTAAGTCGTGCGGCCAATGGCGACGACACCGTAGCTGCGGATGCCGCCCGCGCCGCGCTTGCCAGCGTGGAACAGAACCTGAAAATCAACCGTGGGGTTGAAACGCTCTACTTTGGCTTGAGCCTGGGGTCAGTGCTGGTACTGGCCGCCATTGGTCTTGCGATTACCTTTGGCGTGATGGGCGTCATCAACATGGCCCACGGTGAGCTGATGATGCTGGGCGCCTACACTACCTGGATGATGCAACAGCTGTTGCCCGGCCAGCCGGGGCTGGCGTTGATTCTCTCTATTCCGGCAGGTTTTCTGGTCGCCGCATTGGTGGGGGTTGCCATTGAGCGCAGCGTGATTCAGTTTTTGAAAGGCCGCCCGCTGGAGACGCTCCTCGCCACCTTCGGTATCAGTCTGATCCTGCAGCAGCTGGTGCGTACGGTGATCTCGCCGCTCAACCGCACGGTAATTACTCCGGAGTGGATGAGCGGGTCGCTCATTATCAATGACGCGCTGTCGCTGACCATAAACCGCATGGTGGTACTGGGTTTTGCGCTGGTGGTGTTTGCCGGTTTGATGCTGATCATGCGCCGCACCCGCCTGGGCCTTGAAGTACGTGCCGTGACCCAGAACCGCGCTATGGCACGCTCCATGGGAATTCGCGCGACCCGTGTGGATATCCTGACCTTTGCACTCGGCTCTGGTGTAGCCGGCCTTGCCGGCGTGGCGCTTTCCCAGCTTACCAATGTCGGCCCGAACCTCGGCCAGAACTACATCATCGACTCGTTCATGGTGGTGGTGTTCGGCGGTGTGGGCAATCTCTGGGGGACGCTCGTGGCCGGGCTGTCATTGGGGGTGATCAATCAGGTGCTGGAACCCTGGGCGGGCGCGGTACTCGCCAAGATTATCGTGCTGGTCTTTATCATTCTGTTTATTCAAAAACGCCCGCGTGGACTCTTCCCGCAGAAGGGCCGGGCTGCGGAGGGCTAACCCATGATGTCACAACTACCTTCAAGCCAGTTTTGGCTAACCCGCCCGTTTGGTGAGCGTGCCACACAGGTCTTTTTAGGAGTACTGTTCACCGCGCTGCTGGTCGTGACGGTACTCCACGTGGCACTGCCTCAAGGCAGCCCGCTGCATGTGAACGCCTACACGGTGAACCTGTTTGGCAAGTACCTAAGCTACGCGCTGCTGGCCGTGGCGGTTGATCTGGTGTGGGGATATCTCGGCATTCTTAGCCTGGGCCACGGGGCGTTTTTTGCGATTGGCGGTTACGCCATGGGCATGTACCTGATGCGCCAGATTGGTGACCGGGGCACTTACGGCCACCCGGTGCTGCCGGACTTCATGGTGTTCCTAAACTGGGAAAGTCTGCCCTGGTACTGGCAGGGCTTTGATATGGCTTGGTTCGCCTTTGCCATGGTGCTGCTGGCGCCGGGTATGCTGGCGCTGGTGTTCGGCTTTTTGGCGTTTCGCTCGCGGGTGACGGGGGTTTATCTCTCGATCATTACCCAGGCGTTGACCTTTGCGCTGATGCTGGCATTTTTCCGCAATGAGATGGGCTTTGGCGGCAATAACGGGCTGACCGACTTCCGCGAACTTTTGGGCTTCAACCTGCGCAGCAACGATACTCGTCTGGGACTTTTTCTGGCCACCGGCGTGGCGCTGGCGCTGGGTTATATCCTCTGTCGGGCGATCGTGACCAGCAAGCTGGGGCGTGTGTGCGTGGCCACTCGCGACGCCGAGGCGCGCACGCGCTTTATCGGCTACCGGGTAGAGCGCTTTCAACTCTTCGTGTTTGTGGTGTCCGCGATGCTCGCGGGCCTGGCAGGCGCGCTTTACGTACCTCAGGTGGGCATCATCAACCCTAGCGAATTCTCGCCGCTGTTCTCGATTGAGATCGTGCTATGGGTGGCGCTGGGTGGTCGGGCCACGCTGTACGGCGCGGTGATCGGCGCAATTCTAGTCAACTATGCCAAAACTATTTTCACCGGTGTCATGCCTGATGCGTGGCTGTTTGCTTTGGGCGCAATGTTTGTACTCGTCACGGTACTGCTGCCCAAGGGCGTGGCGGGGCTGTTGCGCAAGCGCCGTCGCGCTGTTGAATCCGATAACGCAGGCACCAAGGAGGCTATTGCATGAGCTTGCTGCAGTCATTCAAAACCCGCGACCGGGTATTTGACTTTATAGCGCCAGCCGCCTCCCCGGTGGACGTACGCCACGGCCCGATTCTGTATATGGAAGACGTCACGGTGAGCTTTGATGGCTTTAAAGCGATCAACAAGCTGAATTTGACCATCGACGACGGCGAGCTGCGTTGCATTATTGGCCCCAACGGGGCGGGAAAGACCACCATGATGGATATTATCACCGGCAAGACGCGGCCCACTGAGGGCAGCGTATGGTTTGGCAGCCGTCATAACCTGCTCAATATGAACGAGCCGGAAATTGCCAGCCTCGGGATCGGGCGCAAGTTTCAAAAGCCCACGGTGTTTGAAGTACTGAGCGTGTTCGAAAACCTGGAGCTGGCCATGGCCGCCGACAAACGGATCTTTCCCACCCTGACTGCGCGTATGACCGGTGAGATCAAAGACCGCATCGACGAAGTGCTGGAGACCATTGGTTTGACTCAGTTGCGCTTTCAGCCTGCGGGCATTCTCTCTCATGGTCAGAAACAGTGGTTGGAAATCGGCATGCTGTTAATGCAGCGCCCACGGTTACTGCTGGTGGATGAGCCGGTCGCCGGTATGACCGAGCAGGAAATGGAGCGTACAGCCGAACTGCTGACCGGTTTGGCGGGTAAGCAGTCGGTGGTCGTCGTGGAACACGATATGGGCTTTGTGCGCTCAATTGCCCGCAAAGTGACCGTGCTTCACCAAGGCAGTGTGTTGGCCGAAGGCAGCATGGATCAGGTCTCAAGCGACCCCAACGTAGTCGAAGTGTACCTGGGTGCTGACGATGAGGAGGCTGCCTGATGCTGGCAATTGAAAAGCTCAACCAGTTTTATGGGGAAAGCCATACACTTTGGGATCTGGACCTGGACGTACCCGCTGGCCAGTGCACCTGCGTGATGGGCCGCAACGGAGTGGGTAAAACCACGCTG
Source organism: Halomonas sp. 72 (assembly GCF_052379785.1). Classification (NCBI taxonomy): domain Bacteria; kingdom Pseudomonadati; phylum Pseudomonadota; class Gammaproteobacteria; order Oceanospirillales; family Halomonadaceae; genus Halomonas; species Halomonas sp. 72. Next base: position 20,801 of record NZ_JBQSYY010000024.1, on the reverse strand, counting down.
ATGAAAGCCATCATGGGTGAAGTGGCGGTAAAAAGTGGCCAGTTGCGCTACCAGTCGAGCAGCGAAGCGGTTGAGTTAACCCAAAAAGCCGTGGAAGCACGTTCACGGCTGGGCATTGGCTTTGTACCGCAAGGGCGGCAGATTTTCCCGCTACTCACCGTAGAAGAGAATCTGCGTACCGGCCTTGCTGCACGCAGTGACAAGCTGAAAAAAATCCCCGAGCGTATCTATGAACTGTTTCCAGTGCTCAAGGAGATGAAGCACCGCCGCGGCGGTGACTTATCCGGCGGGCAACAGCAGCAGCTTGCCATTGGCCGAGCGCTGGTAATCGAGCCCAAACTCTTGATTCTGGATGAGCCGGGGGAGGGCATTCAGCCCAATATCGTCGCGCAAATTGGCCAGGTGATTCGCCAGCTGATTGCCGAAGACGCCCTAACGGTGCTGCTGGTCGAGCAGAAGCTGCCCTTTGCGCGCAAATACGCCGACCGCTTTGTGATAATGGACCGCGGCCGCCCGGTGGCCAAAGGTGATATCAGCGAGCTTTCCAACGAGCTGATCAAGCAGCACCTAACGGTTTAAGTTATCCACACCTACGCCCGCTCGGCGAGCGTAGGTGGGGAGGTTTTACGGAGTTAGTAGTGAAAAATATTCGGTGTTATGGCATTAGCACCGCTTGTTACAGTCGTCTAGAAGTCCAGTGAGGCCGAAAACATAAAGGTGCGGGGGGCGCCTAATGCGAGGCTTGAGAGTTGTGGCATTGCCCAGTACGTTTTATCGGTCACATTGTTAACAGTGGCACGCAGTGTGAGTGGATAGCCGGAAAGGTTAGAGGCGTAGCGTGCTCCAACGTCATAAATAGTGTGTCCGGGTACTGATAGGGAGTTGTCACTATTAATGTACTGCTCTGACATCGCGGTGGCATTAGCGGTCAGTGTCAGCCCTGGTGCTACGGATAGATCCCATTCAGTGCCTAGCTTGGCTTGCAGGTCTGGTACGCCGGTTGCCTGATTGCCTTGTTCTTCATCGCTCGCGGCGCGCGTGATTTCTGGGTTTACATAAGCGATGCCCCCCATCAGGCGCAGGTTGCTGAGAGGACTGCCGAAGAAACTCCACTCCACTCCTCGGTTCCGCTGCTCGCCCCCAACCGAGAAGATATTGGTTGCCAGGTCGGTGTAGCTGCTGGGCCGCTTTATTTCATACAGGCTAAGCGTGTGTGAAAAATCACCCAGATCAAGTTTCACGCCAACCTCGCTCTGTTTGGTCTTGTAAGGCTCGAACACCTCACCAGCGTTGGCGGCAGTCATAGGTGCCGTGGCCCCCTGGCTGAGCCCCTCGATATAGTTGGCGTAGAGCGATACCTGGTCGGTCGCTTTGAAAAGTAGTGCTGCGGCGGGTGTGACCGCGCTTTCATCATAGCGGGAGATACGTGTGCCGGTCATCACGCTGTAGGTGTCGCTCACCACTTCCTGGCGTCGGGCGCCGAGCGTCAGCTGTATGCGATCATCGGCAAACGAGAGCGTGTCTGCCAAACCGTAGCTGTTCAAGCGTAGCTCTGTATGCATGATGTGCGGTGTAATGAAATCAGCGGCGGGGCCCCATTGCGGATTGTATAGGTTGGTGATCCAGTCCGCATCGGGAACGCTTCTGCGCCCGTAATCGTGCTGCTCGTGCTCATAATGGGTGGCATTGACGCTGATGTCGTGACTGACAGCGCCGGTCTGGAAGTGACCGCGAACCCCGACTTCCGCCGATGTTTTTTCGACATCGAAGGCAAGCTGACCAACGCTTGTGCGATAGTTGCCTTGATCATCAAGCACCTGGGCTGACATGGCACCGTTGTAGGTGTAATTGGTTTCGCTTTGACCTATTGACGCGTACCCCATGATCTCGTCGGTAAAGTCGAATTCGCCACGCAATATGGCCCCCTTGTCGCGCGTGTCGGCAAAGGCCCAGTCCGGGTTGATCAGTGTATCGGGGGCGGGAGGCGTCGGAACTGCCAGGCCGGGGGCCAGGTTGATACCTCGAGCGGGTCCATCAATATGGTCGTCCGCACTGTACAAGTCGGCTGATAGTCGAGCGTGATCACCGCGCCAGTCCAACCCCAGAGAGCCCATTTGAACCTTTGGTGTCTGGTTATCCACAGCCCCCTCGCCGTCGCGGTATACGCCGTTAACGCGAACGCCAAACTGCTGGTCGTCACCCAGGCGTCGGCCGACATCAAGGTGCCCGCCAATCTGGGCGTCGGACATATACGTGGTGGTGAAACGCGTCAACGGTTCATCGCCAGCCCGTTTGGGAACCAGGTTAATGGCACCGCCAACGGAGCCACCTGGCGGCATCCCGTTGAGTAGTGCCGAAGGCCCCTTGAGCACCTCGATACGCTCGAACATTTCTGGAGACGTACGGTAGTAGGGGGCCATCCCGGCCAGACCACCGAACGTGACGTCACGTGTGCTGGCGTCAAAACCACGGATCGAATAGGTTTCGCTCCAGGCACTGGTGACGCCGTTGCTGAAGACACTCGGATCCGTCGCTGCAATTACATCGGTAATACTCTGAGCTCGTTGATCCTGGATAAAGCGATCCGTATAGCTGATGGCATTGAAAGGCGTCTCCATGAAGTCTCTTTTCCCCAGGAAGCCCGCCCGGTTGCTGTAGGTGACTTGGCCGCCGGCATACGTATCGTTAACGGATGTCGCTTCTCCGTGTACGGTGATGGGTGCTAGGGCAGTAGTACTGCGGGTCTCGGTCTCCTGGGCCTGTGCGAGAGCTTGTGAAGACAGCAGCATGACAGCACTCGCGCTCAGAGCGAGCAGAAATGCGCTCCTGACGAGCGATAAAGGGTTTGAGCAAGAGGCGCAATGTAGTGCTCTCGTCGGCTGTAGGGGACGGTGGTGGCAATGTAAGGGCATGTCGATCTCCATTTTTAAACACAGAGGAACTACACCGCTTCAATTGAGCGCCTGTTAAAAGGCGCATTGAAGCAGTCGATGAAAGCGTTTTTTTAGGTGCTTTAGTGCTTTAGTGCTATGGTCTGCTAGTGCCGGTAGCCGTCGATAATGTCATCCGCGATGATCGCCAGAGCGCTGACGCTGGCGGCGGTGACATACCAGGCTTCGGGGTCGACAAAGACCACCCGGTCATTTCGCCAGGCGTTAGTTTGGCGTAATAGGGGGTTGGCCAGGCTGTCGGTACTCATGGTGGGCCGGTGCTCCATTACGGCAGTACGATCCACGACATAGATGATGTCGGGGTCGGCCTGCTGGATGAATTCGCTAGAAACCGGCTGGCCGTGCAGGCCGGTATCGATGTCGGGAGCGGCGGGGGCAACGCCGAATTCAGTGAAGATGAAGCCGTAGCGTGACTGCACGCCAAAGGAGTGGAAGGCCCCATTATTATGCAGCAGGATAAGGGCTTTCTCAGGGCGGCCTTGGGTAACACGCCGGACCTCCTCGACGGTATGAACCAGCTCGGCTGCCCGCTGACGGGCCAATTTCTGTTTGCCAAAGATCTGCCCAAGATCCATGAGATGATCCATGACAACGTCAATGTGGTTGGTCTGACTGTTGCGGTAATCCACGTCAAAGTGCAGCGTGGGTGCGATCTGAGTCAGCTCGTTATAGTCGTTGGCCTGTAACGACGTCATAAGAATGAGGTCAGGGTTAGCGCGATGCACTCGCTCAAGGTTAGGGCGTACGATAGCGCCCAGATCTTCAATCGTCGGGTCGTCTCGATACTTCTCCAGAAAATGGGGAATAAAGTCCTTTGGCATGCCCACCACCGGAACGTCCAACTGATCCAGAAAATCGACTTCATTCATGTCTAATGCCGCTACCCGGTGTGGACGGTGATCGATCACGGTGCTTCCCAGCGCGTGGTGAATCGTGATCGGTGTTATGGCCTCCTGTGCGGACATATTGTTGGCTGAGGGCTGATCGCACCCTTGTAGCAACGCCACCAAGGCGAGTGGGAGAAGGCGTGCCAAGCGGTTGTTTAGAGATCGTTTCATTCCAGGTTTCCTGAGGGCTTGAAGTAATTACATAGATAACCGCGTTCGTTATGGGCGATGTCGAACTTCAGTCCGTAAAGCTCACTCAAGCGCCGTTCGGTGATGACGTCGGTGACGTTGCCATCGCAGTGCACTTCCCCATCCTTCATGGCGACGATGTAATCGGAGTAGTTGGCGGCAAAGTTGATGTCATGAACGACCAGGATGACCGTTCGTCCATGCTCGTCGCAGAGACGGCGAAGAGCCTGCATGATCTGAACGGCATGTTTGATATCGAGGTTATTCAGTGGCTCGTCGAGCAGCAGGTAATCGGTTTGCTGTGCAATGGTCATGGCCAGGAACGCCATCTGGCGTTGGCCGCCGCTGAGCTCGTTCAGATAAGCACCGCGTAGTGCCGTCAGCGATAGAAACGACAGGGCGTCGTCAATCACACGATGGTCGTGCCGAGTGAGTGTGCCACGGCTATAGGGAAAGCGGCCAAAGGCGACCAACTCCTCGACGGTCAGGCGTAGGTTGAACTCAGGCGTCTGGCGTAGCGTGGCCACCTGCCTGGCATACTCGCTGATGGGAATGCGCGTTACCTGGGAGCCGTCGAGTCGAATATCCCCCCGAGAGGGCTTAAGTAGTCTCGCGAGCATCATCAGAAGCGTCGTCTTACCCGCGCCGTTGGGGCCCACCAGGGACGTCAACTGACCTGATGGAAAGCAGAGATTGATCGCCGATAGCACCGAACGGTCGCCGTAGGTTTTATGAAGGTCTTGAACCGTGATCATGCTGCGCCTCGCGTACGCACCATCAGCGACAGGAAGTAAGCCCCACATACGAGGTTGACGAGGATGCCGACGGTGGTTGTGTAGTTGAAGAGATGTTCGACCAGCAGTTGGGCGAGGATGAAAAGGGCGATGGCGAGGGCACAACCCACCGGTAGCGTGACCCGATGACGGTAAGTGCCTGCAAGCGCATAGGCCGTATTGGCCACGAAAATGCCCATGAACGCCGTGGGGCCAAGCAGGCTGGTCGATACAGCCACCAGCGAGGCGATCAGAAAGAGCTGGTGTTGCACGCAGCGTCGATAATCGATGCCAAGTGACATGGCCTGCTCTCTGCCCAGCAAGAGCACATCTAGCATTGGGAGGCTTTTCAGTCCCACCAGACAAATCGCGGCCACGATCAGTGTGGCGTATAGCAGTTGTGTGGTGCTGGCGTTACCGAAAGCGGCTTGGCTGTAACCCATCAGAATGGAAAACTCGCCTGGACTCATTTTGAGCTGAACGAACTGTGTGAAAGTGGTAATGACCATTGTCAGTACCAGTCCTACCAGCAGCAGGAAATAGACATTGTCTCTGCCGTCTCTAAACAGCCATCGATGCAGCGTCCAGGAGTAGCCAAGCATCAGCAGGACCGAGAGTGCGGCGTTGCCATGCTCGCCGAGCACCATCAGACTGTGGGTGCCCAGCACCAGCATCAACAGGGCCTGAAACAGCAGATAGACGGCCTCATAGCCCATGATGGCAGGCGTTAATATCCGGTTACCGGTAAGGCTCTGAAACGTAATGGCGGACCAGGCGACACAAATGCCACCGATCACCATGGTGGCCAAGCGCTCAAGTCGTTTCGGTATCACATACTCGAAGTCGAAACCGGAGCGTACAAAGACAAAAGCGAGCGCAAGAGCGATCACGGCCGCCCAAACGGTGTGGCGAGCTTTGATAGTCATCACTGTGCCCTCCTGACAATCAGGATCAGAAACAGCACGCCTCCGACACAAGCCGACGTTAAGCCGATGGGCACTTCAAAGGGATAGATCAGCAGGCGTCCCGCAATGTCGCAGACCAGCAGCAGTGTTGCCCCCGACAGTGCTACGGCGGGTAGGGTGCGAGCCAGGTTATCGCCGTAGTAGAGCGCTACCAGATTGGGAACCACTAATCCGACAAAGGGGATGGCGCCCACCGCGATGACCGTGACCGAGACAGTAATGGCCACCAGCATCAGCCCAATGGCGGAGGTGACGAGATAGTTCACGCCTAAACTCGTCGCCATGTCTTCGCCCATGCCCAGCACCGTGAAGCGATGAGCGTAGACGTAGGCGAGCACAACGACCGGCAGGATTAGGTAGATGATTTCGTAATGGCCCTGGACGATCTTTGAAAAATCTCCCAGCAGCCAGCCCTGCATGCTTTGCAGGATGTTATGGCGGTAGGCGTAGAACTCGGCTAGGGCGCTTAGCACGCCGCCGTACATCAAACCGATGACGGGAACCAGTACCGTGTTGGTGAACTTGATGCGGCGAACGATAGCGATAAAGACAACATTCGCAGCGAAGCAGAAGAGCAGGGCTGCAAGCATTCGTGATCCAGCGCCAGCCGTAGGCATTAGAGACAGCGATACGAGAATGCCCAGTTTGGCGGCATCAAGCCCACCCGAGGTGGCGGGCTCCACGAACTTATTGCGCACGATATGCTGCAAAATCACACCGCAAATCGCGAGGCCCACTCCGGTCAAGGACACCGTGATCAGGCGCGGCAGTCGGCTGGCCGTCAACGTCAACCAAGCATCATCTGACAGGGTGATAAGTTGGTACCCGCTTATCTGCCGCGCGCCTGTCAGTAATGACATCCCGCACAGCAATACAAACAGGAGAGGCAGATACACGCGCATCACTGTGAGGTTTCTCCCGTTTTATCCGGGGTGATGCGCCACCCTTTGGTGGTTTGGCGTTGGTCAAGAAACGTGGCGTATCGCCCCTGCTGAGCGAGCAGTTCATCGGGCGCGCCTTGCTCAATGATGCGTCCGTCATCTAGCACGATGATCTGATCAGCCATGCTCACCGTAGAGAGTTGGTGGGCGATCACCAATAGCGTACGTTGGCCTCTCAGTCGCACCAGCGCCTGGGTAATGATGGCTTGATTTTCCGCATCCAGTGCGGCAGTCGCTTCATCCACCAGCAGAATGGGCGCATTCTTAATGAGTGCTCGGGCGATGGCGATACGCTGCCGTTCGCCGCCGGAAAGGCGGGCGCCTCCCTCGCCCACTGGTGTGTCCAATCCTTGGGGCAGGCGTTCGACGATCTCGATGACACCGGCCAGACGCACGGCGTCCATCAGGTCGGCATCGCTGGCGTCGGGATGGCCAAAGCGAATATTGTCAGCAATGCTGCCGGCAAACAGGTAGCTCTCCTGGAAGATCTGGCTGACGTGATCCGCCAGCTGGGTACTAGACATATCGCGGACGTCCACGCCGCCGACGAGCACACTACCGTGATCTGCATCGAAAAATCTCGCGACCAGGCGCGCCAGAGTGGTCTTGCCTGAACCTGACTCACCGATCAATGCGGTCATGCTACCGGGCGTGATAGATAGGCTAACCCCGTTGAGCACGTCGGGCTCATGCGGCGCATAGCGAAAGCGGACGGCTCTCAATTCGATGGAGGCATCGCGCGGTGGCTGAGGGACCGTTGGCTCGGTTAGGGGGGCAGCGTCGAAAATCGCCTGGATCTCTTCGAGTTGCCCCCTTGCACTACGCAAAATGTCGCTGTGTTGAGCGATGTCCAGCAGCGGTTCGACGAACCGGCTTACCAGTACCAGCGCAATGATGACGCTTATAATGCTCGCTGCCGTCAGTGATCCTTCCAAAAGCGTATTGATCCACAGGGTTGTGACGATCAGCAGCACGGCAAAGACTGTCTGCACTGCCCAGGCATTGAGCAGCGCCGAAAGTGCCGATAGGCAAGCCAGCCTTGTTCCCGAGCGGTGCTGTTGTTCCATGGCCTGTTCTAAGAAGCGTGTGCTGTGGTTGTTCCCACTAAAGGCGCGTAAGACTGTCTGGGCACTGGCGAACTCGACCATGCGCTGACTGGTATCAGAAAAGTGTTGCTGGAAGGCCCTGTCGGCATGCTGGGCAAGCTTGGCGGTGAGTAATAAAACCCCCAAAAGTAGCGGCAGCGCGACCAGCGCCGCAATGCCCAGCGGTGCATGCAACACCAATAGCGCGGCAAGGAGAACGATAGGCGTGACAAGCCCGCTGATCACCGGTGTAAAGACGTGAGCAGGAAGCTGGGCCACCGCCATCATACCCTGCGTGGTTACATGGCTAAGGCGCGCGGTATTTGTCGCGGTAAACCAGCCAACCGGCAGATGGATCACGTGTTCGCCAAGGCGATGGCGGCCCGACTGCAAGATGGCGACGCCGACACGGACGCCTGCCTGCTCCACGTGCCATCGCACTCCCCAACAGATTAGGATGCCGAAAAGCAGCACTACTAGCCATGTGGTGGCCACACTGAGTTGGCCAATCAGGAGGTAATAGAGAAGAGGGATAAGGGCCAAGATGGTCAGACCGCTTAGCACACCATAGACAGTGACCAGACCGAGATAGCGACGCAAGAGCGCGGTGTCTTCGCCAAGCAGTTGATTGAGCATTTTCAGCACGCTGCCACCTTCGATTCCAGTGAGTTTGTTTTCTCTTCCAGTGCCCAAAGGCGAGCATAAAGGTCATTGCTGGCCAGTAGCTGGTCGTGATTGCCTTGCTCAGCAACCGTGCCGCCATCGAGTACCAGAATATGGTCGGCGTGGATGATCGACTTTAGGTGATGCGAAATAATCACAAGCGTCCGCCCCCGGGTTAAACGCGACAGAGCCTGCTGGATGGCCAGCTCATTGCTGGCGTCAACCGCTGCTGTCGGCTCGTCCAGCACCAATAGAGGCGGATCAAGTAACATGGCGCGGGCAATACTGACGCGCTGTTGCTCGCCACCTGACAGTTGAATATCCTCGCCAACCATCGATCGATAGCCGTTAGGGAGTGCGGCGATACGTTCGTGAATATTCGCCGCGCGAGCGGCATCCTCGATTTCCTGTTGGCTGGCCGAAGGGCGGCCCAACGCAATGTTGTCTCGAATGCTGGCATGGATCAGACGCACGTCCTGCAGAACAAAACCAATCCGCTGGTAGAGCGTTGACATCTCAAGATGGCGCAGATCCACCCCGCCTAACGTAATGCGCCCATGGGTGGGGTCAAAAAAGCGCAGCATCAGGCGTGCCAGGGTGGATTTGCCTGCCCCCGAAGGGCCAACAATCGCCGTAACGCTGCCAGGTGCAAGAGTAAAGTGCAGGTTCGATAGCCCGTTTTGGGCATTGTTATAGACGTAACTGACATTTTCAAAGCGAACTTCATGATCGTTGGGGAGCTGGCACTCACTGGAGGGGATTGATGGCAATACCGGCGTTTCAAGCAGTGCCATGACGCGTTGGGCGGCGCCAACGGCACTGCCTAAGTCGTGCAGCAAGGTATGCAGCAGCAGTAACGGAGCACAGATACCGGGGGCTACTAGAATGAATGGCAACAGATCGACCGGTTCTGACCAGCCGTTGGCGACGCAAAATATGCCAACCGTGAGCGCCAGTCCCAATATCGTCACCGTTGTCACCATCGCATGAACATGTGCCATAGAAGCGACCAGAGGGCGGGTAAATTGCTCAAATGCATGGGCAAAGCTATCCACTGCTGCTTGGTAGCCACGATAGGCTTGTCCGGTCGTACCGAAGGCCTTGACGACGGGAATGCCGCAGACAAATTCATTAATGGCGTTATTCATGCGCTCAAGCTGGGCAATAAACTCACCCATATTGGCTTTGCTGGCTTGCATGAGTCGGCGCAGGAAAAGAAAGAAACCGGGAAGAGGCAGTAACGTAATAACGGCGATTTTCCAATCCAGCATGATCAGGTAGACCACCGAGATCAGTAAGGCGCCAAACGCGCGTCCTACCGCCGTGTAAAAGTGCGCGGTCAGGCTGTGCAGCGTCGCAATATCGTCTTGCATCGCCTGTTTTACGTCGCCGGATGCGCGGCTGGTAAACCAGCCAAGCGGTGCTTGGGACAAGCGTCGCATAACAGCCAAGCGTAGCTGGTAGGTGAGTTTGTTATCCGCCAGGTGCGCTACCAGCTCGCCGAGAAACATGCACCCCATGCCGACAAAGAGGCTCACGATGCTGGCTGCTACCACCCAGCCGATTTCACGCATGCTGGCGGTTGATAACTCCCAGGCGGCGCCTGGATCAGACACAAGAATCTTGGCGATATGTGCCATACCGGCAAGCGGCACCATCGTTAATATCGTGCCGATGCCCGCCAGCATTGCCGCGGCAAAAAGCCGTGTGCGTATAGGGGCCAACACTTGGCTGATGGGGCTCTTACCTTGGGATCTCGATGTATCGTGCGTGCTCATGAAGCGTTATGACTCGGCCATAGGGGATTATCGAACCTTCATAGCAGTAGTTTGTAACGAGAATTAGTCGCGTTTAAATAGGCTAATAGATAATTAGTTTCATGGCAATAAACTAATTAATATAATTGCATGCCAATCAACTAATTGACCCTAAAGTGAGTGAGTGGCTAGATAAGGAACGTCAGCGATTAAGGATGCAATATGACCACGCAACAGCCAGTTAAAGCACGCGGGCGGCCGCCTACCATCACGCTTGAGCGTATTGCGAATGCGGGTATCGAAATCGGCCTACCCAACATCACCTTTGTCGGGGTGGCCAGCGCGCTAGGCATCAGCCATATGGCGCTTTATAAGCATGTGCCCAATTTAAAGGCGCTGAAATGCTTAGTGGCCGAAGAAATATTTCAACGTTGGAATATTCCACGAGCTTCCAATGATGCGCCCGGGGAATTGAAAGAGTATCTATCCACTTTTGCCGCATCGATAAGCGAGTTTGTCAAAGCTCACCCAGGATTAACGCCCTATGTGATCCGTCGCTTGGCTGCCACTCAGCCCATGATTGAAAAAATTCGTGCACATCAAAACCATATTGCTGAGGTTTATGATATCTCCCAGGAGCAAGCTCGCTGGCTTCTGGCGACTATAGCTTTTCAATGCTTTTCCGTCGCCGATACGATTTATTCGGTAGTGGGGAAAGAGCCTGTCGAGGGGGCGAGCCGCGGCCTGGAGGAGGCCGAAATGGAGGCGGAATTAGAGGAAGGTATGCGAGCGCTTATTACTGGTGCGCTAGTAATACTGAACGAGCGCTCACGTGGATAGGGCCTTTATAAAAGCGTGCGTCTTCGTCGTTGCAAGTGGCGCCCTGGTCTGGCGTTTAGCCTTTCAAAACAATGAAGGCGGCTCCATCGGCGCCTGCCGCGCCCGGCGGCGCTTCAGCATTTGGGTAATCAGCCCGTAGCGCGGCCCGCCCAAAAAGGCCAGTATCAGAAATACGCCGGTCATTACCGCCATCATGCCACCGATGGAGACGTTGAAATGCACCGCGAGGAAATAGCCGGAAATGCTCGAGGCGATCGAGATCAGCGCGCCGAAAATGAACATCATCCACAGGCGGTCAGTCAGCAAATAGGCGGCGGAGGCGGGAACAATGGCAAAGGCGATGAACAGCACCGCCCCCACGGCGTCGAAGGCCGCCACGGCGGTGGAGCTGGTCAGCATCAAAAGTACATAGAACAGGATCGTCGGCATGAAGCCAAAGGTTTTGGCCAGCGCGGGATCGAAGGTGGCGAGCTTCAGCTCTTTATAGAAGAGCCCGATAAACGCGTAGTTGAGCAGCGTCATTACGCTCATCGAGACCAGCGCCTGGGGAATCGGCAGGCCGAAAAGCTCGACGGTATCCAGCCAGACAAACCCGATTTCACCCAACAGCACGGTGTGGGTGTCGATATGCACGTCGTGGGCGTAGATATTGAGTAGTAACACGCCAATGGAGAAGAGTGCTGGGAACACCAGTCCGATGGCGGCGTCCTGCTTCACCCGCTTGGTATTGGCCAGCGCCTCGGTGAGAAATACTGTCAAAAGCCCGGTCAGCGCGGCGCCGATGAGCTGCACCGGCCCGCTCTGCTGCTTGGTCAGTATCCAGACGATCACGATGCCGAACACGATCGAATGGCTGATGGCATCCGACAGCATGCTGTTGCCGCGCAGCACCAAAAACGTGCCCACCGCTGATGAGGCGATACCCACCATGGCGCCGACCAGAATGATGGGAAGCGCGGTACTGTTGAGAAGCTCTGCGATCATGGCGCGACCTCCTCGAACGTGGCGACCACCTGGCGCGCTTTTGCCTGCCCTGTTGTCGTCAGCCCCCAGTCCGCTTCACCTTGTGAGCGGGTCAGGTAGCCTTGGCGTTTTAACAGGGCAAGGGTGAGCCGTGCGCTCAGCGATAAACGCCGTGATGCAGGCCGGGCCGGGTGTTTATATAGCGTGTAGAGAAGCTGGCGTTTTTGAAGCTCGGCTTTCTGGAGGTAGTGTTTCATGATGCCCCATAAAAGCCCGCGCCCTGGCGCCAGCGCCAGCGACAGCAGCACGATGGCCGTGGCGGTTAGTACGATCAGCGGGCCGGTAGCAAGCCCGCGCGACAGCGTGCTGATCGTCGCGCCGGAGACTCCGCTGACGATACCCACGCCCGCCGCGATGGCAAGCATGGTGCCCAGGTGGCGGCTCCACTGGCGCGCGGCCGCCGCCGGGGCAACGATCATCGCCGCCATCAAAATGACGCCGACCATCTGCAAGCCGACCACCACCGCCAGTGCGACCATGGCGGTCAGTGTCGCCTCGATGGCCGTGGCGGGCATGCCAAGCGTTCGGGCGTACTCGGCGTCGAACGTGACCAGCTTGGCCTGCTTCCAGAAGGCGGCGAGCAGCGAAAGCGTTACCAGCGTCACGCCACCCATCACCCACAGATCCGAGCGCAGCGTGGCGGCGGCCTGGCCGAATAAAAAGGCCTCAAGCCCGCCCTGGGCGGCGTTGCTGGTGCCTTGAATGTAGGTGAGCAGCACGATACCAACGGCAAAGAAGAGGCTCAGGCAAACGCCTAGCCCCGCATCGGTTTTCAGGCGGCTTTTGCGGGTGAGCAGCAGCATGATCAGCGCGGCAAGAGAGCCGGTAGCAAGCGAGCCGATCATGATGCCGCCAATATCGCGGCTGCCGGTAATGATGAAGCTCAGGCATATTCCCGGAAGAGCCGCGTGGGAGATGGCGTCGCCCAGCAGGCTTTGACGGCGCAGCACCGCAAAGCAGCCCAAGGGGCCGCTGATCAGGCCCAGAAGCGAGGCGCCGATCACCACGTTTTGAAAGGTATAATCCGATAGAAGTTCGAGCCACTGCATGGGTCAGGTCACTTTTGAGGCGGGAAACGTTAATGACTCGTGGTCACCCAGCAGCGCGATCTGGCCGCCGTAGGCCTGGCGGAGGTTGTCGATCTTGAAAACGTCTTTGGCGTCGCCACTGGCAATCACGCGCACGTTCAGTAGCAATAGCCAGTCGAAGTAGGTACCGACAGTTTGCAGATCGTGGTGGACGACGATAAGCGTCTTTCCCGCATCACGCAGGCGGCGCAGTATATCGATGATCGCCCGTTCGGTGGTGGCATCGACCCCGGCCATGGGTTCGTCCAGAAAGTAAACGTCGGCCTGTTGCACCAGTGCGCGGGCCAGAAACACGCGTTGTTGCTGGCCGCCGGAAAGCTGGCTGATCTGGCGGTGGGCAAGCTCGCTCATGCTGACCATGTCGAGCGCGTCCATCGCCTCTTTACGTTCTCGGCGCCCGGGGCGCTTGAACCAGCCAAGGCGCCCGTAAAGGCCCATGGTCACCACATCGAGCGCGGTGGTGGGAAAGTCCCAATCCACGCTCGAGCGCTGGGGCACGTAGCCCACTCGCTTGCGCTGGGCGGCATAAGGCTTGCCGTGCACCAGCACCTCGCCGGAAAGCGATGGCACCAGCCCTAAAAGGCTTTTGATCAGCGTGCTTTTGCCTGCGCCGTTGGGGCCGACAATTCCCGCCATCACGCCCGCCGGGATATCGAGATTGATATCCCAAAGCACGGGCTGGTTGTGATAGCTCACGGTCAAATTGTTGATGCTGAGAGCGGGCTCGGCACTTGCAGATGTTACCATCGAGAGTATGCCCTTTTATCCCTGTTGGTCGAGCTGCCACTCGCTTGCCCAGTCGTTGAGCTCATCGGGCAGTGGGGAAAGTGTGCCGCCGAGTGCGTTAACGATATGCTGGGTATTACGGTAGATCATACCCATATAGGTGCCGTCGACGGTACCGTCATCGCCCATGGCGTCGGAATAAAGCTCGCCGCCAACCACAACGTCATGGCCACGCTGCTTGGCCGCGTCGATCACCGCCTGGACGGTGCGCGGATTGATGGTGCTTTCAACGAACACCGCCGGTACGTCGCGCTCTACCACACTCGTCGCCATGTTGCGGATATCGGCAATGCCGGTTTCGGTTTCGGTGCTGATGCCTTGAATACCTTCAACGTCGATATCGTAGGCGCGCCCATAGTAGCTAAACGCATCGTGGGCGGTCACCAGCACGCGCTGACTCTCGGGAATGGTCGCGATACTCTCCTTGACCCACTTGTGGAGCGCCAACAGTTCGGTCTGGTATCGTTCGGTGTTGGCCTCAATAGTATCCGCGCAGTCGGGGCGCGCTTCAATAAAGGTATCGCTTAGCGTCGGCAGCGTTTGCGCCCAAAGCGAAACATCCATCCACAGGTGCGGATCGATGCCGTAGATATCCTGCGCGGTAATCAGCGATGAAGGGTCGATCGAAGAGGGCGCGACAGCAAGCGTCGGGGTGCGCGAAGAGAAATTTTCCAGCACCGAACCCAGCTGGCCTTCCAGGGCGTAGCCCGAGTAAAGAATCTGTTCGGCGCCGCGCAACAGCGAAACATCGCTGGCGCTGGCCTGGAAAAGATGCGGGTCGATCCCGGGGCCCATCATGGCCTGGACGCTAACGCATTCGCCGCCTACCTCCTGTGCCACATCGGCAATCATGCCAATGGTTGCCACCACGTTGAGGGGCGTTTCATCAGCCGCTGCCAAGGTACTGAAAGGCAGCATTCCCAATAGAATCACAGCATGTTTTGTTGCCATTATTAAGCTCCAGACTCGACATGAGGTAGATAGTAGACGAAGCAGTGTTACTCCGTGTAATCATTTTGCGCTGTGGAAACAAGTATAGCCTCGGCTAAGTTTGTGGCGCAAATAATTTAATGTCAAGCGGATAAACGTGCTGAGGTAGACTGAAATAGGCATGAGTTTATGAGGCAATAAGCGCAAATGCGCTATTAATGTATCGCTTTAGTTGGCCAAGGCATCAACGGGTCTTGCGCTGGCATCGTTCGATACTTGAAGGCATACCGATAGTGGCTATTCTGTGGCGCGTGTGAGTAGCGGGAAAGATAGAGCGAGAGGCGTAAATTGAGATTTAGATAAACCTGAGCTTCTGGCCCCAAGGGGGCCAGAAAGAGGGAGTGATAGAAACTGAGGTGTTACCTTGGCTGGTTAACCAGCCTCCGCTCCTGGAGCGGGCGCACAATCAGCCAATCAAGCAGCAGCATGACGATCAACGACGCGCCTACCAGCGGGAAAATCAATCCGCCTATCGCCAGAATGGCAATCAGACCCCGGAAAACGCGTTTGTCTGCCGGTAGTGGCGGTACGCCCATTGCGCGTGAGGGGCGGCGCTTCCACCACATTACTGCGGCCGATACCGCCAGCAGGATAATCGCCACGCACACGGTCAAAAAGAGCAGTTGGTTGGCCAGACCAAACTGCTGGCCCATATGCACGTTGATACCAAATTCCAACCAGCGACCCAGGGGCCCGTAATCGGAGTAGCTCATGTCGATCAAGCGCTCGCCGCTGTACTGATCAAGATGCACCACGCGCTGTTGGCTAAGGTCATTAGGATAGACTGATCCGGTGTACACGCCGGTCTCTGTGGTGGGCAGGCTGACCGCATAGCCATGATGCAATCCCAGCTCATCGAAGATGGCGACAGCGCCGTCAAGGCCAATGCTCGTTGCCTGGCCTGGTCCCTGTGTGGATTCTGGAATTTGTGCCTGTTCGAGTGACCAGTTTGTCGGGCTTTGCGCGTTTAAACGCGCTTCCGACATGGGCACTTCAACGCGCACACCAGAGGGGTAGCCGAAATTGTTACCGTTAGCCCACTGATTAACCTGCGCGCCCCACACGCCCGACCAAGGCATTCCGGTGATCGCCAGAAAGACGATAAACCCACCGACAAAAATACCCAGCACGGCATGCAGATCACGCCAGAACACGCGGCTTTTTGGCTTGCCGCGCACGCTAATCACGCCGCCTTTGCCTTTACGCCGTGGCCACCAGAGGTAAATGCCGGTGAGCACTAGCAGGGTTGCCCAGCCGCCGGCTATTTCAATCAGTTTGCGCGCTGTAGGTCCAAAGTATTTCAAACTGTGCAGATAGCGAACGGTCCACATCACCGTGCCGCGGTCATCCAGCGCCCCCAGCACATTGGCAGTATACGGATTGACGTAAACGGCTAACCGCTCGCCCGAGGCAGTATTCACTGTGATCTCCGCCGAGCTTTTCGGCGTGGCGGGGTCGGTGAATTTTACGGCAGTGCCAGGGTGAGCCGTAAGGGCTGCGCTTACCAGCGTAGAGGGAGGGAGCGTCGCCTCTTGAACGGCTACGCGCTTCACATCAGCGTGTATGAGTGCATCCAGTTCGTCCTTGAAAAGATAAAGGCCCCCAGTAATTGCCAGGGTGATCATGAACGGCAGAACCAAAAGGCCGGCGTAAAAGTGCCAGCGCCAAACGGCGCGATACAGGTCGAAGGTCTTGCGTTTACCTTCTTGTGGGGGTGACGTGGTCGATATGAAGTCTCTCCAGACCACCAGGCATCTAGCCTGGTGGTTTTAAGCGGTAAGGGTAAACAGGTGCTCTACTGAGCACCTGAATGAATCAGAAGCTGAAGTCGGCCCGTGCCCACACCATGCGGCCAGGCTCATTAATGCCGCGATCCAAATCAGCGGGATAGCCAAAGGCTGCATTACCCGCCAGATTCAAGTGTTCGGTGTAGGTGGTATCGAAAACGTTATCCACCCCCACACTTAGCGTTAGGTGGTTGCTTGCTTGATAGGCACCGTTAAGCGAGAACACCCCGAAGCCTGACGACGATTCCAGATCCTGGCCGACGACATTGCCTTTTTCGAGCGCAATACGGTTTTGTGCCGCAACACCACGCCATAGGCCACCCACAGAGTAGTCATCGTGTGCATAGGTCAGGCCGACCTTGGCTTCCAGCGGTGGGATCTGTGGTAATGCCTCATCGTCGTTGGCATTTCGCCCCCAGGCATAGGCCAGCGAGGCATTGCTTACCCAGTTGTCGGTTAGTTGATAGCTAGCGCCCACTTCGGCACCCGCAATCTGAGCATCAATGTTATCGATCTGAGTACCGCCCATGCCCGCGGTGTTGTAATCAAACAAGATGAAATCGTTAACGTATCCTGCATACCCGGACACCCATGCGCTTAAGCGCTGGTCGTTATACTGCGCGCCTATATCCAACTGGGTGGTTTTTTCGGGTTGAACACCGTCAAAGGCATTCAAACTACCGGCCGGGCCTGCCTGACTAGAGCTCAATTCCCAGTAATCGGGAAAGCGCTCCACATGCCCGACCCCGGCATACCAGGTGACCGGTGCTGAGGCTAAATCCTGCTCATAGCGGATAAAAGCGCTGGGCAGAGTGTCGCGGCGGGTGAGGCCTGTGGTAGCTGTGTCCAGGCTTTCGTCACTGACGCGGTAGCGGTCTACGCGGGCGCCGCCAATAAGACGGTCACGTTCATCGATAAAACGGGTGACTTCGCTGAAGGCGCCAAACTGGGTCTGCTCGTAGTCGGGCTGCCAGTGTTCGCCATCCAGATTGCGATGTACCTGATGCTCGACATCGACACCGGCCGTCCACGTGGTGTTTTCCCACTCCCACGTTGATGCGACGCGCGCGCTGCGGGTGCGACGGTCTAGCCGCATGGCCATGCCGTCACTCATGTCCATACCGCCATCCATATCCATGCCGCTGCCCATGTCCATGCCGCCGCCCATGTCCATGCCACCACCCATGTCCATGCCGCTGCCCATGTCCATGCCACCACCCATGTCCATGCTGCCCGGTGAGCGCAGCGTGAAGTTATCCATAATATGGTCGGCATAGGCATAGTTGGCCTGCATTTCCAGACGTTTCCAGTGTTCACCTAAATTCTCGCGCTGAAAACGGATGCCCACGGTTTCGCGCAGAAATTTGCTGCCATCCATACCTCGCCCGGCATAGCGCGCTTCGCCGTTTCCTCGGCCTGCGGTGACTTCAAGCCAGGTATCGTTGTCGGGTGTCCATCCAAGCGCTATGTCACCGTTCCACTTATCCCATAACGAGGGCACGGCGTTGCCATCGCCATCCTGATAGTCATTAGCTTCGGATTGATTGCCGGTAATGCGCAGGTAGCCGTCTTTATTGCCTAAAGCGGCATCAATGCGGCGATCAAAGCGCCCATAGGTACCCAGCATGACGCTGCCATCCACTCGCACACCGGCTTCATCGAACTCCTCCGGGCCGCGGTCAAAGCGCACCGTTGCCGCTGAAGCGCCGGGGCCCCACAGAACGGACTGCGGCCCTTTGGTGACGGTGAGGCTGTCGTAATTTTCAGGTGAGATATAAGACGTAGGCGCATCCATTCTTGCCGGGCAGGCGCCTAGCATTTGGCTGCCATTGGTCAGCACGCGAAGACGTGAGCCAAACATGCCACGGAACACCGGATCACCGTTGGTGCCACCGTTACGAATGGCAGAGAACCCGGGGATGGTCTGAAGGTAGTCGGCGCCGTCGCTGGCAGGGGCCGGTTGCCGCGGTATACGCGGGTCGGTTTCCACCGTGAGCGGTGAGCTTAGCGGTACAGCGGTCACGACCATCGTGTTTAACGCATGATGATGCTCGTGGTGAGCGGCAGGCGCCTGTGCCCATACGCCTTGAGCAACAACGCTCGATGCGGCAGCGACGCTTAATGTCAGTACGTGTCGTTGAAAACGGTTTTTTAAGCGGGCAGGCGTAACGACGCCATGCCCAATAGTTAGATGCGGCATGATGATCCCTTTTTTTGGTGTAGACAGCCGCCAGCCAGAAGCAAACTTCAGGCTAAAAAGGCTGACGATGTGGCGTTATACGATCCGAAAAAAGGGCGGGGCGCGCGTTAGCGCGTGGGGGTAGTTATCACAGGACTTTATAGCCTGTGTCGGTTGCGTCAGCAGCTGGTCATGCGTAATAAACGCTTGCAAGCTGATCGGAGGGAGAGAGGTATGCGCCGTTGGAAACTGTTGCCAGATGGCACAGTAACCACATTGGTGGAACCAGTTGAATATCGGTTCTACTTCTTCAGCATGGCCCGCATGATGATGGTGGCTTGCTTGAGGGGCAGTATGTTGATGATGACCGCCGCCTTGATGGCTAGAGTGATGACTAGCTTCGTGATGCGCGTGATGTTGCCCATCGGACTGATACTGTGAAATCAGCGGCCCAACTAACAGCAGCTGCATCGCCACAAACGCCATACAAAGCGCAATGCGATACCAGAGCTTGTTTGCTGAGCATTGTAACTGCACGAAGCCATCTACCTTGGTGGGCAACAGACAAGCTGTTGACGGAGGATGGCCCAATAGTATCGGAAAGTTCCCAAATAAGAAGTGTTGGGCGTGTGGTCTTTTGCCACACAAGGGGCGGTTAACTACTTGTTATTTTTGGTGCGGCCGACCCTTTTAATGATCTTTTTTGGTGCAAAAAGCCGTTAGTGCTGATGGGTTATGACGGCTAAAACTTTGCAGCGATAGTAAAAGTCCACTTTTCCCCATTTTGGCGCATTCCTTGCATTTGAAAGGCTATGACCTATTCAAAAGGATGCGACTGTCTTCCATGACCTTGCGCGAACTCGCCCCACCGCTTGCGGGCTCCGGCCACCGCTTTGACCAGGAACGCCACTGGGCGGCCTCACTGGCGCTGCGTTTTGCCAAGCGCGATGGCGCCACGCGGTTAATCCAGGCACGCCACCAAGGGCCACTTCGGGTCCAGCGGCCGTTTTATCCTGAAGGCAGCCAGGAGGCGTGCCATATCTACGTACTGCACCCACCCGGCGGATTGGTCAGCGGCGACGCGCTCACCATCAAGGCTCACGTCGAGCAGGGCGCACATGCCCTGTTGACCACCCCGGCGGCGAATAAGCTTTATAAGGCCGATAGCCAAGGCGTGGCCTGGAGCCAGCGCACTGAACTTGAGGTCGCCGATGGCGCAACGCTTGAGTGGCTACCTCAGGAAACCATTGCCTTTGATGGCTCTAAAGGCGAACAGCGTACCCATATTGATCTTCACGGCAGTGCTCGCTGTTTAGGCTGGGAAGTCATGGCCTTGGGCCGCCCGGCGAGCGAGTTGCCATACTTATCAGGACGCATTGAGCAGTATTTTCGTTTGACGCTGGATGGCAAGCCGCTGTGGCTAGAACGCCAGCCGTTAGACCCGTTACACCCGCGCTTTATGGGGCGCTGGGGGCAGGGCGGCGCTACGGTGCAGGCCACGCTTTGGGCGGTGGGAATGAGTGATGCGCCAGCGGCGATTGAGGAGCTGCGTAATGCCCTGCCGGATAACCCACGCTGGGCGGTAACGGTGCGCCAGGACGTTTTATTGCTGCGCTATCTGGGTGACTCACGAAATGAAGCCTGGGCGCTGTGCGAACAGGCCTGGCAATTGCTGCGCCCGCGCTGGATTGAGCGCGAGGCCCATATTCCACGTATTTGGTTAACTTAATCGATTCTGATGGAGGCGCCCTATGGAATTAACCCCAAGAGATAAAGACAAGCTGCTGCTGTTTTCCGCCGCCCAGCTTGCCGAGCGGCGCAAAGCGCGAGGGTTGAAGCTTAGGCTTTGTACGAAAAGTTGGCTCGCAAGCAACGCTCTATGCAGGCTACGCATACC
>NZ_JBQSYY010000023.1:0-50053 GCF_052379785.1 Halomonas sp. 72 | reverse complement strand
TTACCGCAATTTTATAACGTGTTACAAGGAAGAATGTCGATAGTTGGGCCACGACCACATGCACTCGCCCATAATGAGTATTACAAAGAGCTTGTCGAATCCTATATGCGGCGCCATAAGGTAAAACCCGGTATTACGGGTTGGGCGCAGGTCAACGGGTTAAGAGGCGAAACCGATACATTGGAAAAAATGCAAAGACGCGTTGAGTACGACTTATGGTATATCGATAACTGGTCCACCTGGCTGGATTTGAAAATTATCTGTATGACGATTTTTAAGGGATTCAAGCATAAAAATGCGTATTAACGAGATGTTGTGATGATGTTGTTAACGGGCGGTGCAGGTTATATCGGCTCTCATATCGCAGTAGAACTTCTTCAGGCTGGTATTGAAGTGATTATTGTCGATAACCTTTGTAACAGTAAGTACAGTGTTATCGAGCGTATAGAGACGATTACACAGCGCTCGGTTTCATTTTACGAGGGCGATATCCGCGATACTGCTTTTTTGGCTTCTGTCTTTGCTGAAAATTCGATTGATGCGGTGATTCATTGTGCAGGCTTAAAGGCAGTGGGAGAAAGTGTCCGCACGCCTTTGGCTTATTATGAAGTCAACGTGTATGGCACGATATGTTTGTGCCAGGCCATGCAACAAGCCAACGTCAAGAAGCTGATTTTTAGCTCATCAGCAACCGTATATGGACCCGAGTCAGAGGTGCCTTACCTGGAGAATATGCCAAGAGGTGTCTCGGCAAGCCCATACGGCGTTTCCAAGGGAATGGTTGAAAAAGTGCTTGAAGATTTGCACACAAGCGACCCGGATTGGTCTGTCGTTCTGCTGCGCTATTTTAATCCTATTGGAGCACACCCTACAGGGCTTATTGGTGAGTCTCCCCAAGGGGCGCCTAATAATTTGATGCCCTATATCAGCCAGGTAGCAGCGGGAGTGCTTCCACACGTCATGATTTTTGGTAATAACTACCCAACCCCGGACGGCACCTGCATGCGTGACTATCTGCACGTTGTCGACCTCGCTAAGGGGCACTACGCCGCGTTGCGCGTATTGGAGGCGCCAGGAGTGAATTACTACAATTTGGGCACTGGGTGTGGAACCTCGGTACTCAATATGGTGCAGAGCTTTATAGAGGTAACGGGGGTCAATATTCCTTATCAATTTGCGCCACGACGCCAAGGCGATCTTGCTGCTTTTTGGGCCAATGCTGCTAAAGCCGAGAAGGAGTTATCCTGGCACGCCGAAAAATCACTCGATGAGATGTTGTTAGATACATGGCGCTGGCAGCAATACGCGATGGTTAACCATACCTGAACCTAAATGAGCAGATTCTCTCCCGCGAAAGTCCGTGGGCATATTGTAAGACTGATAGCCTAAAAGTGGCACAGGGTGCTTGGGAAGCACGCATGCTTTTCTTGGACAGGTTTTAACTGTGGTAGCATTCACGCTCTTTCTGCTGCCGTTTATAGCAGCGCTTATCGAAGGGTACTTGTCTTGAAGCCTGCAATGAATATGCACGATCCCTGTGCGCCTCGCTCGTTTTCTGTGATGCTAACGGATGCCGCTGTTTTCCTACTGGTCAGTATTGCACTCATTATTCCCAGCGGTTACTCACTAGGTGCCGCTGTTTTAATGCTAGCGGGTCTTTACTTATTGTTGCGTTGGCGCCTCCCAACGCTTGCTCGAGAAGACTGGCTGATTGTGGCGGTGTTATGCGCTTATGCACTAGTAGGTATGGCCGAAGCGTTATGGGATGGGCAAGGCAGTAGCGGAATCGATAAGCCTGTACGCTTTATATTGGCTGTGCCTGCACTATGGTGGGTGCTACGCTACCCGCCCCATTTAAGTGTTATGTGGGCCGGTATTGCGTTAGGAGGAATAAGCGCAGGAGGCTGGGCAAGCTGGCAAAAACTGGCCGAAGGTATTGATAGAGCGCAAGGATTCACGCACGTTATTCAGTTCGGCAATTTAAGTATGCTGTTAGGCGTGCTCTGCCTGGCGGGGCTGGGGTGGGCACATGTCCAGCGCCAGCACCGTATGCTATGGATAACGCTGCTTTTTGCTGGATTTTTAGGCGGCGTACTTGGGTCGCTTTTTTCTGGTAGCCGTGGCGGCTGGGTAGGCTTTCCCATTGTTTTACTTATACTCTATCGCGCTTACGGAAGTTTCTTTGCTACCAGAATGAAGCTTGCCATCGTTGGCGCTGTTATAGCAGCGGGCCTGGTTGTTTACTTGATTCCTCAAACAGGTGTTCAGGATAGGGTGCACTACACCTTTTACGATCTCAATAATTATATAAGCGGTGAGAACCGCACTAATTCGTTAGGTGCTCGCTTTGAAATGTGGCGGGGCGCCAGTCATTTAATAATGGAAAAACCACTCACAGGGTGGGGCACGCAAGGCTACGTACAGGCAATGCAAGCACTGGGCGAACAAGGGGTTATTGACCAGCAGGTCACCCAGTATGGGCACGCGCATAATGAATTTATAGACGCGTTTGCAAAGCGAGGCGTACTTGGCTTGGTCGTGCTGTTAGCGCTTTATCTAGTACCCATGCGCTTATTCGCCAAACAAATAAATGCTAAAGATTTAGCGACGCGTGCGGTTGCAACGGCGGGCGTGCTGCTACCGGTTACCTTTATGGACTTTGGATTATCGCAAGCATTTTTAACGCACAACAGCGGTGTAATGATGTACGCGTTCTTGCTGGCTGTGCTCTGGGGGATCTACGCTAATCAAACGCAAATGGCCCGTCAGGCACCAGTGTCGTAATCGGGGTTCTTGCCACTATTACAAAGTGTGCTGGGTACAAGCCTGCGCCTAGCCTCCCAGGCGCTTGGCTTTTTCTATCTATGTGTCGTTGCTAAAGAGCCTACATGCCAAAATATTTGGCTTAAAGCGCAGACTCATGCATAACGGTGAATCATTAAATTGGCCTTTTGTGAAGAAACTATGTCTACGAAAACTTTTTTAATAACAGGCGGTGCGGGCTTTATTGGCTCGGCGGTTGTGCGAGCACTTATCAAAAAGACCGAACACACGGTCGTCAATATTGATGCGTTAACCTATGCCGGTAATTTAGAGTCGCTTGCTGATGTTGAAGCCAGCGAGCGCTACGCTTTTGAGCAGGCCGATATTGGTGATGCATCGCGCATGGCGGCTATTGTTGAGCGCTACCAGCCGGATGTGGTGATGCACTTGGCGGCAGAGTCGCACGTGGATCGCTCTATAGATGGCCCAGCGGCGTTTATTCAAACCAACATTGTGGGCACTTACACGCTGTTGGAAGCGGCTCGCCATTACTGGAAAGGCTTGCAAACGAGTGCGCCGGAAAAAGCCTCGGCGTTCCGCTTCCATCATATCTCGACCGATGAGGTGTATGGCGACCTGGAAGGCCCGGAAGACCTCTTCACCGAAGAAACGCCGTATGCACCCAGCTCACCCTATTCCGCCAGCAAGGCAAGTTCGGACCACCTGGTGCGCGCCTGGCACCGCACCTACGGCCTGCCGGTACTGTTAACCAACTGCTCCAATAACTACGGGCCGTACCACTTCCCTGAAAAGCTGATCCCGCTGATGATTTTAAACGCTCTGGCGGGCAAGCCGTTGCCGGTCTATGGCAATGGCCAGCAGGTGCGTGATTGGCTGTACGTAGAAGACCACGCCCGTGCGTTGGTAAAGGTCGCGACCGAGGGCGTGGTAGGCGAAACCTACAACATTGGCGGCCATAACGAGAAGG
Source organism: Halomonas sp. 72 (assembly GCF_052379785.1). Taxonomy (NCBI): domain Bacteria; kingdom Pseudomonadati; phylum Pseudomonadota; class Gammaproteobacteria; order Oceanospirillales; family Halomonadaceae; genus Halomonas; species Halomonas sp. 72. Next base: position 46,302 of record NZ_JBQSYY010000023.1, on the reverse strand, counting down.
CGAACCTTGAGGTGGTCGAAACCTTGTGCGATTTATTGCAGGAGCTGGTGCCCGCTGAGCATCGTTACCGTGATTTGATCACCTTTGTACAAGACCGACCAGGCCACGACCTGCGTTACGCGATTGATGCCAGTAAAATCGAGCGCGAACTTGGCTGGCGCCCGGAAGAAACCTTTGAAACCGGGCTGCGTAAAACCGTTCAGTGGTACCTTGATAACCGTGCATGGTGGCAGCGCGTGCAAGACGGTAGCTATCAAGGCGAGCGGTTGGGTAGCTTGTGAAGGGTGTTACTTTTGTGGTCGCTGACTGAACTGCTTTCACAACCTCATTGGCCCGGGAGGCAGATTAACCTTGTGGGAGCTTGATTTATCAAGCCTCGGGGCTGGGTAAACATTGTGGAGTTCAATTCAAGCTCCAGGGCTGGATAATCATTGTGGGAGCCCAATTTATTGGTGGTCCGACACATCGGCGAAGGAGGCCGGAGGCCTCCCGGGGTTGGGGCAACCCCATTCGCTGGCTGAGGCCTGCTCCTAGAATGTTTATCAAATCCTTGTGGCTGGGTAAACATTGTTGGGGTTAGTTCATCAAGCCTCGGGGCTGGGTAAACATTGTGGAGTCCAATTCAAGCTCCAGGGCTGGATAATCATTGTGGGAGCCCAGTTCCACTGGGCGAAGGAGGCCGGAGGCCTCCCGGGGTTGGGCCAACCCCATCGCTGGCTGAAGCCTGCTCCTACAATGTTTATTAAACCTTTGGGGCTGGGCAAGTATTGTGGTCTCAGTTTATCAGGCCTCGGTGCTGGATAATCATTGTGGGAGCCCAGTTCCACTGGTGGTCCGACACATCGGCGAAGGAGGCCGAAGGCCTCCCGGGGTTGGGCCAACCCCATCGCTGGCTGAAGCCTGCTCCTGCAATGGTTATCAAACCTGGGGGCTTGGTAAACATTGTGTTAGTGGTTGATGCGGTGATCAAATTCAAGATTTAACAAAGGAATGCGGTATGAAGGTATTGATTACCGGCGGTAACGGCCAGGTGGGGTTCGAGCTACGCCGCCAACTTGCCACAGTGGGCGACGTGTTAGCCCCTAATCGAGCAGCGCTTGATCTTTCCAATGCGGGCGCGGTAAGTGCTTTCTTGACTCAGCATCAGCCCGATGTAGTGATCAATGCGGCGGCTTATACGGCGGTGGATAACGCTGAGTCCGACCAGGCAATGGCTGAGCGCCTGAACGCGGCGCTGCCCGCTCAGTTAGCTGAATACTGCCAGCAGCAATCCAAATGGCTGATCCATTACTCTTCTGATTACGTATACAGCGGCCAAGGCAGTGCGCCCTGGCAAGAGAGTGACACCACCGGGCCGTGCAACGTCTATGGCGCGACCAAGCTTGCCGGTGATGAAGCGGTAGCGAATAGCGGCTGCCAGCACCTGATCTTTCGTACCAGTTGGGTCTACAGTGCTTTTGGCAAAAGCTTTTTAGCCACTATGCTGCGCTTGGGGGCGGAGCGTTCGGCGTTAAACATTATTAATGACCAGGTGGGCGCGCCGACGCCAGCACGTTTGATCGCGCTGATAACGCAGCAGGCGCTAACGAGGTTGCTAAGCGAAGGTGCCACCTTGGCCAGCGGGGTGTATCATTTGGCACCACGTGGCGAGACCAGTTGGCATGGCTTTGCCTGTGAGATTTTTAAGGCGGCAAAGCAGTGCGGTTTACCGTTGGTCATTACGCCGGACGGCGTTTCGGCTATTCCAACCACGGATTACCCGACGCCCGCTGCGCGCCCGCTGAACTCGCGGCTATCCGTTGATAAACTTGAAAAAGCGCTATCAGTACAGCTGCCGGATTGGCAAAGCCAATTGGCACTGACAGTGGAAGAAATAGCCCGCTCGCGTTAACCGCGCAGCCATAAGCAAGGAGCAAAAAGCGATGCAACGTAAAGGTATTATTTTGGCAGGAGGCAGCGGTACGCGCTTGCATCCAATTACACGCGGTGTTTCAAAGCAGCTACTGCCTATTTATGACAAGCCAATGATTTACTATCCCATTTCGGTGCTTATGTTGGCCGGGATTCGGGAAATTCTGATTATCTCTACACCTGAAGATCTTTCTCAGTACGAAAACCTGCTGGGCGATGGCAGCGCGTTTGGCGTACGTTTTGAGTACGCGGTGCAGCCAAGCCCGGATGGCTTGGCGCAAGCGTTTTTGATTGGTGAAGATTTTATTGGTGATGCACCAGTCTGTTTGGTGCTGGGCGATAATATCTTTCACGGACAGCACTTTTCGGACCAGTTGAAACGAGCTTCTGAGCAGCAAAGCGGCGCCACGGTGTTTGGCTATTTAGTGAAAGACCCCGAACGCTTTGGCGTGGTCGAGTTTAACAATGATGGCAAGGCGGTTTCCATTGAGGAAAAGCCTGCTACGCCGAAGTCGCCCTATGCCGTTACTGGCCTCTACTTCTACGACAACGATGTGGTGGACATTGCCCGCCAAGTCGAGCCTTCAGAGCGCGGCGAACTGGAAATTACCAGCATCAATAACGCGTATCTTGAGCGTGGCGACCTGCGTGTTGAGCGCCTGGGGCGCGGTTTTGCATGGCTGGATACCGGCACGCACGATAGCTTGCTGGAAGCCAGCCAGTACGTACAAACCATCGAGCACCGCCAAGGCCTGAAAGTAGCTTGCCTGGAAGAGATCGCTTGGCAGCAAGGCTGGTTGAGTGATGCTCAACTGCGAGAGAGCGCGAATGCACTGTCTAAAACCGGCTATGGTCAATACCTGTTGACGCGGCTGGATGCCAAAGGGGGCCTGTAATGCAGATTGAAGAGACCTCGCTACCCGGCGTGGTAGCGTTAACGCCCAAGGTGTTTGGCGACGAACGCGGCTTCTTTATGGAAAGCTTTAACCAGAAGGCGTTTGAAGAGGCCACAGGCTGCACACGTGAATTTGTGCAGGATAACCACTCGCGCTCCCGCCAGGGTGTACTGCGTGGCATCCATTACCAGTTAGAGCAGCCACAAGGTAAGTTGGTACGCGTGGTGCAGGGCTCTGTGTGGGATGTGGCGGTCGATTTGCGTAAACACTCGGCTCACTTCGGCCAGTGGGTAGGCGTTGAGCTTTCCGCTGAAAACAGCCGACAGCTGTGGGTGCCAGAAGGCTTTGGTCATGCGTTTGTAGTGCTGTCTGAAACAGCGGACTTCCTCTACAAAACCACCGACTTCTACCACCCTGAATCCGAGCGCTGTATTTGCTATGACGACCCGGACCTGAACATTCAGTGGCCAGAGCTACCGGTACCCTTCGCGCTATCTGAAAAAGACCAAGCAGGCAGGGCGTTTAAAGCTGCAGAGGTATATGGCAAGCCATGGTAGATGGACTCTATTTATGTGGCGCTGCACGTAAAACCGTTCTGGCGATCAGAGTGGTTTTTTTAAATCTAATTATTTTTTATTACTCATTTGAACTTCAATAGTTCATTCGGCGATTACGTTACCCCCTTTTGGGGATAAATATAAAATGAATAGGCTCACAAAGAGTCTCAAGAGTAGAGCCAGGCCCGCTAATCCCTTACAATGCCTGAGCATTTAAATAGCAATGATTATCAAATTTTATCCGCACAGCGTTGGGCAAGGGAATACGCCCGTTATAATCCCGGGGCGGTAGCGTGCCTTTTCTGGAAATTATTATGCCAAAGACCTCATTTTTAGTAGTTCGACCGGCTCGCATGCTGCTAGCCGTGTTAAGTATGGCCGTAATAAGTGGGTGCGCTACGAGCTACCCCTCTGGCAGCGCCTCCCAGCAGCAGCGCTATGTCCTTAGTGATGACTCCGCAAAGCCCATTCTTGATGAAAGTGTGAACGGCTTTCTGGATCAAACACCGGCTGGTGGCGTTATCAGCGTGGCTAACAGCCCGTGGGGCGACAATGTTGAAATTGTGGCCGACGAATCCTACCTGGCAGCCAGTGGGCGTGAATGCCGTCGCTTACAAGTGATTGGCATGAGTGGCGAAGCTCGCCGCGCGCTGGTATGCAAAGCATCGTCAGAAGAGTGGGTAAACCAGCGAGTCATAACGCAAACGGCAGAAGGGCGCCTTTAATGAATCTCTTTGAATCATGCAAGCGCGCTTGCCTATCGAAAGCGCTGACTACCGTTTCCCTCGCCTGTTTGGTTGTGTTCAGTGCGCCGGCCTCCGCCCAGATTCTCAGCCTGCCGGACGACACTCTTTCAGGCCAACGCAGCAGTAATCAGGCGTCATCGTCTCAAGGGCAGCAGGGGTTACAGCAGCAAGGCCAGGTAGATGATATGCCCCGCGCCGATTGGCGCAGTGGCACCTATGGCCCCATCGCCACACCACCCCGCGACCCGGATGCACTGCCCCCCTTTGGATATAACCTCTTCACCGGTGGCTTTCGCGGCGCCATGGGCGATGGCCTGAACGCTGATTATCGCATCAAGCCAGGCGACCAAGTCACCGTGCGTGCCTGGGGCGCGTTTGAGTTAGACCGGGTGCTGCCGGTTGACGCCCAGGGCAACATCTTCATCCCCGGCTCCGGCCCCTTAAATGTAGAAGGCCAGAGTAGCCAGCAGGTCGATAACAGCGTTCGCCAAGCGATTACCTCGGTATATCCTGACAACGTTGAGGTTTACACCAATCTGCAAGGTGTCCAACCCGTCGCCGTTTATGTAACAGGTTATGTGCAAAACCCCGGGCGCTATGCCGGTACGCCCGATGACTCGCTGCTCTACTTTCTTGACCAGGCAGGCGGGATCGAACAAGACTTGGGCAGCTATCGCCAAGTGCGTGTAATGCGCAACGATCGCCTGGTTGCAACGGTGGACCTCTACGACTTTTTGCTTAACGGCACGATTGCACGCCCGCAATTCCAGGACGGTGACACTATCGTTGTAGAAGAGCGCGGCCCGGCGATTGCGGTTACTGGAGACGTGCACCGCGAGATGCGCTACGAGCTAACCAGTAACACGCTTAGCGGCGCCGAGCTTTTAAACCTGGCGCGGTTGAGAAGCGGTGTCTCCAACGTACTGCTGCGTGGGCATCGTACCGATGGTCCTATCGCCCACTATTTCCCCGTCGCCCTGTTTGCTGGCCAAACCATTCGCAGTGGCGATGAAGTCACCTTTACCGCCGACCAGCGCAGTGAAACCATCGTGGTTGAAATAGAAGGCAGCTACTTCGGGCCTTCGCTCTACGCCTTGCCGCGCAATGCGCGCCTAAGTGAGCTGCTTGATGCCATTGCTGTGCCACAAGGGCTGACCGCCGTTGAAAGCGTTTCCCTGCGCCGTGAAAGCGTCAAGGAGCAGCAGGAGCAAGCGCTGGAAGACAGCCTACGCCGCTTGGAAACCACCTACCTGGGCGCCACCTCACGCACCGACGAAGAAGCCCAAATTCGCCTGCGTGAAGCCGAGCTGATTGAACGCTTTATTGAACGCGCAGGTGAACTTGAGCCCAGTGGCCGCCTGGTAGTCGCGCAAGGCGGCAAGATTTCGGATATCCGCCTGCAAGACGGCGATGTCATTACCATTCCTGAAATCAGCGATTCGGTTCTGATCAGCGGTGAAATCGTGGTGCCCCAAGCCGTGGTGTACCGCCCCGGTCTGAGCGTGATCGACTACGTCAACGGCGCCGGTGGCTTTACCGAGCGTGCCGATGAGAGCCAGATTCTACTGGTGCGCCAAAACGGTGCTGTGGAACACGCGCGTAATTCACCGCTGCGCCCGGGTGATGAAATCCTCGTAATGCCCAAGGCGCCGGTACACAACTTGCAGCTGGCTTCTACGCTAACGCAGATACTCTTCCAGATCGCCGTGACCACGCGCGTCGCGCTTGACCTGTAATGAGTGGTTGGTGAGTCGCTAAGGGGCCTCGTAGCGCGTGGTAACGAGCGCAGCGAGGCACCCGCGAAAGGCGGCACCCGCCGCCCGAAGCCGCACCCGCACATGCAAAAATTCATGACAAACAACACGAACCTAAAGGCGGCAACCCGTCATGGCTGAAACACAAGCAACGCGCCGGGGCGCCCGCACGCCTTGGCAAGTGACCCGCAGCGTGTGGTACGCCATGTTCATGCGTGAAGCTATTTCACGCACCATGGCCGACCGCATGGGCTGGTTCTGGATGATCTTTGAACCGGTTGCCATGGTAGGAATCATGGTGGCCATTCGCAGCTTTATCCGTGGTGATAGCCTAGTCGTTAACGCACCCTTTATTCCCTGGATGATTACCGGCTTATTGGGATTCTTTCTGGTGCGTGAAGGGATGATACGAGGCATGGGTGCCATTAATGCCAATAAGGCGCTGTTTGCCTACCGCCAAGTGCAGCCTGTAGACCCGGTACTGACGCGCAACTTTCTTGAAGGGATGCTGCGTACCTTTATCTTCCTGATTTTTATTATAGGCGGGCTAATGCTCGACCAGGAAATGTATCCGGATAATGCTATTCGCGCGATGGCCGCCTGGTTCTCGCTCTGGTGTTTAGGCTTGGGCTTGGGGCTAGTCACCTCTGTTTCCGCAACCCTGGTGCCTGAGGTAGGGCGCGTCATTACCATGATGTCTTTGCCGCTGCTGATTATTTCCGGCGTCATTCTACCGCTGAATAGCTTGCCGCACTGGCTGCTTGAATACCTGATGCTAAATCCTATACCTCACGGGTTAGAGACACTGCGATTGGGCTTTTTTGAGCACTACCATGTGGTGCCTGGCACCAGCATGCTCTATTTCTGGCTATTTACGTTTTCGCTTATTGCGCTAGGGCTTCTTATGCACCTGCGCTTTATTGACCGTTTAAAGGCAAGCTAATTCATGCAATCGTCTCTTCGTCGCTTTGGCACGCAATACCCCCAGTGGGCTATCGCCCTCATCGCAATAGTTTTGGTCTCCTTCTACTGGTTTATTTGGGCGCAAGCCCGCTATGTCTCCAACGCAACCGTGGTGCTTGAAAGCCCCCAGGTAGCAACGCCTGAAATAAGCTTTGCCTCGTTAATGGGCGGCGGCGGCGGTGGCAATACGCACGACCTGCTACTACTGCGCGAATACCTGCTTTCAACCGATATGTTACGCCAGATGGATGAAACGCTAGGCTTTCGCGAACACTTTAGTGAGCACGGGGATATTTTTGCCAAGCTGCGCAACCCCGATGCGCCCATTGAAGAACTACACAAGTATTACCTGCGCCGCGTAGATGTTGAACTCGATGAATACGCAGGCGTGCTCAATATCAGTTCACAGGCATTTACCCCTGAATTTGCGCACGATATGACCGAGCTGCTTCTAAAAACGGGTGAAGACCACATGAACGCCATGGGGCATCGCCTGGCAGACGAGCAGGTATTGTTTTTAGAGCAGCAACTGGTGCGCTTGGAAGAGCGTTTTCGAGCAACCCGCGCGGAGCTACTGGACTTTCAAAACGAGTATGGCCTCGTTTCACCCACAGCCACCGTTGAAGGTCTGAATCAGGTAGTCGCCACGCTGGAAGGCGACTTGGCACGCCTACAAGCCCAGCGCGATGCCCTGGCCAGTTTCCAAAGCTCGCAATCTGCTGAACTACGCCAGGTAGAGCGCAATATTACGGCACTAAGAGACCAGATCAGCGAACAGAGCGAACGCCTCGCCCAAGCCGCAGGTGGCGCACTCAACCGCGTTTCCGCCGAGTACGAAACACTCGAACTCCAGGCCCAGTTTGCCCAGGAAACCTACTCAAGCGCGCTAGCCGCCCTGGAAAACACCCGCTTGGAAGCCGCCCGCCAGCTCAAACAGGTAAGCGTACTGCAAAGCCCGCTATACCCCGAGTACCCAACCGAACCCAGGCGGCTATACAACAGCACCGTATTCGCCATCATCACCATTTTCCTCGCCTTCATCCTCAGCATGATCATCATGATCGTAAAAGATCACCGAGACTGATAACGGTGAACGGTGAACGGTGAACGGTGAACGGTGAACGGTGAACGGTGAACGGTGAACGGTGCAAGGGTGAAAACCAACCCTGTAGCGCGCGGTAACGCCTTGCGAGGAACGAGCAAAAGGCACCCGCGAAAGGCGGCGGAACGACGCCCCGGATGTGCCCCAATGCCCAACCCCGGCACCGCTTCGCGGTGCTCCCGCGGGTGCGCTTCGCTTACCACGCGCTACACGTTATCTAACGCTTTGATTATTCAAACGTAGCGCGCGGTAACGCTTTGCGAGGAACGAGCAAAAAGGCACCCGCGAATGGCGGCGGAACGACGCCCCGGATGCGCCCCAATGCCCAACCCCGGCACCGCTTCGCGCTGCTCTCGCGCCGGGCCGCCGCTGCGGGTGCGCTTCGCTTACCACGCGCTACAAGTTATCTAACGCTTTGATTATTCAAATGTAGCGCGCGGTAACGCTTTGCGAGGCACGAGCAAAAGGCACCCGCGAATGGCGGCGGAACGACGCCCCGGATGCGCCCCAATGCACAACCCCGGCACCGCTTCGCGCTGCTCTCGCGGGTGCGCTGCGCTTACCACGTGCTACAAAATATCTACCCTGCTGGTTGTGTAGCGCGCGGTAACGCCTTGCGAGGCACGAGCAAAAGGCACCCGCGAAAGGCGGCGGAACGACGCCCCGGATGTGCCTCCATGCCCACCCCGGCATTACCGAAAATACACGCATCGTGGCACGGGCCAAAATATACACGCTGACTTGGACCGACTAACGCAAATCTCCAAGTAGTACATTGTGTACATAAGGCAACGAACTGTGGGTAAAGACAATGGATAGGGTATACGCCTTCCCGGAAGGGGCTAAGCACTTTCATTGTTTTAACGATGATAATGATATAAAGCAGCATCCGGACTACATAACTGCGAAAGCTGGTAACCCTGATGCTGCGTTACAGCTTGTAGAGGAGTTGGCTCTTGAGTTTCTAGCGTCGCTCAATGGTGAGTTTCCTGAGGATGCTATTTTTGTTTCTCCTTATGCCAAGGAAGCCGCTGGTGATAATGCGATACCACTAATGCTTTCACTTTTATGTGCTGAAGTGTGTGGGGGTACCAGTGAGACAGATATTGTCCAGCTGCAAAGAGTGTTTCATACCGGCGCAGACCCTATGGAAAGGCTAATCTCAAGGCCCTCATTTGAAGGAACTGTGGAGCAGGGTGGAAAATATGTGCTTGTCGATGACGTGACCAGCATGGGGAGCACATTGGCAGAGCTGGCTAATTACCTGTTAATAAACGGCGGAAACGCAATTGGGTCTATACTGCTGGTAAATGCTGGTCGATCAACAAATTTCCGCGCAGTAAAAAAGCATATCCAATTATTGGAGGAGCGCTTTGGTGATGAAATCAAAAATATCTTCGGAATACAAACCTCAGCCCTCACCGCCAACGAAGCAAGTTATCTCGTCGGCTTTAGAACCGCTGACGAGATCCGAAATCGATGCGTTAAGGCAGAAAAAGAAACAACTAAGCGGTTATTATCAAAAAATTATTCAAGCTAGGGTCGCTAGTGGGCGCTAAGCGCGCTAGTAGATGTTAGGCATACCTTCGAGTAGCGCGCGGTAACGTTTGCGAGGCACGAGCAAAAGGCACCCGCGAAAGGCGGCGGAACGACGCCCCGAATGCGCCCCTATGCCCAACCCCGGCACCGCTTTGCGGTGCTTCCGCGGGTGCGCTGCGCTTACCACACGCTACGAAATATCTACCCTGCTGATTGTGTAGCGCGCGGTAACGCCTTGCGAGGAACGAGCAAAAGGCACCCGCGAATGGCGGCGGAACGTCGCCCCGGATGCGCCACCCATCCTTGGCTTCGGTGAAGCCCCCTAACAACACCTAAAAGGCGCCACATGCTCGATATTATTCATCACGGCGGTGCAACAGGCGTTACCGGAAGTTGCCACCAGCTCATACTGAATAGCGAACACTCACTACTCATCGACTGCGGCCTCTTTCAAGGCGAAGACGCGGAAGAAGACAGCTTCGAACAGCTCCAAATCGAATTTGATATCAGCACCGTACAGGCGTTTGTCATCACCCACGTACATATCGACCACGTAGGTCGGCTACCTTACTTGCTGGCAGCCGGGTTCAAAGGCCCCATCATCTGCTCAGAGCCTTCTGCCAAGCTACTGCCTCTGGTCATTGAAGACGCGCTAAAAATTGGCTTTACCCGCAATACGCAACTGATCCAACGTTTTCAGAAACAGCTGGAAAAGCAAATTGTTAGCGTGCCTTACAAAACATGGCACCGCATCGTCGAAGATGAAAACGGCACCACCCGCATCAAACTCAAACGGGCAGGACACATATTAGGCTCCTGCTACGTTGAAGTAGCGCACCAGGCGGCCAATGGCGAAAAAGAGCGTATCGTCTTCTCCGGCGACTTAGGCGCCCCCCACGCGCCGCTGTTACCCGCGCCTACATCGCCCCATGGCTGCGACCAGCTAGTGCTGGAAAGCACCTACGGCAACCGCACCCACCCGGACCGCCGCCAGCGCCGCGCCGTTTTAAGAAAAGCGATAGAGCAAGCGCTAGCCAACGGCGGCACGGTCATGGTGCCCGCCTTCAGCATAGGTCGCACGCAAGAACTGCTTTACGAGCTGGAAGGCATTATTCATGAAGCCAAAAACAGCCAGTGGAGCACGCTTGAAATCATTGTCGATTCACCGCTGGCCGCCCGCTTTACCAAGGTATACCGCGAGCTAAAACCCTACTGGGATGATGAAGCCCAAAAGCGGCTAAAAGGGGGCCGCCATCCGCTCAACTTTGCCAGCCTCTACACCGTAGAAAGCCACACCGAACACGAGCAAACGGTTGAGTATTTAGCCAAAACAGGCAGGCCCGCCGTGGTAATCGCCGCCAGCGGTATGTGCGCAGGTGGGCGCATTATGAATTATCTAAAAGCCATGCTGGGCGATGTCCGCCACCAAGTGCTGTTTGTTGGCTACCAGGGCGCTGGCACCCCAGGTCGCGCTATACAGCAATACGGCCAGGGCGGCTGGGTAGAAATAGACGGCCAGCGTATCGACATTAACGCAGGCGTTACCTCCATCAGCGGCTACTCCGCCCACGCCGACCAAAACGACCTGCTAAACTTCGTAAAGCGCATGCGCCGCTGGCCCAGCACCATCCGTTTGGTACACGGCGACCAAAATGCCCGCGCAGTGTTGAAAAGCAAGCTAGAAGCAATGTACGAACAAAAGGGCAGGGAAGTGAGAGTTACCAGCTCTTCGTAGCGCGTGGTAACGAATCTCGCGAGGAACGAGCGAATGAGGCACCCGCGGAAGGCGTCGGCACGACGCCCTGATCTCGCCGTCGTGCTCGCCTTCAGCACCGCTTCAGATGTTCATCGAATGTCTCCGTGCCCTCCAACACAATCATTGCACTCTGTTTTAAATTACCATCGGTTACTAACACCCAATGATTGAAGTTAAAAATCTGTACAAGCGCTACCATAACCACCACGGCAGCGACTGGGTACTTAAAGATATCAATATCACTATCCCCACGGGGGTTAGCGTAGGGCTGATCGGTGCCAACGGCGCGGGCAAGTCAACGCTATTGCGCCTAATCGCAGGTATGGATACGCCTGAACGCGGTGAAGTCATCCGCCGTAGCCGCGTTTCCTGGCCGGTTGGGCTTTCAGGCGGAATGCAAAATAATATGACAGGCCGCCAAAACGCCAAGTTTGTAGCCCGAGTGCAGGGCAGCAGTCCAAAAGAAGTACAGCGCGTCATTCAGTTTGTCGAAGACTTTGCCGAGATTGGCCCCGCGTTCGATGAACCGATCCGCACCTACTCGTCCGGCATGAAATCACGCATCTCGTTTGGGCTATCATTTGCGTTCGATTTTGATGTGTATATTTCCGATGAAGCCACCGCCGTTGGCGACCGCGCCTTTAAAGACAAAGCCAAAAAGCTCTTTCAATCGAAAGTGGGCCAAGCCTCACTCATTATGGTGTCCCACTCCGAAGGCATCCTGAAAGACCTGTGCCAGGCAGGCCTATACCTTAAAAATGGCAGCGCCTACTGGTACGAAGATATCAACGAAGCGATTGCCGTATACCACGCCGACGCTGATGCCAAGAAAAAAGCGGGCGAAAGCACATTACCTAACGATGTGATTGGCGCAAGGAACCACTTGGCAGAGTGCCATCAAATTTTAAAAGGCGCGCAAGAAACACTAAAAGAGCTGCAAGAAGAGAGTGCACCTGCCGAACAAATCAAGGCCGCCAGCCAAGACGTTAATACGGCAGGGGCCGTAGCCAAAGAAGCCCGGCTGCATCTAGAAGCACTTATAGAAACGCAGGGTCAAACCAAAAAGCGTTCTTCATAAGTGCTAACTTCACTATCTCTGATCAAAAGTGCCAGGTAAATGAAACCTACGAAGATTAAAACGTTTTTAATCACCGGCGGCGCAGGCTTTATCGGCTCTGCTGTTGTGCGTGAACTGATTCAAAATACGACACACCGTGTCATCAATGTTGATAAGCTCACCTATGCTGGCAATCTGGAATCGCTTGGCAGCATAGAAGGCCACGACCGCTACACCTTCGTGCAAGCGGATATCTGCGATGCCAGCGCCATGCAGCAGCTATTTACGCAGCACCAGCCCGATGTTGTCATGCACTTGGCAGCCGAAAGCCACGTGGACCGCTCCATAGACGGTCCCGCCGAGTTCATCCAAACCAACGTAGTAGGCACCGCGGTGCTTTTGGAAGCCGCTCGCAGCTACTGGAATAGCCTAAAAGGTGAACGCCGTGACGCCTTTCGCTTTCATCACATCAGCACCGATGAAGTGTATGGTGATTTAGAAGGCACGGAAGACCTGTTTACCGAACATACGCCTTACGCGCCCAGCTCGCCTTACTCTGCCAGCAAAGCTAGCTCCGACCACCTGGTGCGCGCCTGGCAGCGCACTTACGGCCTGCCCACATTGATCACCAACTGCTCCAATAACTACGGGCCGTACCACTTCCCGGAAAAGCTGATTCCGTTGATGATCCTCAACGCCCTGGCGGGTAAGTCACTACCGGTATATGGCAATGGCCAGCAGATCCGCGACTGGCTTTATGTAGAAGATCACGCCCGCGCACTTATCAAAGTAGCCACTGAAGGGCTGGTAGGGGAAACCTACAATATTGGCGGGCACAACGAAAAAGCTAACCTCACCGTAGTGGAAACGCTTTGCGACATGCTGCAAGAGCTGGTGCCGAAGGACGCCTCCTATCGTGAGTTAATCACCTTCGTCACCGACCGGCCAGGGCACGATGTACGCTACGCCATTGACGCCAGCAAGATCGAGCGCGAGCTAGGCTGGGTGCCGGAAGAAACCTTTGAAAGCGGCCTGCGCAAAACCGTTGAATGGTACCTCGCCAACGAAACCTGGTGGAAACGCGTACAAGACGGCAGCTACCAAGGCCAGCGCCTAGGTAAGGCATGATAACAGTATGTTTTGTAATACGTTGATAAAGGCATGGTAGCGGTATTTTGTAGCGCGTGGTAAGCGCAGCGCACCCGCGGGAGCACCGCGCAGCGGTGCCGGGGTTGAATGCGGTGGCGCATCCGGGGCGGCTTGACGCCGCCATTCGCGGGTGCCTTGCCGTTCGTTCCTCACGGCGCGTTACCACGCGCTACAATGTGTGCAGCCATCTGTTAGGGAATTCTTGTAGCGCGTGGTAAGCGCAGCGCACCCGCAGCGGCGGCCCGGCGCGGAAACACCGCGCAGCGGTGCCGAAGGCCACCACGGCAACAATCAAGGCACCAAAACCGAAAAGGATTTTCCATGAATATTCTGGTCACCGGCGGCAACGGCCAGGTCGGCTTTGAACTCCAACGCCAATTTGCCATTTTCGGCAACATCCTGGCTCCCACGCGCCAGGAACTCGATTTAACCAATGCCCAAGCCGTTGATACGTTTCTTTCCGAGCACAAGCCCGCATTAATCCTCAACGCCGCCGCCTACACCGCCGTTGACAAAGCCGAAAGCGAACCCGAGCAAGCCAAGCGCCTGAACGCAGGGCTACCGGCGCAGCTGGCCCAATACGCTGCCCAGCACGGCATTACGCTGGTGCACTACTCAAGCGATTACGTATACCCCGGTAACGGCACCGAGCCCTGGCAAGAAGGTAGCCCCACTGGCCCATTAAGCGTTTACGGCCAAACCAAGCTGGAAGGGGACAACGCCATCGCTGAAAGCGGCGCCAACCACCTCATCTTCCGCACCAGCTGGGTGTATGCCGCACGCGGCAACAACTTCATGAAAACCATGCTACGCCTGGGCCGCGAACGTGAAGCATTAAGTATCGTCAACGACCAAATAGGCGCGCCCACCCCCGCCCGCCTAATCGCCCAAGTCACAGCACTTGCGTTTACACCTCACCCCTCACACCTCATACCCCATATATCCAAAGGCATCTACCATCTAGCCCCAAGGGGAGAAACCAGCTGGCACGGTTTCGCGTGTGAAATTTTCAGCCAAGCTCTCAAGGCAGGCGAGGCGCTAGCCATCACGCCAGAAGCCACTCAAGGCATTCCAACTGCCGATTACCCAACACCTGCCCAGCGCCCGCTCAACTCAAGAATGCGCCTGACTAAGCTTGAAGCCGCGTTGGGTGTCACATTACCGGCTTGGCAAGACCAACTGGCGCTAACGCTTTCAGAACAGCGTGAGAAGTAAGGGCCAGCAGTAAGGCGTTAATGCCTGAATAGCCCTGATGACCTCTCCTCACGCTAAAACACTCACGGATAATAGCCATGAATACCTCAGCTAATACGCCTCATTCTCCACAGAGAAAAGGCATTATTCTTGCCGGTGGTTCCGGCACGCGGCTGCACCCCATTACCCGGGGCGTATCCAAACAGCTGCTACCGATTTACGACAAGCCGATGATCTACTATCCCATCTCGGTACTCATGCTGGCGGGAATTCGTGAAATCCTGATTATCTCCACGCCAGAAGACCTCCCCCAATATCAAAACCTGCTGGGCGACGGCAAGGACTTCGGCCTTCACTTTGAATATGCCGAGCAGCCAACCCCAGATGGCCTGGCCCAAGCGTTTATCATCGGGGAGGCGTTTATTGGCCAAAGCCCTGTATGCCTGGTATTAGGCGACAATATATTCCACGGCCAGCACTTTTCAGAACAGCTAAAGCGCGCCAGTGAGCGAGCCGCTGGCGCAACGGTATTTGGCTACCTGGTCAAAGATCCAGAGCGTTTTGGCGTAGTAGAATTCAACCAGGATGGCCAGGCCATTTCCATAGAAGAGAAACCTAAACAGCCTAAATCGGCTTACGCCGTTACAGGGCTATATTTCTACGATAACGATGTAGTCCAGATCGCCAAAAACGTAAAGCCATCCGAGCGCGGCGAGCTGGAAATCACCAGTATCAATAACGCCTACCTGGAGCGTGGCGACCTGCGCGTGGAACGCTTGGGCCGTGGCTTCGCCTGGCTGGATACCGGCACTCACGATAGTTTGCTCGAAGCCAGCCAATACGTGCAAACCATCGAGCACCGCCAAGGCCTCAAGATCGCCTGCCTGGAAGAAATAGCGTGGCAGAATGGTTGGATCACTAATGAGCACCTGGCAGAGTTAGCCGAGCCGCTAGCCAAAACCCAATACGGCCAATATCTCCAGCGTCTTTTGACATTAAAGAAGTAAAAAAAGTGGATGAGACCCGGCAAATGGGCTTCTCAAACATGGCGACAAGCAAGGAAATGAGATGGCAGGCATTTATCCGATTAAAAGCTTAGCCTGCTTGGTAGAAGAGCATAGTGATGTAAGCCTATTAAGCAGTGATAGAAGCATAACAAGCTATAGAAGGCCTTCTAATATTAATATTAGAGGCAAGAAAAAAGCCTTTTTAGAAACATTCAAAAGAGAGGCTGGCGCAGAAGTGATAACGCCTGAAGTACAGCACTGGCAACTCAGTGATGCAACTACTATCGACCAAGGCATTATCATCACGGCGAGTGGGTTTGTAGTTGAAGAGTCTTTGGCCGATTACCCCAAGGAGCTTTCAAACGAGCGGTTCGATATTAGAAACGAAAAAATATACATCCATAGCGAGAAGATTGACGAAGGAAGTTCTGGCAGTTTCTTGAAAAAACGCGGTCAGACCAACTTTGGTCACTGGATTGTTGAGCTGCTTACCAAGCATTACTTCCTGAAAGAAGTCAGAAAAAAAGACATTCAAGCAATAGTGCATCACGCACAGCACGATTTCTTGAAAGATATGTATGTGGATAGCTTGAGCCTGCTTGATACACCCGCAAACGCCGTACAAAGGGTTGGCTATAATCATACAGTCGTACCAGTACTGGATTATGTGACAGGGATTAGCCAGCATCCATATAGAAAGTCGTATATGTTAAAAAATATGCGTGATCATATCGTCAGTAATATTGAAAAAGAGTGCTGGGAAGAAGTTGAAGCAGAAGGGCTGAAAATATTCGTAACACGCAATATTACACATAAACGAAATATAATAAATATTGAAGAAGTTGAGAGCTATTTCAGTTCAAAAGGCTATGTGTTCGTTGAGCCACAAAGCTTATCTTTCATAGAGCAGGTCAATCTTTTTTCAAAAGCAAGCGTTGTAGTAGGTATTATGGGGGCTGCAATGTGTAATGCTATTTGGGCTAATGCAAATTGCAACGTTGGATACATTGCCTCTGAAGCGATGGATGGAAAATTTTACTATGATCAAGAGTCCGCGCTAGGTCGAAGTAATTTTAATTTATTGAACTGCGAGCGAACAAAGACTAGCTCCTCCTTATTGGATGACATAAAAGTCGATATGAATGAGCTCAAGGCCTGGTTGGCGGATGTGGAAAATAGCTAGTAATCAAGCACTGTCCCTTTTTAACTTTTTTCAATTTCAATATTGGGTATCTATATGCTTTATGAAAAACTAGCGATTCCCGAAGTCGTGCTTCTCACCCCCAAGGTATTTGGCGATGAACGCGGCTTCTTCATGGAAACCTTTCGCCAGAGCGAATTTGAAGCCCATTGCGGCAATTACCAGTTCGTACAGGATAACCACAGCAAATCAGCACAAGGCATTCTGCGCGGCCTGCATTATCAGCTTAACCAACCCCAAGGCAAGCTGGTACGAGTAACCCAAGGCGAAGTATTCGATGTAGCGGTGGATATGCGAAAAAGCTCACCCACGTTTGGCCAGTGGGTAGGGGTAACGCTAAGTGCTGAAAACAAACAGCTGCTATGGGTGCCGCCAGGGTTTGCCCACGGTTTCTACGTCACTAGTGTGGAAGCTGAATTTCAGTACAAATGCACGGATTACTACGCCCCAAGCGATGAAGTTTCTATTCACTGGAATGACCCTATGCTGGGCATAGAATGGCCCATTCAAGAAAGCGAACCACAGCTTTCAACTAAAGACCAGCAAGGACTTGATTTCACGGCTGCCCCCGCTTTCGCGTGACACCCAAGGTAGGCGAACGAATACTTTTTGGTAAAAGCGAACCTATGAATATAACCGTTTTTGGCACAGGGTACGTTGGGCTTGTAGCTGGTACGTGCCTGGCGGATGCAGGCCACCATGTCACGTGTGTTGACGTGGATGCGCAAAAATAGAACAGCTCAGCCAAGGCATCCTGCCCATTTATGAGCCAAGCTTGGATGCAATGGTAAAGCATAACTGTGCAGATGGTCGGTTGGTGTTCACCACGGATGCAGAACAAGCCGTTCATTTTGGCACCCTACAATTTATTGCAGTGGGCACACCCCCTGATGAAGATGGCAGTGCCGACCTGCAATACGTACTCAAAGTAGCCGAAACGGTCGCCCAATACATGAACGACTACAAAGTCGTGATTGATAAATCAACCGTACCCGTAGGCACGGCTGAAAAAGTACGCGATACTATTGCCCTCACGCTCAATAACCTGAATAAGAGGTTGCCTTTGATGTTTGCTCGAACCCCGAGTTCCTGAGGAAGAGGCAGCCATTGAAGACTTCACCAAAGGTGCCCGCATTGTAGTAGGGGCCGATAGGCCGCGTGTAGAAAAGCTGATGCGCGAATGCTATGCCCCCTACAACCGAAACCATGAAAAAATGCTGTTCATGGATGTACGAAGTGCCGAACTGACCAAGTACGCAGCCAACGCTATGCTTGCCACCAAGATCAGCTTCATGAACGAAATGGCCAATTTGGCAGAGCGTTTAGATGCAGACATCGAGCAAGTGCGCCAGGGTATTGGTTCAGACCCACGTATTGGCTACCACTTTATTTACCCCGGCTGCGGATATGGCGGCTCATGTTTTCCTAAAGATGTTCAAGCGCTTACCCAAACGGCGTTACAAGTGGGCCACCCCGCTGAATTGCTTACCGCTGTAGAAAGCGTGAACGAACGCCAAAAACAAACCCTGTTTACCAAGCTGCAAAGCGCCTTAAACGGGGAACTGAACGGCAAAACGATTGCCGTATGGGGGGCTAGCCTTCAAACCTAACACCGATGATATGCGCGAAGCCCCCAGCAGCGCATAATAGAAGCGTTGTGGAAAGCCGGTGCCGAGGTAAGAACATTTGACCCCAAGGCAATGAAAGCAACGACGCGATTTTATGGTGACCGTGAAGATTTAGTATTGCGCGATCAAATGGAAAGCACACTTCTTAGTGTAGGTACATTAGTGATTTGTACTGATTGTGAGCAATTTAGGGCAATGGATTTGCGAAAAGCAGTGTATACAATGAAAACTTTCATCGTAATTGATGGTCGCAAACTATTCAGCCCCCGAGCAGCGAAGGAGGCGGGGATCACCTATGTCAGTGTAGGACGATAAGCCAAGCGAAAGTAAAAGAGTTAGATTATCGAAATCATTAATACATCAGAGTAATGGAAATGAAAAATACGAAAATCGCAGTTATTGGCTTGGGCTATGTAGGGCTTCCACTGGCAATTGAGTTTGGGAAGCAATATGCGACTATCGGATTCGATATCAAATCCCATCGTATTAAGGAACTGAATGAAGGTATCGATAATACCCGTGAAGTAACGGCGGATGACCTAAAATCAGCACCTCAGTTAACGTTTACCAGTTCAGAAGACGATATCCGCGAAGCCAATGTATATATTGTAACAGTACCTACGCCTATTGATGATCATCGTCAGCCTGATTTAACACCGTTGGTAAAAGCTTCTGAACTCTTGGGCCGGGTGATCACTAAAGGCGACGTGGTCATCTACGAATCTACCGTGTACCCCGGTGCTACAGAAGAAGACTGCATTCCCGTAGTAGCACAGGTTTCTGGGCTAGCGTTCAATCAGGATTTCTACGCGGGTTACAGCCCCGAGCGTATTAATCCAGGTGATAAAGAACGCCCAGTATCAAAAATCATGAAGGTCACTTCTGGTTCCACGCCAGAAATCGCTGAGTTTGTGGACCAGCTCTATAAAAGCATTATCACTGCGGGCACTTTCAAGGCCAGTAGCATAAAAGTGGCGGAAGCTTCTAAAATTATTGAGAACACCCAGCGTGATGTAAATATCGCGTTGATAAATGAGCTTTCGATGATTTTTAGTCATCTGGGCATTGATACCAACGATGTCATTGAGGCAGCTGCGACAAAGTGGAATTTCATCAAGCTTCAACCGGGGCTGGTAGGCGGCCACTGCATTGGCGTAGACCCTTATTATCTGGTGCATAAATCCATGTCGGTTGGTCATATTCCCGATATTATTCGCAAAGCACGTGAAATTAACGATGGTATGGCGCGGTTTGTAGCATCCAAGTTGATCAAGGCCATGATCGAAAAAGGCCAGCTGATCAAAGGCGCCAAGGTACTGGTCATGGGCATGACATTCAAGGAAAACTGCCCTGATATTCGTAACACGAAAGTGATTGATCTAATTACCGAGCTTCGGTCCTACAGCATGGATGTTGATATCTACGATCCGTGGGTGGAGCTGTTAGAAGCCGAGCATGAATATGGTGTCAGCATGGTGCCTAATCTCAACGAAGGTGAGTATGATGCTGTGATTGTTGCCGTAGCCCACAATGAGTTTAAAGAAATGGGGAGTGATATTTATAAACTGGGTAAAGATGTGACGACATATCTTGATATGAAGAATGTGCTTAGTAATGAAGGCAAGGATAAAGTGAGGCTTTGAAATGAACAAGGGAATGTTTAATAACCTAGAAGATAAATATATTGAGTTAGTTAAGAGCTCGGAGTTATTCGACTCTGAGTGGTATGCTGCCCAATACCCAGACGTTGGTATGACTGAATTAGAGCCTATATATCATTTCTTAAAGTATGGAACAATTTTAAGTCGTGATCCTGGGCCTAATTTTTCCTCTTCATTTTATTATGACGTAAAAGGATGGGTTCGCCGACAAGGGATGAATCCCCTTCTACACCTTTTAACGCGCAACAAACCTACCCTACCTAAGCCAGATAATGTTCTTTGGTCTGCTAACAAAGTTGCCGAAAAAGGGGGTTATAATTTAGCTATTAACCTTGCTAAACAAAACCTACCTGACGAGCTTCATTATACGATCAATTTGCTTGAAGCAAATAAGTGCTTAATAAACAATCTGGAAGATAAATGGCTAGAAGCATTAAATGCTTATCTTAGCCATTTTAACGTAGCTCCTTTAAATCTGACAGAGTCTTCAGAGAAAAGTTTATTGGCACGGTTTTGTTGTTATGGTTTTAACAGCATTAGTGAAGGGCCGCTTATTACAATTATTATGCCAGTATGGAATTCTGAAGATACGATTTTATATGCAGCAAAATCTATACTAAATCAATCATGGAAAAATATTGAATTGATTATAGTGGATGATTGCAGTACAGATAAAACATGGGAAGTTTTGGAGTCGATAAAGGCCGAAGATGCACGCGTAAAAGTTTTTAAAAATAAAGTTAATGTTGGCCCTTATGTGTCAAAAAATATAGGTCTAACTCATGCCAAAGGTGATTATATTACCGGACATGATGCTGATGATTGGGCTCATCCTCAGCGGCTTGAGAAACATTATGAGCTGATTAAACAGCATAATTTCCCTAGAGCAAGCCTTACTCATATGGTAAGAGTAAGGCCAGATGGTTATTTCGGGCACATAGGGAAAATTACAGGTTTTTCATTTGATGGTGCGGCGCGTAAAGCCTCAATATCATGTATGTTTGAAAGAAGTTTTATAAACAATACATTAGGATACTGGGATTCAGTACGATTTGGTGCTGATAGTGAAATGATTGCAAGAGCGGAAAAGCTCTTAGGTGATGAGTTCAAAAACTTTAAGCAGATTGGTATGATTTGTTTGGATTTAGAAACGAGTTTAACCAATCACCCTGATCATGGCATTAGATCTAATAATGGTGGTTTGTCTAATACTAGAAAAGATTACCGAATGTCGTGGATAAAGTGGCATGATGAGGTGTTAAATTTTGATAATGCTTATCTTGACTTTCCGCTTGTAAGTCCTCGATATTATGCTGATAACTCTATGCGAGTTAAGTTTGATATGGCTGAACGAAATTTGAGGTATCTGAATGGCTGACTGGAGATTAGAAAATAATTTCATTTTTTTATCATATCAAGGTAAAGATTTCTTCTGGGAAATGCCTGAAGGATATTCATTGCCTAGCGAGTCGGTTTTATCATTAGCCGAATTTCTACTTCTTAGGCCATACGGTGAAAAGGTAGATGTTATCGAGAAAAATACTAAAAGAGAACATCGCACGGCTTTAGCCTTTTCGGGAGGTGTTGACTCCGCCGCCGCGTATAGGTTACTAGAGCAACCTGCAGCAGTATACACACAGGTGGCTTCCCCTAGTAAGCTACATAAGCAAGAAAACGCACTTTTAGCTTTGAAAGAAGTTAATGGTATAAGTGTATTAACAAATCAAGATGAACTTCCTGAACTGTTTGGCAAGAAAAGAGGGTTTTATGGACTAGCTGGTTGGACAGTGCCATCGATATTATTGTCTGAGCACTTTGGGTTCGACACATTCGCAGACGGCAATATATTGGAGTTCGTTTATCTTCGCTCTACACATGGGCATGGAACGCTATATGTGGAACCAGATTATTCTGCTGTATTTGAGGCGTTTTCTAAATTAAATTACCATTATTGCATTCCATGTGCCGGCTTGACAGAAGTAGCGACAACCTACATTGCAAAAGGCTTTAAATATGCTATGGGGTGCATGAGGGGGGAGTCTGGAAAACCCTGCCTGAAATGTATGAAGTGTTATCGAAAAATGGCTATACAAGGTAACTGTATACCAAGTAACCCAGAGGTTGAAAAGATTTTAAATAAACAATGGATTCCGGTTTTGGCTAGTTTGCTTTGGGCAAGAGATAATAAGGGGTTAAGTCACCCTGCATTGGATAATTTAGTGAAAGATTACCTCTGGGTAGATAGTTGGTATGATAAGTCTTTGGAATTTATTCCACTACATATAAGAGATGATTTTTTAAAGAAGCTAAAGGGCTTTGGTGTGCATGAATTAGAAAAAAAAGCTTCACTTCAATGTTGGAGTTCTTGTGTCCATGATTAGAGTTGAGGGAGATACAGTATTTTTTTTATGGAATAAAGACTCAGAGGCTTTTTTTGAAAGAAATAACTTTTATTTAGGTTACCCTTGGAAAGTTAAGAATGTCATAAAATATGGTACGGAATTAAGTTTTAAAAAAAACTTAACTATCGAGCCATATTCCTGTATGGCACAAGGGCGCTTTTATAGCGCTGGTGCATTTTCTTATTGTAGAAGTAAATTGATACCACCTGATTTTCGTGTTGGACGCTATTGCAGTATTGCTCCAGGTGTTGAGTTATCTGACCAAGATCACCCATTAGACAGACTATCAACCCATAGCTTTACTTTTAAGGAGCACGCTAAAAAATTAGCGGAAAAACATAATAAGAAAATTCTTGTACATGGATTCAAAACATTGAAAGAACCACCGGAAATTGGGAATGACGTTTGGATAGGAAAAGATGCGTTAATTAAAAGAGGTGTTAGAGTCGGTAATGGTGTGGTTATAGCCCAGCGTTCCATTGTTACAAAGGATGTACCTGACTACGCTATAGTTGCAGGCTCGCCTGCTAAAATCATACGATTTCGATTTGATGAAAATTTGATATCGAGAATGAATTCTATTAATTGGTGGAATTACTCGTATTTTGATTTTGCTGATATAGATGTTAGTAAGGTCGAGTTTTTTTTAGATGAGTTTGAGGAAAGGGTTTCAAGAGGCGAGACTTTAACTCTTCCTGATAAAGAAAGTTTATATGAAAAGATGGTGTCTAGCTTTTGATTTTAGATTGACTCGCTTTCTCTTTTATTTTACTAAGTCGAGGTGATTTGTGAAAAAGATTATGATATTTACTAGGTTCTCGGTTATTAGTAAAAATAAAGCTGGGACTATTGTAGCCTCAGGAGCAAAAAATTCAGAAGACTATATAGAAGCTATTTTAAATGATAAAAGGCTGGAGGAAAGATTTGAGGTATTTGAAAATATTACCGCTTGTTCAATTGAAAATCTAACGTGTCCTAATGTTGATTTGCATTTTGTTGTTTTAATTTCTGACCTTTTGCCTGAGAAATATCAGACCAGGCTAAGAAAAAGGTTATCTTTAGTTCGCGAAAAATCACCTGCCAATACAAGTATCATCGTAGTTGAGTCTGGCATATGTGACGTTAATAATGGCGCAGGATACTCCAGTATTAACGAGGCAATTAATGATTACATAGACTCAATAGTAGTGAATTATGATCGCGTTGAATTTGCTACAGTTAGACTCGATGATGATGACGCCCTATCGAAAAATTATGCTTTAGAATTGTCTAAATATATAAAAGAAGACTTTGCAGGTTTTCTGTTAGTTTTCCATACGGCTACCAAGGTATATATGATAATGGGAAAATAGTTGACCTTCGAGATCTATATATACCTAATATTGCATTAGGGTTGGCTTTGGTTAATTGCTATGATTCTTCTATAGGGTACTTAAGTAAATTCAAAAACGTATACATGCTTGGTAATCACAGTTTTATATATCAGTCTAAACCATCTATAACTGATTCAACTGATCATTATTACATTAGAATTATAAATAATAGTAACGACTCCGGTGTGATTGACTTTCATGAATACTTGCCTATTCCTTGTCGTAAGGAGCCATCGCTTGATGGATTTTCATTCTTAAATATTGATAGTCATAGTTTTAGAGACAAAAAAGATGGATGGAATGATCGCTATGCGATGAAGAAAAGGTTAGTTTATTCTTCCCCATTGGTGGCTAAGATGTCGTCAAAAAAATGAAGTTTAAGTTTGTGTCTTGGTGCTTTTAGCTTTTAATCTTGTGGGAAGTTATGAAAGATAATTACAAAGATGTTATCGCGCTGCTACAAGCGTTATCAAGACGCCAGATCGAAATGCAGAAAGAGCAGAAGGCTCTTTTGGAGAATAATTATACACAGGTTGAGAGCCTTATTTGGTTGCAGAAACAGTTAAGCTTGAAAGGCCCACTACCACCTTTAAGAGGCTGGGCTGCTTCTCCAGATTTCTTGTTAAAACTTCACTCCTGTATTTTAAGTGCTAGGCCTTATAATGTAGTGGAGTTTGGCAGTGGCGCGTCTACAGTGGTTATTGCAGATGCATTGAGGCAAAATGGTGTTGGGTGTCTTATATCAATGGAGCATTCTCAATTTTATGCTAATCAAACTATAAGTTTTTTGCTGTCAGAAAACTTAAGCTCATGGGTTGATATTCGTACTGGTGATCTAGTCGCTTGGAAGGGTAAACATATCAATACAAGAATAGATGAAAAGCCTTCGCTATGGTATCAAAAACAACTATTAGCAGATATTCAAAGTGTTTCATTAATAGTAGTGGATGGTCCGCCAGCAGCAACATGCCAGTACGCTAGATACCCTGCATTACTGGCCCTAGAGAATCAGCTTGGTGATGATGTACAAATTTGGATGGATGATGCCTCACGCAGGGAAGAAAAGATAATCTGTCAGAGTTGGGCAGAGGAGTATGGTTTTACTTTTGAGCTGTTGGCTTTGGAAAAAGGCTTAGGTATATTGCAGTAATCTGTTATTGATTTTATATGCTGGATGCTGTTTTCAAGTTTATGATTAGATGTATGTTATATAATTTCTGACGTTTTTTATGAATTTGAAATATAGTGATTGAAGTATATAAAATCAATTCTAATAATCGAAAATTTTAATTTTCTATGTCTTATATTGACCTCTATGTACAAGATAGTCTTCGATATAGGTTGGCTAAGCCAAAGCGCGTGTGTTTAACAAGCTATAGAGTGATCATCAGTATGTGACACCTCAGAATCTTCTATATTAGTTTCATGAGATATACGAAAACAAAGTGGCACAACACATTGTTATGCTTGTTGTTGTATATTTGCTGAACATAATTTTAGCTAACGGAATTATTATGTGCGGAATTGTTGGCGCGATCAGCGCAAAGGAATGTACGAAATTCTTACTCGAAGGGTTATCTACTCTAGAGTATCGCGGTTACGATTCGGCAGGTTTGGCCTTATTGCCTGTTGATAGTGCTAATAGCTTGCAGCGTGCTCGTGCAAAAGGGCGCGTGGCAGAACTGGAGTCTAAAGTAGCCGATGCAGGCATGCAGGGTAACGTAGGCATTGCCCACACCCGTTGGGCCACCCACGGTGTACCCGCCGAGCGTAATGCTCACCCGCATATTTCTGCAGGCTTGGCGGTTGTGCATAACGGCATTATCGAAAACTACGAAGCCTTGCGTGAGCAGTTGCAGGGCCTAGGGTATGAATTTACCTCCGATACTGATACGGAAACCATTGCCCATCTTATTCAAGCCTGCTTTAAAGGCCAGATTGGCGAACCGGCGGAAAATCTGTTTTCTGCCGTGCAGTACGCCGTGGTGCATTTGAAAGGGGCGTTTGCTCTGGCTGTGATTAGCGAAGATGAGCCGGATTGCATGGTGGTGGCGCGTGAAGGCTCGCCGCTGATGCTGGGCATTGCTGAAGATGGCCACTACGCCGCCTCGGATGTATCGGCCCTGCTTGCCGTTACCAAGCAAATGCTGTACCTAGAAAATGGCGATGTAGCGCGTTTAACGCGTGATTCCATTACCCTGGTGGACCGCATCGGCCAGCCCGCACAGCGTGACGTGGTTACTTCAACCTTGAATGCTGATGCCGTGGAGCTGGGCGATTGTAACCACTACATGCAGAAAGAAATCTTCGAGCAGCCCCAGGCGCTGGGTAACACACTGGAAATGATCAGCGGGGCAGGGCAGTTGCAACCGGGTATTTTTGGTGCTGAGGCCCAGGCCGTGTTTGAACAGGTGGATTCAGTGCTGATCCTGGCGTGCGGCACTTCAAGCTATGCGGGGATGACCGCCAAGTACTGGATTGAGCAGGTGGCGGGCATCCCCTGTAACGTGGAAATTGCCAGCGAATATCGCTACCGGCAGAGTGTTGCTAACCCCAGGCAACTTATCGTGGTTATTTCCCAATCCGGTGAAACAGCGGATACGCTGGCGGCCCTGCACCATGCCAAATCATTGGGGCATACCCATACGCTGGCCATTTGTAACGTGCCCGAATCCGCCATTGTTCGGGAAACCGCATTGCGTTTTATTACCCGTGCTGGGCCTGAAATTGGTGTGGCGTCTACCAAGGCGTTTACCACACAGTTAAGCGCGCTGTTCTTGCTGACGCTTCTGCTGGCCAAAGCGAACCAGCGTTTGAGTGAGGAAGACGAAAAAAACTATCTGGATGAACTGCGCCATCTACCTATCGCGGTCGATAAGGTGTTGGCGTTGGAGCCTAGCATTGAAGCCTGGGCAAAGCAGTTTGCTGATAAGCAGCACGCGCTGTTTTTAGGCCGTGGGCGGCATTACCCCATTGCGCTAGAAGGCGCGTTGAAGCTGAAAGAAATCTCCTACATTCATGCGGAAGCCTACCCGGCGGGCGAGCTAAAGCACGGCCCGTTGGCGCTGGTTGATGCGGAAATGCCGGTGGTAGTGGTCGCGCCTAACGATGAAATGCTGGAGAAGTTGAAGGCCAACATGCAAGAGGTTAGCGCTCGTGGTGGCCAGCTGTATGTATTTGCCGATGGTGATAGTGCTGTGAGGCCATCCGAAGGCGTTAACGTGCTGATGATGCCGGAACATTATGGGCTGCTTTCGCCGGTGTTGCATGTGGTAGCGCTTCAGTTGCTCTCGTACCATGTGGCATTGGTGAAAGGGACGGATGTTGATAAGCCGCGTAATTTGGCCAAGAGTGTGACGGTTGAGTAGTGCTCGCCGCCAGTATCTGTGTGCAGTAGGCGGCAGTGCAGTGTGCTGCCAACGTAATGCGGTTTTGTAGAGCGTCATGATGGGCGGCTGGGGCGTCTTGTCAGCCGCCTTTCGCGGGTGCCGCAGGCTCGTTCCTCGCCTGCGTTACCGCGCGCTACGAAGTGTGCATTCATTCATTGTAAATGCATGCAGGCCACGCTTTATTCTTTTCCGATTCACGATTCATCATTTAGGTAATCCAAAATGCGACAATATTTCGGCACGGACGGCGTACGCGGTCGCGTGGGTGAGTTTCCTATGACACCTGACTTTGCCATGAAGCTGGGTTGGGCTGCCGGTCAGGTATTAGGCGCGGAAGGCGTGAAAGAAGTTCTGATTGGTAAGGATACGCGCGCCAGTGGTTACATGCTGGAGTCGGCACTGGAAGCAGGCTTTTCAGCAGCGGGCGTTAACGTGGCCCTGGTTGGCCCGCTGCCCACGCCGGGCGTTGCCTATTTAACCTCTACCTTTCGGGCGGATGCCGGGGTGGTCATCAGCGCTTCGCACAATCCGTTTTACGATAACGGCATCAAGATATTCGCTCAGGGCGGCAACAAGCTAACCGATGCCCAAGAGCAGGAAATTGAACGCTGGTTACAGGTGGCTATTGAAGGCGGCATGACGTGTGTGGAATCCGACAAACTGGGTAAAGCCCGCCGCATAGATGATGCCGCTGGCCGTTATACTGAGTATTGCAAGGCCACCTTGCCGGGCGCGCTAAGCTTGAACGGTTTGAAAATTGTGGTGGATAGCGCCAATGGCGCCGCCTACAAGGTAGCACCCGCCGTATACCGTGAGCTGGGTGCAGAGCTAATCAGCATTCACGATAAGCCCAACGGCGTAAATATCAATGCCAGCTGTGGCGCTACCTCCATGCAAAGCCTGCGGGCAGCGGTATTGGAGAACGAGGCGGACATGGGCATCGCGCTGGATGGCGATGCCGACCGCCTGATGATGGTAGACCATACCGGCACCGTAGTAGATGGTGATGAGTTACTTTACCTGCTGGCCAAAGATGCCAAGGCCGCAGGCTACAGCGGCGGTGTAGTGGGCACCCAGATGAGTAACCTTGGCTTGGAACAGGCGCTTGCCGCTATGGGGGTTCCCTTCAC
Organism: Halomonas sp. 72; assembly: GCF_052379785.1. Lineage (NCBI taxonomy): Bacteria > Pseudomonadati > Pseudomonadota > Gammaproteobacteria > Oceanospirillales > Halomonadaceae > Halomonas > Halomonas sp. 72. The sequence continues at coordinate 17,887 of NZ_JBQSYY010000023.1, read as the reverse complement.
TCGGGCCAAGGTGGGGGACCGCTATGTAATAGCGCAGCTAAAAGAAACCGGCTGGCGCTTGGGCGGGGAAGGTTCAGGCCATTTACTGAGCCTGGACCACGCATCCACCGGCGATGCTATCATTGCATCGCTGCGCGTAATTACCTGTTTACTGCAGCAGCAAGTAACCCTGTTTGAGGCCAAGCAGGGTATGCAAAAACTGCCACAAACGCTGATTAACGTACGTTTTACGCCAAGCGGTGACGAAGACCCATTAGCTGCCCCCTTGGTCAAGAAAACGGTGGCCGAAGTGGAACAACAGCTTGGGCAAACTGGCCGTGTACTGTTACGTAAATCGGGTACAGAGCCATTGATCCGTGTAATGGTTGAAGCGGTAGATTCTGAGAATGCTGAACGGTATGCTCAGCAAATTGCTCGGTCGTTAAACGACGCCTAGCTGAGTTTGAAAACCTGCTGTGAGTTAAATGTGTAAACACGACTGTTTAGTATAAAAATCTTACGGAGACGCTGCCGTTGCTATCTTTGAAACCGCAAGATATTGCATGCCTTGAACAGAGTCCGTGGTTTGATGCGCAGTGGTACTTGGCTCAGTATCCAGATGTCGAGGTGTCTGGGCTTTCGGCAGAAGCACATTACCTTACATTTGGCGAAAGCTGGAGCCGTTGGGCTGGGCCTCGTTTTGATGCAGGATTTTATTTAAAACGCTATCAGGATGTCGCCAGAGCGGGAGTCAGCCCGCTGTTACACTTTATCCGGAATGGTGAGAAAGAGGGCCGCTGGCCACTAGAGTTAAGCGCCCAACGCTATGAAGAACTACTGTGGCAGCTTGAACAAAAAGAAAAAGCACTCACCCAGCTGGAAATGTTGACTAGGCATACGGATGCGTGGGAAGCCAGCTATGCTGCCTGGGCATTGGCGCGTTGGTATGCTTGGCAAGGGGATTGGGCGGGCTGTGCCAAATTTCTGAAAGGGCGCTATGATTTGGCCGAGCGAAAACCCGATACTCCCGCTACTTATCTTCTGGAGATCGAGGCGCTTACTCGTCAAGGCTTACTGTTAGAGGCATATGCACGGCTTGAAGCGTTACAGACACGTTATTCTGACTACCAGGACACCTATCTAGCGATGGCTAACCTGCTATTAACACAGCAGGCCATGCTTGAAGACGAGTTAACCGGCACTTCCGTACCCTCGGCTAAGCATCGGCAGTTTAACGAACAGCTGCGCCTTTCCCATATCAACGCCATGTATAAGCGTAACGCGCTTATACCTCTTGCCCTGCTTGATCCTACCCAGCCGCTCTCTCTTGATAACCTAACCGTACCTGCACAGCCCGAGCTTGCCCAAGCAAGTTCTTTGGAGAAACCGTTATTAGTTTCGGTAATCGTACCGGTATTTAATGCTGAAAAGCATTTGGAAACAGCTTTACGCAGCCTAGCGAATCAAACGCATACGGCTATTGAGGTCATCATGGTGGATGACGCATCAACAGATGTATCGGTTGCCATTGCTGAACAGTTCTGCCAAGACGATACGCGTTTCAAGCTACTCCGTCAGCGGCGCAATCAAGGTGCTTATGCCGCGCGTAACCTTGGGTTAAAGGAAGCAAATGGTGAATATATTACCATTCACGATAGCGATGATTGGTCTCACCCGCAGAAAATTGAGGTGCAGTTGGAAGGACTCAATAACAACAAGCATTGGATGGCTTGTTGTTCTGATATGGTTCGCTGCAGGGATAATTTGCGCTTTGGTCGGTGGAGAATTGAAGAGAAAGATGGATGGGTCTATCGCAATACCTCATCGCTCATGCTGCGGCGCTCTGTTATCGAAACGCTTGGTTTCTGGGATAACGTACGCTGTACCGCTGATACGGAGTATTTGAACCGTATTCGAGCAGCTTATGGGGCCAAGGCATTCGGTGAGGTTTTCAAACAGGTGCCACTATCATTTTGCCGCGATCAACAGGACTCGCTCAGTCAGGCAGGGCCTACACATTTGGTTACCCAGTTTAAAGGGGTGCGCTTTGACTATATACAAGCCGCAGCCCAATGGCATGCTAGAGCCAAACAGCCAGGTGATCTGTATCTTTCGGCTAACCCCGAAGCACGTCCTTTCCCTGCACCAGCTGCCAACTTGCCCGGTTAAGCTGGTATTCTATTGTTAATCTATTACCTGTCAGGAATTCATTGTGAGCCAGCAACAACACCAGGTAGCACCGCACGCCGCCACGGAACTCGCTATTAAGCCCTCTATTAATACCTTGGCCCAAGGGTCAATGTTCTGGCAGCCTGATTATCGCGAACCCTCTTCCTGGCTGGAGCATTTGCCGTTCCTGTTCTGGTTGGTGGAGGCATTAAGGCCACAGCAGGTAGTAGGGCTGGGGGTGGATGATGTAGCTCACTTTGCGGTTTGCCAAGCGGCTTCGCGCCTTCGCTTGGGTACACGCTGCTACATGGTGGGTGAGGACGTAGACGAAAAAGCGGCGAATGAGATTCACGCTTATGCGTCCGATCACTTTTCAGCCATCAGCCAATGGCTTCAAACCAACCCAACTCGGGCGATCGAGCAGTTTGATGAAGGCTCGATTGATCTGTTGCTGCTGCATATAAGTCCTGATGACAATAGTGTCGATTACCTGTTAGACCGCTGGTTGTCGCGGCTCTCCTCTCAAGGTGTAGTGGTAGTGCCGGGTATTGCCCGCCGCGAGCCGGGGTGCTTTGTATTCCGTGCCTTTGAGTCCATTAAAAATCGTTACCCGCATTTCGTATTTCATCATGCCGGTGGGTTGGGTGTGATTGCCGTGGGTAACGAGTTGCCCCATCTGGTTAACAACCTGTTAGGCGCCCTGGAATCCAATGCCTCTACTCAGGTAGTGCAGGACGTGTTCGCACGTCTTGGCCGCAGTTGCCAGGATAAGGTGACGGTTCGTCAGCAACAGGCTCTATTTCAAACGCTGGAAACTCGGGTAAGCGAGCAGGCAGGCAGCCTGGCGGAAGCGGAGCGGCAGGTAGCCCAGCAGGCAGAGCAACTGCGCCAAGCGCATGATGAGCGCATCAAACTCAAGGAACGCTTGGAACAGCAGGAGGCGCGTTTTGCCCAGGAGCGTGGCCGGTTGGCCGAGCGGGTTAGCTCTCTTGAGGAGTTCAACGCTGAGTTGAAAAATGAATTGATGCGCCAGCGCGAACAGGGCGAACGCCACGCGGCTGAGGCACGCGAACATGCTCAAGCCGCCAAGGTAAGTGAGCAGACGCTGAACCAGGCCCAGAAGCAGTTGGAAGAAAAGAACAACGCGCTTGAAACAGCGCGTACAGAACACACCCAGCTAACCGGTAAGCTTGAGAAAACCGAGCATGCTCTTACTGAGGCGCAGGCGCAGGTCGAATCACTGAAGAGTAGCGAACAGGCGCTTAACAATGAAGTTAATGAAACCAAACAGATAGTAGAAACGCGCTTTAGCGAGTTGGCCAAGCTGACCAATCTGCTTGAAGCCAATGAGCAGAGTTTGCAAAGTGCTCGCGAAGAGCGCGCTGAGCTTGATACCAAATTGCAGCAAGCTGAGTCTTCACTTGAGGCACGCTTTAACGAACTGGGTCAATTGACCCGCAAGCTTCAGGAGGCTGAACAGCGTATCATTGAGGGCGAAAAAAACCGTGCTGAGGCCGAGAAACAGTTGGCTCAGCAAAAAAAGGCGAGTGAAGACGCATTATCCGCGCAGTTGAAAGATGCGCTTCACAGTGTGGACGAGCGCTTCAAGGAGCTGGCCGTACTCACTGACCTGCTGGAGAAAAACGAAGCCCAGCGTAAGCAGTTGGAGCGCGAACTTGAAAGCACTAAAGTGGCTAGACAGAAACTTGAAGCAGATGCAAAGATCTCTAAGCAGAAGCTTGAAGCAGAGGCAAAGAGCTCTAAGCAGAAGCTTGAAGCAGAGGCAAAGAGCTCTAAGCAGAAGCTTGAAAACCGTGCTGAGGCCGAGAAACAGATGGCTCAGCAAAAAAAGGCGAGTGAAGACGCACTATCAGCGCAGTTGAAAGATGCGCTTCACAGTGTGGACGAGCGCTTCAAGGAGCTGGCCGTACTCACTGATCTGCTGGAGAAAAACGAAGCCCAGCGTAAGCAGTTGGAGCGCGAACTTGAAAGCACTAAAGTGGCTAGACAGGAACTTGAAGCAGATGCAAAGATCTCTAAGCAGAAGCTTGAAGCAGAAGCTAAGTCCAGCAGAGAAGCCCAAGCGCAGCAGCGCCGCGAGATAGAGCGTCAAACGCATGAGCTGGCACATCTTGTTGAGCAGCTTGAAGCGTTGCGTATGAGCCAAGTAGCTAAATCCCCGGCAGCTGAAGGCACTGGTGTTTCTGTTGCCAAGGCGCCTGCATTAACGAAACGCGCGATTAAGCGTCAGGTGTCGTTGATTGAAGCCAGCCAGTGGTTTGATGCCAAATGGTATTTAGCACAGTACCCGGATATTGCTTCAGACCCTAAAATGTCGGCCAGCCCGGCCCGCCACTATCTGCTGATGGGCGGTTTTGAAGGTCGCAACCCCAGCCCAGAGTTCGATTCAGCGTACTACTTAACTCATAACCCGGATGTAGTGGAGAGCGGTATCAACCCGCTGGTGCACTATCTCAAGTTTGGCGAGAAAGAACAACGTAGCGTGAAGGGGTAACAATGAGTACGACTAAGCATGGACTGCTACTGAATTCGGGCTTATTTGATGAAAACTGGTATGTGCAGCGCTACCCGGATGCTGCCTTGAGCCAGCTTTCTCCGCTGGACCATTTTGTAAACTATGGGTGGGTTCTAGGGCGTTGCCCAGGGCCAAACTTTGACCCTGAATTTTATCGCCAGACTTACCCCGATGTTCAAGCAAGCGGGGAAGACCCGCTAGTACACTACTTGACGTATGGCAAAGCGGAAGGGCGCAAGGGATGTTCTGGCGCTAAAGCATCGAATGTTGTGGCGAAAACCGCAGCGGCTGAACCTGCTACGCCCCCGGCGCCAGTTAATGCAAGGGCGGCTACAGCTGAGGTTGCTAAGCCTTCCGCTACGCTTAAGCTTGCAGGCGACTTGAATATTGCCCAAGGCGGCACGGCAATACGGGGTTGGTTAGCAAACCGGTTGAGCAATGAAACCCGTACCGCCGTTATTCGGGTTAATGGTCAAGAGCTGCTAACCGCTCCCGCCAGCCATTACCGTGCTGATCTGGCGGCTAATGGTATTCATCAGGGGCGCCACTCTTTTGAGATGTACCCCCCTGTAGAACTGATGAATGGCCAGAAACACCAGATAGAGCTGATTGATCAGGCCTCTGGACAGAAGGTTGCTCAGGCAAGTGCTATATGGCAATCCCAGCGAAACTATACGGATTTTTCAGGCTACCTGGCCCATAGTTTGGTAGACCCGTTTTTACCCAGGCCTTTTCGTGAAGAGGACAAGCGCAGCCTTGCCGCGATGGAGAACGTTGCAGGCAGCCTGGTCAGGCGTTCAGAGCAGCTAGCCAGCCCTGCGCTGGTTTCAGTCATCATGCCGTGCTTCAATCGCATGGATACGATCAAACTGGCGGTAGACTCGGTACTGGGGCAGTCATACCCCAATATAGAGCTTATCCTGGTGGATGATGGTAGCCAGGATGGAACGGCCAAGTGGTGCGAACACCGCGCGAGTGAAAACCCCGGCGTAAAAGCAGTGCTACTGAACCAGAACGGCGGAGTATCCGCTGCGCGTAATAAAGGCTTGGAGGCGGCTCAGGGCGAGTACATCATGTACTTGGATTCTGACAACCGCTGGGATACGCGTTACGTGGCTGCCATGGTGGGTGCGTTTCAGGCACTGCCGAATGCGGAAGCGTTGTATTCGGGATTATACCGTTATCATGCAGATAGCGAAGAGCCATCGAGCGTTGTGTTTGGCCCACTGAATCGATCGCTGGCGTTTAATCGTAATTACATTGATTTAAATACCTTTGTGCATACGCGCAAGGCATGGCAGCGCTTGGGCGGCTTTGATGAAGCACTGCCGCGTTATGTGGATTGGGACCTGGTACGCCGCTATCTTCTTCATGCTTCGCTCTATTCGGTGCCGGTCATACTCACGCACTATTACATGGGCAAGGCGACCAATACGCTTACCGCTAATACCTCTTTCGAGCATTTTGTGGATGCGGTGCGCGATAAAACCGGTCCAACTTATGCGGCCAAGCCGGCCGACCTCAGAGTAGCCTCTTCGCTTGAGCGGGGCGTGTCGGTAGTCATCCCAAGTTATGAATCCAAAGATGATTTAAAAGAGTGCTTGGAAAGCCTCTACGCGCTGAACTTAGGCGCCTCACTTGAGATCATCGTGGTGGATAATAACTCCTCGCCAGCGGTATGCGAGTTCATCCGCCAGGAGAGTGACGGCGGGCGTATCAAAGCGGTTTTCAACGATGCGAACTTTGGTTTTACCTACGCGGTTAATCTGGGCATTCATGCGGCGAAAGCCGACCATGACATCGTACTACTCAATAACGATTCGCTAGTAACCCCTGGCGCGTTTGAGGCTATGCAGCATGCAGCTTACAGCTTGCCTGAGTGTGGCTTGGTAGTGCCCCAGCAGGTGCTGTTGGGCGGCACTAAAACACTGAATGATCACGTGCCGTATGCCGATGCCACCTACCCATGCGACGTGAATATTTCAAAACATCACGCTAACGTTCACTACGTGCCACTCTTCCACGATGGTCGCACGCTGGAAATTACCTTTGCGCCGTTTTTCTGCGTGTATATCCCCCGCCACGTGTATCGCGAAGCTGGCGATCTGGATGCTCAGTACGGACGCCACTACCGGTCAGACCGTATTTATTGCGATGTTGTACGCCATATCCTCGGTCTCAGAATCTACCACGTCAGCGATGCGTTGATTTATCACAAGTTGCAAAAATCCACTGATGAGCTGGCGGGTAAGAAAGAGAGCGAGTTCGATATCATGTTCAAGAAAAATCGCTGGGACCCCGCTAATAAAATGAGGCTGGACTTCGTTGATGCTCCTTGGGATATATAACGTTTCCAGAAGCACTGCTGAAATTTGTTGTTCAGGCAAGCTGCACTTCACGAGATGCAGCTCGACTCATTTTATACAATTCTTACCGAGTATCGCCGTGGCGTAAGGTTATGATGGAAACTTCGATGTGAAAAGCCTACGTACAGCGTCTAATCACTGGCTGCAGCAGGTGAAAAAAATAGTCATCAGTCATCGGGGGCAGCGGGTGGTTAACCAAGGCCTGCGATGGCATCTGGATTATCCATCGCTTGAACGCCCACCTTGGCTGAATCAAAACGGCTGGGTAGTGCAGGGCTGGGTGTTACTTCCCTCTTCGCTTTCGAAATCCATGGAAGATGTAAGAGTCATTGCTCGCTGGAACTCGGTATTTGAACTTTGCCATCCGTTGAGCCTGGAGCGCCCCGACGTTATTGAAACCGTACTTGGGGAAGACCCTACTAAACACCCTCAATTACGCTGTGGATTTCGCTTTACTGTTCCGCGTCAACTGACTTCCTGTACGCTGGAATTATGTGTCAACGGTGAACGTATACCGTTGCCCATAGTGAGTATGCCCGAATTGCCGGATTCAGCCGGTGCTGAAGTCGCACCCTTGAAAGTACTTAAAGGTAAAGCGAACTGGCTATTTCTGGATAACGATACCAACGGCAGCGTTGACCAGTACCGGGGATGTTTACTGCTTACCGATGAAGGAGTCAAAGGTTGGCAGCGTTATTTTAAAGACTTCTATGCGCTTGCTGAAAAGCATGGAGCAGCCTCTGCAGTGCTGGTAGCGCCTGCCAAGGAGAGCGTGATGGGGCCTCGGTATCACCCTTGCGCGGAAGGCGCAGGCGGGCCCATTCAACAACTGTTAGCGCTGCCGGAAGCCCAGGTACTGGTTTATCCCGTGCAGGCATTAATGGCACTAGGTGATGACGCATTTATTCAGACGGATACGCATTGGACGCAGCGGGGCGCCATGGCGGCGTCCAAGGTGCTGGCAGCGGCGCTTGGGCTTGATGATCGGGCGGTGGAGAACACCTTTGTCGATGATGAGTATGATGAGCTTTCCTTGACCGGTGATTTGGGCAGTAAGCTAAAACCCGAACGAACCTGCCGTATCAGCTCGCTGCGCACGTTTAATTATCATCAATACCGCTGTTTTGATAATGGCCTGCCCAACTTTGGACGCCTGGTAGTGCTTGCCAATGGAAAGGCGTTGATGCCGGGTACTTGCTTGATATTTGGTTCTTCATCCAGCTATTCGATGTTTAACTACGTGAGTCGGCTGTTTAAGCGTGTGGTGTTTGTGCATAGTGCGGGAAGCCTGGACCCTGAGTTGGTGGCCGCCGTTAAGCCAGATTATCTAGTCGTGCAGACCAATGCGCGTTTTGTAGTGCAGGTGCCCAAGGTAAAGCAATCCTTAACCACTTTGATAGCGGAAAAGCGTGAGCGCCTTACTGAGGAAGAGCAAGAGGTAGTCGCCAAGCGCCAAGTGCTGGTGACCGCAGATGACGCAATGGTAACGGCATTGGGAATCTCACCATGGGTGAGTCTGTAAATCTTGCTTCCTGTGATGTTGATTAGCGGGGAGGCTGTTAACATGCCTGCTTTATTTTGATCGAATAACTCGCGAGTTTCATGAATACAACTTCCTTTCGGCACGCTCCTGTTTGGGCGCTTCACCATCGTTGTCCAAAAATGATGGTTCCTTTGCAGCAACTTGAGCCAGGTGACGACGCCAAAAGCTGGCGCTCTCAAGGCAAGGAGCCGCTTTTTCAGTTAGAGGGGAATCTGCCTTGGCCCGGCTGGAATATGATTGAAATTGCTAGCGAATGCAGTGGTGGTAGGGCCGTAGCCACGTTAACGCTGGAATCTTCTCGTCGTCAGGTTGTGTATACGTTCCCTCTTCGCAATGGTAAAGCTATTAAGCGACTGGTGTATGTGCCGTGGGGCGTGAGACGCGTCACCTTTGCGCCGATGGGATCCGTGGGGCAGTTTGCGATTCAGTCGTTGAAATTCGTGTGGCTAACTCCCCATTTTGCTTATAGTCGGCTATTGCAGCGCTTGTCGAGTATGCACCGCCACTATCGTGACCTGCCGTTGCACGATGTCATGAAAAGTTTGAAGCAGCAGGCGCGCACTCAAAGCCGCAAATGGCAAGTCATCGCGCTGGAAGATTACGACAGTACCTTCCTTAATATGTCTATCAAGCATCATTATCAAAAATGGATTAGGTCGATTGAACAGCGCCGTACGCCAGATAGTCATGACCTACACGCGAAAGGCGACTTCGCATGCAGCGTACTGCTGGTAAGTGGAGGATTACAGAAAGAGACGGCATTATTTAAAGCCCGTTTGAATGAAAGCCTGGCGAGCCTAGCCGAGCAGTCGCTTGGTCCGCGCCAAGTGGTACTATTGCTTTCGCCTGAAGAGCACCAGGATTTGAAAGAGTGGCTTGATGAGTGGCAGCATGAGCTTACCTTTCTCAATGTTGTGGAAAGCTGTGCTCAGAGTGTGGCGGCACAGCGCCTTGAGGCACTTTCATACTCTGAGCATACCTGGGTATGGTTTTTACGCCCTGGCGATCGCTTGGCGGAACATGCCCTTTATCACGCCGCTAACATCCAGGAGCGTCATCCGGATGCTCACATTCTGGTTGCCGACGAGGATAGCCTGGATGAGCAAGGCGTGCGCCACTCGCCGCGCTTCAAGCCAGATTTTAACCCCGATCTTTTACTTTCGATGCCCTACATGGGGCGTGCTGTCTGCTTTCGAAGAGATTATTTTCCAAGACTCTCGAATGAGGAGTGCGGAAAGAATGCAAATAACCCTGACTGGCTGGATTACGCGCAATTTTTGAGTTTTACGCGTCGGGACGACTTTACATTCACATCGCTTGCCCACGTCCCCCATGTTGCCTATCACGGGTTGCAAGGTGATGCTGAAGGCAATTATGTACCGCTAGTAAAGGAGCACCTTGATCAACAGCAAGAGGGCGTTCGCGTAACCCATGGCTTATTGCCGAGTACTCAGCGGGTACGTTGGCCAATGCCTGAGCCCAAGCCTTTAGTGACTCTATTGGTGCCCACTCGCGATGGTGTGAATATTCTTCGCCCCTGTGTTAATGCAATATTAGAGCGTACCGACTACTCCCATTTTGAACTCCTGATTCTTGATAACCAGAGTAGCTGTGCTGAGACGCTGGCCTACCTGAAAGGTGTGGAAGCCCGGGATTCACGGGTTAAGGTGCTGCACTGGAACCATTCGTTTAACTATTCGGCCATTAATAACTTTGGTGCTGCTAACGCGAAAGGCAGCATCATTGGATTAATCAACAACGATATCGAACCCATGGAAGGCACCTGGTTAACCGAAATGGTCGAACAGGTGTCACGCCCTGAAATTGGTTGTGTCGGCGCCAAGCTTTATTATCCTAATGATACGGTTCAACACGGTGGGGTAATTTTGGGGTTAGGGGGCTTGGCTGGCCATGCGCACCGTTTCTTCCAACGTGACGAAGACGGTTATATGGGGCGGCTCAAGGTAATTCAAAATCTTTCAGCCGTTACTGCTGCCTGTTTGTTGGTGCGTAAATCAGTCTTTGATGAAGTGAATGGCCTGAACGAGACAGACTTGGCCGTGGCTTACAACGACGTTGATTTATGCATTAAGGTACGAGAAGCGGGTTACCGCAATCTTTGGACCCCCTACGCGGCGCTCTATCATCACGAGTCGGTCTCACGCGGTGCAGATGATACGCCTGAGAAACGCGCAAGATGGCTAAGTGAGTATGCCTATATGCGCAACGCGTGGGGCGAACTGCTCGACAGCGACCCTGCCTATAACCCAAATTTAACCTTGGTGCACGAAGATTTCTCGTTACGTTAACAAGATCGTAAGTGAGAAATAGTAGGCGATGAACAATTAGCCTGGGTTCAGCGTACATCGACGGCCCGGCGCAAAGCAGCGCACCGCGCGGCCAGGGTTGGTTGCCAATGCATAGGCGGCTGGCGCCGCCTTTCGCGGGTGCCGCAGGCTCGTTCCTCGCCTGCGTTACCACGCGCTACGATTTGCTGTATCGATGTGAAGTGGTTCATATAGTGCGTAAGCGAAGCGCACCCGCAGCGGCGGCCCGGCGCAAAGCAGCGCACCGCGCTGCCAGAGCTAAACCTCCCAACAACCATTAGGGCGAGAAAAAGAGGCGTAACAGTGAACAGTGAGGCACGCTGGGTGGTGCTTAGCGATGGCGGTAGACCTACGGAAGATATCTATTTTCTGGAATCAGCCGCGCCTGCTTTACGCCAACAAGGGGCAACGATTAATCGGGTAACGGCTTCGCGCTCATTGGGCGCTGCACTTGTCCATGGGCGAACGTTTTTAAAGCGCTACGCGGGTGCGAACCTGCTACTTTGCCGCTCATTATCGCCTGGCTGGTTACGTTGGTTGGAACGTCATCGCAATTCTTTTGGCTATATCGTCTATTTGATTGATGACGATATTGCCGCTGCAGCCAACGACCCAACGCTACCTGCTGCCTATCGCCAGCGTATGGGGCGCATTGTCCACCTTCAGCCACGTTTGTTGATGTTAAGCGATGAAGTGGTGGCTTGCAGCGAACAGCTCGCGCAGCTTTTTGTTGCCCAGCATGGCCACGTTTCGGTATTAACACCGCCATTGATTGCTTCATTGCCGAACCTTGAGCATTTTAGGCTACCGCCCTCAGCGCAGGCGCCGTGGAAGATTGGTTTTCACGGTACGCGTGCCCATCTTACGGATCTGCTGTATATAGCGCCTGCATTAACGGCGGTTCAACAGGGCAGGTCAGATACCCAACTTGAAATAATGCTGGGTAAACACACGCCCGCCCAACTGGCGGGTTTGCCACGCGTTAAAACACCCGACCCATTGCCCTGGCAGGCGTTTCGGTCCTACCAGGCAAGCTGTCGGTTACATATTGGCGTAGCACCTCTTTTGGAAACACCGTTTAACCAGGGTAAGTCGTTCATCAAGTTCTTGGATATTACCGCGATGGGGGGCGTGGGTATTTACTCAAACCGCTATCCCTATACTGAGATCGTCCGCCATGGAGAGAATGGCTTGCTGGTAGACGACGCGCCTAAGGCGTGGCAGGCAGGTTTAATACAGCTGCTTGATAATCCCGAAGAAACCGCCAGGATGGCGGCTCAAGCAGCGCGGGATGCATTTGCCATGGGTGATCCGCAAATAGCGGCAGCATTTTGGCGGTTACGGCAAGGGCGTTTGAGCTGACGGAGTTTAGTCCTTGCTTGCAGGGGAAAGGACCAATGGTTTTGATAAACTAACTCGTACGTTTTTTTATTCAGCTTTAGGAAGTAACTAAAAATGAAAATTGCCGTTGCCGGTACGGGCTATGTGGGGCTTTCCAATGCCATGCTGTTAGCACAGCACCACGACGTGGTCGCGGTGGATATTGTGCCTGAAAAGGTTGAGTTGCTGAATAATCGCCACTCTCCGATTGAAGACGCTGAAATAACAGCGTTCTTGCAGCGGGACGATCTGCGTTTTTCAGCCACGCTGGTTGCCGAGCAGGCCTATGCGGATGCGCAATTTGTCATTATCGCTACCCCTACCGATTACGACCCGCAAACCAATTATTTTAATACGCAAAGTGTTGAAGCGGTGATTGAGCAGGTGATGCGTATTAATCCCCAGGCGGTAATGGTGATTAAGTCCACGGTGCCCGTGGGCTACACCAAGGGGGCCTCGGCACGCTTTAATACGCAAAACCTTATTTTTTCGCCGGAGTTTTTGCGCGAAGGCAAAGCGCTTTATGACAACTTGCACCCTTCCCGCATTATTGTGGGCGAGTGTTCCGAGCGTGGCGAAACCTTTGCTGCGCTTTTAAAGCAAGGGGCGGCGGCTGAACATATTGAAGTATTACTGACTAATAGCACGGAAGCCGAAGCAATCAAGTTGTTTGCCAATACCTACCTCGCCATGCGGGTAGCGTACTTTAATGAGCTGGACAGCTACGCAGAATCCCAGGGGCTGAATACTAAACAGATTATTCAGGGCGTTGGCTTGGACCCACGTATTGGCACCCACTACAACAATCCAAGCTTTGGCTACGGCGGTTACTGCCTGCCCAAGGATACCAAGCAACTGCTAGCGAACTACGCCGATGTACCGAGTAACATGGTTCAGGCCATTGTAGATGCCAACCGTACGCGTAAGGATTTTATTGCAGAGTCGGTACTGCGTCGTAACCCTTCTGTGGTTGGCGTGTATCGTCTGATTATGAAAACAGGATCGGATAACTTTCGCGCCAGTGCCATGCAGGGCGTAATGAAGCGTATTAAGGCGAAAGGTATAGAAGTGGTCGTTTATGAACCGGTATTAGAAGAAGATAAGTTCTTCGGTTCAACCGTTATGCGTGATTTAGCGGCGTTTAAAGAGAAGTGCGATATTATTTTAGCAAATCGCATGGTGCCAGAGCTTCAGGATGTGGAAGCCAAGGTATATACCCGCGACCTGTTTGGTAGTGATTAAGCGTATATCATACGGAGTTGGTTCAACCGTAGTGTGCGGTAAGCGAAGCGCACCCGTAGCGGCGGCCCGGCGCAAAGCAGCGCACCGCGCTGCCGGGGTAGGCCAAGGTGGCACATCCGGGCGGCTGGCGCCGCCTTTCGCGGGTGCCGCAGGCTCGTTCCTCGCCCGCGTTACCACGCGCTACGATTTGCTATATCGATGCGGAGTAGTGTAGTGCGCGGTAAGCGAAGCGCACCCGCAAAAGCAGCGCACCGCGCTGCCCGGGGTTGGAGTTGGTTGCCATGCCTAGGCGGCTGGCACCGCCTCTCGCGGGTGCCGCAGGCTCGTTCCTCGCCCGCGTTACCACGCGCTACGATTTGCTATATCGGTGCGGAGTGGTTCATGTAGTGCGCGGTAAGCGAAGCGCACCCGCAGCGGCGGCCCGGCGCAAAAGCAGCGCACAGCGCTGCCGGGGTTGACGTTGGGTGCCCATGCACGGGCGGCTCTGGCACCGCCTCTCGCGGGTGCCGCAGGCTAGCGCCTCACAATATATCAGTGACCAGCAACAGGCCGTCACGTTTGGCAGGCTCGGCAGAGCAACGATTAAGCTGATTAGGAAGATGTTTGTATGGAAGCGATTATAAATGCATTTTTTGACGAAATGCCCGATGCCAATGTTGCCAAAGAACGCGTCGCCTTTGGTACTTCTGGCCACCGTGGCCGCGCAGGTGAGCGTACCTTTAACGCTGCTCATATTGTTGCTATTACTCAAGCCGTGGTGGATTTTCGGCGTGAGGCAGGCTACCAGGGCCCGCTGTTTCTAGGCTTCGATACCCACGCGCTTTCCAGGCCAGCCTGGGAGTGTGCACTGCAGGTATTGGTGGCTAACGACGTACCGGTATTGGTTGAAAAAGGCCACGGCTATACCGCGACGCCGTTGGTTAGCCACGCCATTTTGCAACACAACGCGTCCAACGCAGCGTTGGCCGACGGTTTGATTATTACGCCGTCGCATAATCCGCCTGAAGATGGTGGTATTAAGTACAACCCCGCCCACGGTGGTCCGGCCGATACCGACGTGACATCGTGGATTGAGTTACGTGCCAACGCGTACTTGCTGCGCGAACTGGACGATGTGCCGCTTGTTTCTCTAGAAGAAGCACTTGCCCATGCGCAAGAGTACGATTTTACCGCTCATTATGTGGCAAGCCTGAACAGCGTTATCGACATGAAGGCCATTCAGCGGGCAGGCCTGCGCTTGGGAGCCGACCCGATGGGCGGCACTGCGCTGCCCGTATGGCAGGCGGTTGCAAAGCACTATGCGCTGACACTGGAGGTAGTCAATACTCAGGTGGATGCGTCCTTTGCGTTTATGCCGCCCGACCACGACGGTAAAACCCGTATGGATTGTTCAAGCTCGGCGGCGATGGCGAATCTGTTAACGGTGAAAGACCGCTTCGATATCGCCTTTGGCAACGACCCGGATGCCGACCGCCACGGTATTGTGGATGCCAATGGCTTGATGAACCCGAACCACTTTTTAGCGGTGTGTATTGATTACCTGATGACGCATCGGCCTGAGTGGGCGGCGTCGCTAAAGATTGGTAAGACGCTGGTATCATCTTCCATGATCGACCGGGTGGTGGCATCGCATAATCGTGAGCTTTATGAAGTACCGGTTGGATTTAAGTGGTTTGTCGAAGGCCTGCATAAAGGGTGGTTGGCCTTTGGTGGCGAAGAAAGTGCTGGCGCCAGCCTGTTAACCCGCGATGGGGCAGCGTGGTCAACCGATAAAGACGGTATTGCGCTGTGCTTGCTGGCAGCGGAGATCTTGGCCGTTACCGGAAAGACGCCAAGCGTTTACTACCGCGAGTTGACACAGCGCTTCGGCGAGCCTTGCTATAAACGGGTCGATACTGCTTGCACGCCTGAAGAAAAAGCGGCTTTCAAAAAGCTGAACAGTGAGAGCGTGACGGCACAAACACTGGCAGGAGAGGCGATTACCGCTGTGCTGGTGACAGCGCCCGGTAATGGGGCGAGCATTGGAGGTATCAAGGTGACCACCGAAAATGGCTGGTTCGCTGCACGCCCCAGCGGCACAGAATCGCTCTACAAGGTATATGCTGAAAGCTTCAAAGGCCCTGAGCATTTGGATGAGTTGATTGAAAGCGCCAGGGCGTTGCTTTCGGCTATTTTATAGCGCGTTACCCGCCAGCAGGTGGCGCCCGTTACGAAATGAAACAAGGAAATCAGTAATGACCCAGGTGCGCAAAGCGATTATTCCCGTCGCCGGTTTTGGTACGCGGTTGTTGCCCATTAGTAAGGCCATCCCCAAGGAAATGGTGCCTGTTGTGGATCGCCCCTTAATTCAGCACGTTATAGAGGAAGCATTGGCAGCTGGTATTAATGAAATTATCCTGGTGACACGTTCAGGTAAATCGGCGATTGAAGACCACTTTGATGCCCATGTTGAGCTTGAGGACGCACTGGCCAGTAAGGGGAAAGATGCATTGCTGGCAACGCTTGCAGCCATTGCCCCGCCAGAGCTTAAAATTACCAGCGTGCGCCAGGCAAATGCTAAGGGCTTGGGGCATGCAGTTTTTTGTGCTGCGCATTTACTGGGTAACGATGAGCCGTTTGCGGTTATCCTTCCGGATGTGTTGGTAAAGCCCCAGCCAAGCAGTAATACCTGTGATTTGGGGCGTATGGTGGCGCTTTGGGACGCCAGCAGCGCCGCGCAAATTATGGTGGAAGCCGTGCCTCAGGAAGATGTTTATCGTTATGGTATTGTTGACTGTGATGAGCCCAGCGCCGGTGAAAGCGCGGATATGCGCGGCGTGGTCGAGAAACCCAAGCCCGAAGACGCGCCTTCACGGTTGTCGGTCATTGGCCGGTATATTCTGCCGTATCGGGTTATGGAGCTTTTACGCGACCAGCCGCCTGGCGCTGGTAATGAAATTCAGTTGACTGACGCCATTGATCGCTTAATGCAGGAAGGTCAGCAGGTCCAGGCGTTCCGAATGAAAGGGCGCACCTTCGATTGCGGCCATATTGAAGGCTGGCTGCAAGCGAATAACACGCTTGCCCGTGAAGCGGGCTATAACCTGTAAGTTAGCACGTATATATGTTTGCATCGTAAGCCGCCATTTTTGGCGGCTTTTACGTTTTAGGGTTTGTACGAAAAGTCGCTGAGCGAAGGCCAGACCAGGCAAAAATCAGCGAAAAAACGGAGTTTACATGGGTAAATGAGTATTTTGAGCTGATTTTTAACGCCGTATGGTCGAGCGCAAGCAGTTTTCGTACAAAGCCAAGGGTGCGGGTTAAAACGATGTAGCAGACAAGGGGGCGGTATGAATGAATTGTTAACAGAAGTATGTGCGATTGCTCGTGAGGCGGGCGATGCTATTTTACGTGTTTACGCTCAACCGTTCGATGTAGCGATTAAAGCGGATAACAGCCCCGTTACCGCCGCCGATAACGCGGCAAACCAGATTATTTTAGACAAGCTGAAAGCGCTTCCAGAGGGGATCCCCATTCTTTCCGAAGAAGGGGGCGAGACGTTCACCGGGCCGGATGCCAGCGGGCGCTACTGGCTGGTGGACCCGTTGGATGGCACGAAAGAGTTTGTAAAGCGTAATGATGAGTTCACGGTGAATATCGCCCTCATCGAGAACGGCAAGCCTGTATTGGGCGTTGTGCTGGCACCGGTATTCAACGTGGCGTATATCGCAGCTAGCGGCGTGGGGGCGTTTAAGATTGATAAGTACGGGCAGCGAGTCGCTATTCATGTTTCCGGTAGGCCAAAAGAAGGTACCCCGTGGCGCGTAATGGGGAGCCGTTCCCATGCCAGCCCCTATTTGGAAGATTGGTTAAAACAGCTAGGCCCCCACGAGACAAGGCCCATGGGCAGCTCGTTGAAATTTGGCATCATCGCCGAAGGCAGTGCCGATGTATATCCACGCCTCGGCCCCACCAGCCTATGGGACACCGCCGCCGCGCAAGCGGTCGTCGAACAAGCGGGTGGACGAGTAGTAACCCTGGACGGCACCCCGCTTTGTTATGCCAACCCCAACGAAACCCTCAACCCGGATTTTGTTGTTTGGGGGCATTAACGGAAAAATGCCACCACCGCGTAAATGATGCATAGAGGCGTGGTTTAGCCATCGGGCGCGGCATTTGTTACCGCG
This sequence comes from Halomonas sp. 72, assembly GCF_052379785.1. Taxonomy (NCBI): domain Bacteria; kingdom Pseudomonadati; phylum Pseudomonadota; class Gammaproteobacteria; order Oceanospirillales; family Halomonadaceae; genus Halomonas; species Halomonas sp. 72. The sequence goes on along the minus strand of NZ_JBQSYY010000023.1, from coordinate 179 downwards.
CGCTACGATTCTGCGCATATCGGTGCGGAGAGCTTCAATCGTAGTGCGGTGTAAGCGAAGCGCACCCGCAAAGCAGCGCACCGCGCTGCCGGTATTGGGTGTGGTCCTGGGCTTGGGCGGCACATCCGGGCGGCTGGCGCCGCCTTTCGCGGGTGCCGCAGGCTCGTTCCTCGCCTGCG
>NZ_JBQSYY010000022.1:0-63777 GCF_052379785.1 Halomonas sp. 72 | reverse complement strand
TTCCCTACTATTTCTTAGTGTTTCAAGGGAAAGTGTCATTATTTTCATTCATTCGCAAGCCGTTTCTGAGCGTATTCTGATAGCGGAAGCGTTCAGCGTAATAGGCGGCGATGAAAGGCTTAGTGAATCCTGTTAGGCCTAACCGGGTGCTGTACGAAATAGCGACTACCACCCTCATTGGGGTTCCATCATGATCTAGTGGCAGCCAATGGTGTAACCGGATCATTCAATTCTTCAGATTATTGGGCCTGGGAGATAGATGATTGAATAATGTAGGAGAATCAAAATGAAAATTATTGAAAAGGTGGAAATCGATTCCGTCACCGATGTGATGTGCGATGTATGCCTATGCTCCACTCGGGTAGCGAATGTTGGGCTTGAATTTGCGACGCTCCAAGCTCATTGGGGATACGGGGCTAAGCACGATGGCGAGCGCTACGAACTACATCTCTGTGAGAGTTGCTTTTTTGGCACAGTTGCGTACCTAAAACAGGAGCGACGTATACAAAATTTATTCAGTGAGGAGGTTGGGATAGAGGCTAACGAGCCGAACAGCACATTTGGCCTAGTTGCATCAGAGGATTATTTTCGTGACGACGTCGGAAGCAAACTCTAATCATGATCTGCTCTGAAGTGGCCAATAAAGCGCTTTTAGCGCGAGGCTGTTGGACATTTTTGAGCAAGATGTGTCGTAAAAAAGAGTCAGGGCGGGCCTTGATCAAAGGCCATTGTCACTACCGGATGCGCCTTCTTGGCCTGGGTAACATGAACTAACTAGGCCGTATTGTTGTAGGCATGAAGCTGCCTTCGTCATTTAACAATATTGCTAATATCTGTCACCCATGGGGGCTTATGGGCTAGGGTCATTACTGGCATTGCCAAGAATACAAAAGTTCTAAATTGCAGTGGAATGACCTTCAGTACGTGCTTAATAAGAAAAAGTGACGTGAAAGGTACGACTGGCGTAGGCAGGTTCTTCTGCGCGAACCCGAATTCAAGTAGTCTCTACTATGGATAACGAAAAAAGCGGCTAACTGGGAATGTAAGGCATGGATCGTGGTGCCAATTTTTGGCGTAATGAAGTCGTAGCTTTTCTTGCGCTATCGACTATCAAAGGTGTTGGGTACTGGACGCTATTTCGTCTGATGTTGCCCGGGAAAGGGTTCAAAGACTTTCTCAAAAATTCACCGATTTCTGTTCTTGAAAAAGAGCTGAAGGTATCACTTTTGCTGGACGGTGAAAGTCCTGAAGAGTGGCAGCATAGAGTCTGGGAGGCTGGCCTTCAGCTAGCCAGGGAACTGGCCAAATATAGAGCACGGCTAGTCTTTCGGGATCAGGAGGAGTTCCCAGGCAGGCTTAAAGAAATTGAAGATGGGCCGCGCTGGCTATTTATCCAAGGGGATATTCGAACCCTTTATAATCGTCCAATTGCTGTTGTGGGCACTCGTAAGCCTTCAAAGGATGGTGAGTTCTTGGCTCGCTACGTTGTCGCAACACTTGCACATTCAGAGAGAACGGTAGTATCTGGCCTCGCTTTTGGCATCGACCAAGTTGCTCATCAGGAGTCTCTCAGGTATGGCTTGCCCACAGTGGCGGTTTTAGGAAATGGAATATTCCTTGATTACCCCAAAGGCTCTCAAGAGATCCGTGAGAAAATTTTGATGAATGGCGGGGCAGTCATAACAGAATACCTGCCACATCAATCTTATTCTGGTGAGAACTTTGTGAGGCGAAATCGAATCCAGGCAGGCCTTTCTGAGTTTGTTATTCCAGTTGAATGGAAAATAAAGAGCGGCACAGCTCACACTGTTGAATATGCTTCAAAATACCAAAGAAAAGTGGTCAATATATTCCTGCCAGGAACAGCAAAAGCCCGACCAGAAATGGTTTTTTCGGAGCGTGCACGTGGCGCAACATCGTTTGAGATACCTAGAGAAACCGAGCAGCTTATAGCGCTACTGGATTTGGATACCTCCTCATTGCAAGTGGATTCCGAGCAATCAGAAGATATCGCGACCGAACCAGTGCAACAGAATTTAGAAATTTAGGTAGTTCCTAGTCACTTTAACAATATGAAAAGAAGCCTATGTTGATAGTAACCTCTCCCAGTGCGCTGCTAATTAATGGTGACCCCGATCCCTCTATTGCACAGGTTTTGATAGAAGCAGCTCAAAATAATCATAAGGTTGGGATTGTCTCAAATAACGCCAAACCGGGTTGGTTTGATGAGTTATTTGCCGAAACCGGTGTAATATTTAAGCAAGAGCTAGGACGGCAAAATGGAGGGATTATTAAAAGAACTGCCGAAAAGCTAAAAATCGCGCCGCAAGATGTCTTAGTGCTAGTTGGATCGCAAGCTGACATTGCCATGGGTAAGAATGGTAAAGCGGTTATGGTTGCAGCCGGTTGGTCAAATGACCCAAGAGTGTCTGAGCTCGGTATTCAAGTGGATTGTGCACGTTCTCTTAAGGAAACCCTTCGATTAACTTCGGAGTGGGATGGCAAGTGGTGGTTCAATGGCCAAGGCGCTTCGTATTCTGTACATGCTCTTTCAGATCTATCTACTTTCGGAAAAGACTTTGATCAAAAACAATTTCGCGCGCATCTAACTAGTACTATAAAACAAGGGGGGCCTCGATTGAATGCCTTACTTGCAATGGTTGCGAGATCTCTGCTAACTCAGGGTGTTGACTCGTTTCCAAAGCTTTTTTGGGGAGTGTTTCCTTCGTCAGCTAGCGATAACAGTGATAGCGAGGTACTCAGCGATTTTACGCATCGCTTAAGGACAACTGTATCAAAAGTTCGTATGGCGAGAAAGGGAGAGCCCTTGTTTGTGCGTCATAAACCATCAACTAAGCGGTCGTCAGCTGGTTCAAGAACAGATCGACTTGATCCCACCGAACAGATAGAAACTATTCATTTAAACCCTAAATATCGCGGTAACCTCACCGGGCGTAATGTCATAGTGGTAGATGACTGTACTACTCATGGGGTGTCTTTCGGTGTAGCCGCCGCACTTTTGCGTAAAGCAGGCGCTAATTCTGTCACATGCATTGCACTGGGTAAGTTTGGTAGATCTCTGAGGGACTATCAGATTGATATTACCTCAGATCCATTCCAACCACTCAATCTAGCGAAAAACGCTGTTATAAAAGATAATCCTTTTTTTGTGGGGCACGAAAATAATGCTGCACAAGAAGCGCTTAAGGGCTTGTTGGGCTAGATAGGTCATTAACTTTTTTGTAAAGTAATTATAACCTTACTGTGACCTGCCACTTGAAGGTTTAAATCTAGGCAGGTCACTTACTCTTATCGAAACAAGGAAGTTACCCGCTGACCGGCGTAACTCGTGTTGCTTGTCTCGAAGCAATCATGTTCGCGGGACGCTGAATTTCACTCAGCGTAGCGTCGTCTAAAAGCCCTTCTTCGCGTACAAGATCTAGTACTCCTCGCCCGCTCTGTAGTGCCTGTTTGGCGATTCGTGTTGAGTCGATGCATCCCACATAGCTTCGCTGGATATCTGTCTCTTCTGGCACGCAGAGGCTGACCAAATCGTCGCATAGTGAATCTGGCAGGATTGTTTGAAGGTGCAAGAGGGCAATGCTGTTTAGCATGAATTGCGGCTTTCGGAAGGGCTGCTAAAGTAGCCTCTTACAAAAACCGCCCTCTGGATGACGTCTTTCGGTACGTTTCACCTAGCTTATATATTTTAAATTACTTTAGTCTTTATTCGCCTGTGAGCGTTCTTAAAGCTTTGGTGAAGCTTACATGGTTAAGTGGCTTTATAGATGAACTGCTATCTTGCTTTTTATTATATGCGTGTACCCATGTTTTCATATCTAAAACACCCGAAGAAGCTCGAATTTTACTTTCAGCTCCTTTTAAATTTCCACGGAAAAATGCTATGTGGTTTATAACTTTTTTGATAGTCGCTTGATGGTTTTCTTCTGTTATCTCAAGCAGTAACGCACAGTACCCACCCTCATTTTCTCTACATTCAATTTCAAGAAGAAATACTCTACTTCCGCTGTAGTCAAAATGATAAACTAAAACGCTTCTATGTTTTGAAAGTGTTAACGTGGTCCATTTGTCCCTTCTGTGTTTTTTTTGATACTCGTCTATAACTCTTTTGGGTAATGGCCAAGTCAGAATGTTATCTCTAAACAGACCGCCTTCTTGTGGCTGATAGCAGAAAAGATTACTTATTATTTTTTTATTGCGAAGCAGATTCAACATTTTCTTTAACTGCAAAAACCTATAAGGCATGTTTGTTTGGCCGACCTGTTCCGCAGAAACCTCCTTTGTTTCTGTATTTCCATGCGTCGGTAATCCAGAAGTGCCATACTTGAAAAATTGATTTTCAATAGGCGTTACTTTTCCTGTAAGGTATTTATAACTAACCTCTTTTTCAATTTTTTTTAATTCTGGTTTGTTTTTCCAAGCAACCCCTAAAGAGCTGATTTCATCAAGCCCAGAATTCGCTGCAGGATCTTCTTTAGAAGAAATCGCTAAATCATCATTTGGGCTGCTGTTGTTCTGACTGCCATTTGGCCAAGGCTTATCTTTATCTGAATCTATAGTGTCTTTGCCTGTCTCGCCACTATTGTCGCGACCATGGTGGATTGTCAAGTTACTAAAAGGCCACGTTGCTGAGATTATCTCCAAGCAAAGATATTTGTTAGGTTCTGATTGTATTTGAACTGCACGTACAGAAAATTTAAAATTGTTAACTAGAAAAGGAATGCCTGCATATATATAAGACTCACCAGTAGCCCTTAAGGCATTAGCATAAATAGCATTAGCTGCTTGAATGCCATGTTCAGAAATAGTGAGATTCGCTGCATTATCAGCAAACTTATCCTTAATTCTCTTTCTTAAAATTACCAACCATTCGTCATCGGAAATTGTTCCAGTTTTTTGTATATTAACAATTCTTTCCCTAGTTGTTGCCCATGGCCCCGTTGTTAATGCTAGTGCGAACTCAGAAGAGGGTGCCATGAGGGCCCTAAAAACTTCGTGGCAAGGGATTATATAGGTACTTTGTGCTTGCTGAATTACAACGCAGTAGCTGTTAGAAAAGTCTTTTCCAAGATTGTATTCTGACTGCCCTATCCAACGGTATGGGAATTCATCTTTCCACCAACTTGGCCTTTCAGGCATGATATCGTTTGCTTTAACAATTCTAGAACTGTTATCTGTTAAATCTGCATTAATATTAATAGTTTGAGCATTAGCGCGACCAATTAGGCGCCCATTTTTGTATATGGTACCTAAAACAAGCTCTGGAACTATTCCCGTATGTGCGCGTACCAGGATCTCTTCACTCAGGCTGGCAGGCTTGCAGATTTCTTGTTTGTTTGGGTTCGAGCTTACTGGACAAAGCTTGACGCCAACAGAGGGGGTTGATGTTCGTCCCTCATGCGATTGGTACCCATCTACCCACCGTATCATCCAGTGGCGACCATCGTGAGGAAATTCTTCAAAATTAGTGATTAGATTTCGACTAGCCATGCAAATATTAGCACCTATTTTTTTCTTAAGTGCAGTATGCCAGTCGTGCAGTTTTTTGTTTAGTCGTTTTTATTAATGTAATTCACAGCCACCGCCCACCAGCGCAGCGGCGCTGGCGCTATGATGCGGTTGGCGAAATGGGCGCTTGCCCCAGTCAGCATCCAGCGACAGCCCACATACCGAGCGCACGGCGGCGACCGCCAAGGCGTCTTCTTCTGAAAGCGGCGGTAGAATGCCCGGCAGGCGGCTGGCCAGCATGGTTTTACCCGTGCCAGGCGGGCCTGCGAACAATAAATTGTGGCCTCCCGCCGCGGCGACTTCCAGCGCGCGACGCGCCTGTTGCTGGCCGCGTACATCGGCTAAATCGGCCATTGGCGTGGTGGTTTTTACTGAGGCGGGTAGGCGGTGGGGCAGGATTTTCTCCTGCCCAAGTAGGTGAGCAACGACCTGCCAAAGCGTATCCGCTGGTAGTACCGGTAAGTCACCGGCTAGTGCGGCCTCGTCGGCGCAGGCGCGAGGAATGATCAGAGCGTTTCCGGCCCGGCGCGTTGCCAGCGCGAAAGGAAGCATACCGGGTACGGCGCGCAGCTTGCCGTCCAGCGCCAATTCGCCCGCGCACTCCATGCCTTCTAGCGCGTCTACTGGAATCTGGCCTGAGGCCGCAAGAATGCCGAGTGCGATGGGCAAATCGAACCGGCCTCCCTCCTTGGGAAGGTCCGCAGGCGCCAGGTTGAGCGTAATGCGCCGGGTGTTGGGAAAATCAAACCCGGCATTAACCAATGCGCTACGCACGCGTTCACGACTTTCCTTGACTGCTGTTTCGGGTAACCCAACCAGCGTAAGCCCCGGTAAGCCGTTGGCAAGATGTACTTCTACATGGACGGCTGGTGCATCCAGGCCCACGCCCGCACGCGTGGCCACAATGGCTAAGGTCATTCCGCTTCCTCGCTTATTTCCTAATTCTACTTGACGTTAGCGGTTAACTTAACGCAACTAAGAAAACTTTGATAGCAGGCAGGGTTTTCAGCGTTATGATTTTGGCGGGAATATGACGCGAAGTGCGAACGTCATTTCTAAGGAGTGGGCTGGTTGTGGCGGGAAAAGTCATCCAGGGCGGTAGCCAACACACGGGCAAAGCGCTGGGCTGAGGGCAGTGCGCCAAAGCTCCATACGGGTGGCAGGCGCAAAAAGTTGCCGCTTTGCACAACGGGCAGCTGTTGCCACAGGCCACTTTCTGCCAGCTCTTCTTCTACGCCCATGGGCACCGGGTCAACAATTACCAGCGTCGCTTCTGAATAGCGGGCAAGCACTTCGATACCTGCTAAGGCGAACCCCCAGGCGTTGGTGGGTTGGTCCCAGGCATTGTCCAGGCCAAGCTGCTCAAGCACCGCATTGTAAAGGCTGTTATCCCCGAAGATCCGCACATGGCGTGCATCCATAAACTGCACCATCAATAGCGGTGCGGTGTCAGGTTGCGCTTCACGTAGTGATGCCATTAGCGTCTGTGTGTCGGCAATTAACTGTTCTGCCTGGGGCTGTCGCTCGGTGAGCTCACCCAGTTGGCGCGTTAATGCCTGGATTTCCTGCCAGGTATCGGCGCCGGGAGAGTAAAGCGGAATGGAGGTTACCGGTGCGATGCGCTCCAGACGAGGCGTGAGTGCAGCAAACATCGGCGAGATCAATATCTGCTCGGGAGCCAGCTGGGCCAACAATTCAAAATTGGGCTGGGTGCGCAGCCCAAGGTCGGCCACACCTTCTGGAAGTCGCGGCTCGCCGACCCAGTCGTAGTAGTCCTTCTGTTGGGCCACGCCGCTGATCGGCGCGTCGATAGCCACCAACGTCTCGGCAATGGTCCAATCCACCGTGGCAAACTGGGCATGGGCGCTGGTAAATGCTAGCAGGCTGGTGAGCAGAAGCGCGGCTCGGGCGAAAAAAAGCGTCACGGTACGGCGCATGAGAAAGAGCCATTTTGAAAGAAGAGCTTTATTTAAACGATAATCTTTCTTGCTTGCAACGCCGTGCAGGCTTGTCGTTAGCTAAACCCCGACGACGTGTGGTTAAACAGGGCGACGGGGCTCAGCGGCTCTCTTAAGTGTTTAGAAACGGTAGTGAACGCTTGCTGTAATCCCGCGCTCAGCGCCAAAGTAGCAGTAATCCAGCGAGTTGCATGACGCTACGTAGGATTTATCCAGTACGTTGTTGACGTTAAGGCGGGTTTCGACGTCGTTAACGCCCACATGGCTGAGGTCGTAGCCGATGGTGGCATCGACCAGCGTGTAGTCGGGTACGCTTTCGGTATTTGCGCGGTCTGCGGCGATATCCGCGTAATGCCTCACACCAACGCCTACATCCACGCCGTTTAGCCAGCCGCTGTTCGCTTCATAATGTCCCCATGCCTGTAGCTGGTGCCGGGGCGAGTAAATCGCATTGTTGCCCTGGTTGCCGTCGTCACTTTTAGCGTAGGTAATATCGGTAAAGCTATAGCCTGCCTGAAGCGAGAGCGTTTCGGTCAGTTGGGTCTGGGCTTCCAGCTCAAGTCCTTGGGATTCAATTTCACCCACGGCGCGGTAAGGGTCAGAGGGCTGCTCTTTGGTGGCTACGTTTTCCTGGCTGATATGGAAAATGGCCGCGCTGTACTGGTTGGCGCTACCGCTGGGTTGGTACTTCACCCCGGTTTCCCACTGCTCGCCTTCCATGGGCGAGAGCAAATCGCCGCTTTCATCCACAAAGCTTGTGGGCGTAAACGCGGTGGAGTAACTCAAGTAAGGCGCTACGCCGTTATCGAATAGATACACCACGCCCGCACGGCCGCTAAGCTGAGTATCGTTTAGTGAGCTTGAAGCGTCGGTATCCTTGTTCGTGTTATCAATGCTTACCCAGTCATAGCGTCCGCCCAGCGTGAAGCGCCAGTTATTAAGCGCAATTTGGTCCTGTAGATAAACACCGGTCTGTTCAATGTTATGTTGTTCCCGAGTAGGGGCATAAAATGCGACGGGATCATCGCCATAAACGGGCTCAAAGGCGTTAATGGGCTGGAAGGCACCGGAAGGCCATGACACGTTGTTTTCGCGCTGCTGGTAGTCCACGCCAAAGAGCAGTGTATGCGCCATAGCAGCGCTATCAAATCGAGCTTCAAGCTGATTGTCGATGGTCCATGCTTCAAGGGACTCGTCGCTGCCGGAGTAATAGCGGGTTAACTCATTGGAAGTGGGCGATGTCCAGCCAAAGCCATATACCTGATTGAGTACTACGTCCGAATTCAGGTAACGCAGCATCTGACGGCCAGTGACCTGGTCATTAAAGCGGTGCTCAAGCGAGTAGCCGAACATACGCTGGGTGCGCTCGTAGGCGTCGTAATCTTCTTCTCCGTCAAAGAAATTATTGCTGATTTTACGCCCATTGCGGGGTGTTACGGCACCTTCATAAGGCACGCCGGAGTGATAGCCGCCTTCAGGTTCATCCTGCAGGTAGGCTTCAACCGTTAGGCTGGTGTCGTCGGTCATGTCCCATGTCAGGCGTGGTGCGATGGCGTAGCGCTGCTCTTCGGCGGACCCGAACTGGGTGTCCGCACCGCTGGCAATACCCGTTAAGCGAAATGCTATGCGCTGCTGCTCGTCAATCGGCCCGGTGAGATCGAACGCAGCGCTACGCTGGTTATTGTTGCCCACTCGCAAGCGCAGCTCGCCGCCTTGCTCAAACTCAGGACGCTTGCTGTTCAGCGCTACCATGCCGCCCGGAGAGGCGCGGCCATAGAGCACGGAGGCAGGTCCGCGAACGACTTCGATGCTTTCCAAAAACCAGGGGTCGATACGCATCGAACTGTGGGAGTTGGCATCGCCCATCACTTTCAGGCCATCCAGAAACGTATTGCTTAAGCTGCCATCGGAAAAGCCGCGCAACACTAAATAGTCGAAGCGGTTTGAAGCGCCCACCTGATTGGAGTAAACGCCTGGCGTGTAGTCGGTTGCGCGCTGGACGGTCGTTACGCCACGCTCTTCCATCTGCTTCTGGGTAATGGTTGACACACTTTGTGGCGTCTCGATAAAGGGTGTTTCTACCTTGGTGGCAGCCTGCTGAGCAGTGACCGTGACTGTCGTTAATTGATGAGCAGCATCCGGTGATGCTTGGGCGTAGGCGGCAGATACCGAGCCGCCTGCCAAGGCAATGGACAGCGCAAGGTGGCGATAGGAAAAGCGGTGCGGGAGCATAAGCATGACAATAATTCTCTACCGGTTATAGTAATGAGAATTATTGCTTTTTAAGGATCTGTTGAGCTATGCAATATGCCAAATCAGCTATGCGTGATGCCAGTGTTGATGATGCGCTTAATGTGTTCTGGCCCTGCTGCTCACTTCTGTTGGCGCAACACCGAAGTGGCGTTTGAAAGCCGTTGTAAAATTGGTGGCATGGCGATAGCCACAGGCATGCGCTGTCTGTTGAACACTATAGCCTTTTTCCAAGTGGCTATAGGCTTGTTGAAGCCGACAGTGGCGTAAGTGATCAAAAATTGAGCAGCCGTAAAGTGCACTAAATTTCTGGCGCAAGCTGCTGGAGCTCATCGCCGCACGACGAGCCAGGCCGCTCAGGCAGTAATCGGTCATTGGGTTATTGCGCAGCTCGGCATGTAATTGAGCAAGCTGTTCGCGTTCGCGGGCTTTGATGCCTCGTGCAGGTTTACCCTCTCTGGCAGGCGGCGCGGGTAAGCCGTGCCCAAGAAGCTGGAGGGCAAGCCCCTGCCAGACTAATGAATGCCGCCAGTCGTCCAGTGGCGCTTCGCAGGTGGCGCGTAGCTGAGCAAAGAGTGTGGAAGGTGGCGCCCAGGCATGCAGCTGAGGCGCTTGAGCGCTAGGCAACGCATTAGGAATAGTGGCCAGTACCGCAATATTGAGAGTACGCAGCCGTGGCTGTGCCGGTTGTTCAACGATCAACGGCGCCTGCGGGGTAAAGTGCGCGCAAAGCCCCTGCCCCGCGCCTATAGTCAGCCGCTTCTGGCCTTGGGCGATGTCAATCCAGCCTTCCAAAACAATACTTAGAAACCAGGGCACTGTCTGCGTGGAACGTGAGGCGTAGCGTTGGCGTACTTCAAGATCGGAGAGTGTGATATGCAGCCCTGGGGGCAGTGGTAAGTCGCTAACGCTACCCAGCGCAATGGGATGATCATGCCCTTGATAAGCGTGTAAGTAATCGATGCCGAACTGATGCCCCAGTTGGCTAAGTGTCGACGGTGTGAGAGACGTAATAGTCGGCATCGAAAGACTGACCTGTGGCTTAGTAATCCAGTGACCAACTCAGCGTGAATGTGCGGCCACGACCTTGGTAATCGTAGAGGTATTCCGGACCGTAGGTGGGTGAATAAAAACCCACAGCGCGTTGCCCCCAAGGCGTTGAGTACTGCTCATCGGTCAAGTTGCTGATGCCCAGGCTCATGGTGCCAAAGTCGGTGTTTTGGCTGCCGATCACATCAAAGGTGGTGAAGCCATCAATGCGGTCACCGTCGCTGTCCTTGTAATCGCGTGCATGGTTGCTCTGAAGGCGCAGCGTTCGATCATTGTCTGACCAGGCGATATGAGTGGTCAGGCTATCCTGAGAAGGATAAGGCGATACGGTAATGCCACGATCCTGCCAACTGCCATTCTCCTTACTCTCTGAAACGAGGGTGTTTAATGTACCGCCCACTTCCCAATGGTCACCGATAAACCGGGTGACCGACGCTTCCAGGCCGTAATCGCGGCGGTCGTCGTCGACCTGAGCGATGTTTAAGTCACTATCAAGCTCCATGGCAGTATCCGACCAGGCGTAGTAAACCGCAGCTTGAGTTATCCAGTCGCCGCCACGGTAGCGCCAGCCCAGTTCCATCTGCTGGGTCTTGATACCATTCAGCGGGTTGTCAGCAACGGTTTGCCCTGCTTTTCCGTAGTATTTAGACGGGTCGGGTAGCTCAAAACCTTCTGAATAGCCGAGCCAGCTTTGGTGGCCGTTATCGAAGTCGTACAGGGTGCTGATATTATATAGCGTGACGTTGTAGTTGCTTGAACCGCCGGGTACGTTATTGTAATCGTCGATATCCACATCCATGCGCTGGTGGCGAATGCCGCTGCTAAGCTGTAACTGATCGGTGATCCACCAATCGCTTTGGGCAAATAGGGCTATTGTGTCGATATCGAAACCTGGATAGCGCGGTGTTACGCGGTCGGCTCGTTGTATAAGGCCGCCTGACGCATCGCTTGCCGCGCGGTCAAAACGCATTTGCGTGGCATCGAAGGATTCTCGATCCATATCGGCGCCGTAGGTTAGGTTGAGGCTGTCGGTCAAATCTGCCGAGAAGAGCCCCTTCAAACCACTTAACGTGGTATTTTGCTGAGAGGCCGCAAAGTAGTAGCCGCCGTCTTGGGCTGCGTAAGGGAAGGGATGGAAGCTGGATTCCTCCTCACGATGAAAAGCCTGGAGATAGAAATCCTGGTTCAGCAGATTGGCATGATGGTAGTTGACGCTGAACATCTTGCGGTCGGTGCGCGGGTCGCGGTCGGCGGCAAAGCCGTCACGGATATTGGCATCGTTAAGATTAGGCGCAGCAGTCGCCAAGTTTGGATAGTAAACCCCGCGGTCACCTTGCTTGCCTGATTCGTAAAGTTGGCCACTGAGCATCAGCGTTTGTTCGTCGCTTAGCTCAACGCGCACATTGCCTAAAATATCCAGGCTACGGTTGTCCTGCAGATCGCTCTGGGCGATATCTGGAAAGATCTCATCGCCATGAGCATCGTACTGGCGACCATTTTCGACCAGAGATACGCCAATACGCCCCTGCACCGTTTCGTTGCCACCGCTTGCTGACTGAGAGAGGCGCCGGTCAAGATCATGACTATGGTTAAAGCCGCTGGTCACGCTGGCCTGGGTTTCGAAATGTGGGCGGCCGCTTTCACCCTGTTTAGTAATAATATTGATCAGCCCGCCCGTGGCACCACCGCCATACAGGCTAGTGGCGCCGGAAAGTACTTCGACCCGCTCGATATTGAACGGGTCAATGGCATCGAACTGGCGCGACAAGCCGCGTGAGTTATTCAGTGAAATGCCGTCAATCAATACTTGAACGCTGCGCCCGCGCATATTCTGCCCTGCATTGGTGCGCCCTTGCGGGCCAAAATCAAGCCCCGGTACCAGTCGGCCTAGCGACGTTTTCAGATCGGCTCCTGAGTTGATCTGCTGTTGAAGCTCGGCACCTTCGACCACATAAACCGCACCAGGAATCTGGCTGATCTGCGTAGGTGCGCGCGAGCCAACTACCACCATGGTTTCCTGTGAGATACTTTCAGTTTGTGGCGGTATCTGAGACTGAGAAAAGGCGAGCATAGGAAAAGCGCCGCTCAAAAGGCCGGCGCTTAACAAGGCAGTACGGTTCATGGGTTCTCCAGAGAACAGGTTTTGTTAACCGTGATCCTACCATTGGCGGCATGAAACGCAATGATAGATGTTCTCATCTCTGGTGATGACTGGCTGTTAAAAAAGCCGTAGCGCTACTTATCGTCTTGCAGATCACTATCCGGTGCGGGCTTTTTCGCGTCGGCAGTTTCAGCCCGGGGCGAAACGTTATTGGTCGCCGCAGTAGCGACTGGTAGGTGCTTCTCAGGCTGACTCGCTTCCATCGTAGCTTCCAACTGCGCTACTTGCCTCTCCAGGGCTTCTACCCGCGAACGCGTGCGCTGTAGAACGTCCATCAGGATATCGAAGTCTTCCCGCGATACGAGCTCCAGCCGATCAAAGGCACCACGAACCACCTGTTGAACGCCTTTCTGAATATCTTCGGGCGCTTGTGACGCATTTTGTAAGCGGTCGCCAATCTGTTGTGCCAAACGGCTAATACGGTCCTGGGGCGTCATGGTTCTCTCCTTAAATAATGATGCTTTAAAAGTGGGCACTATTTTAAGGATACGCAACCCGCCGCCAGTACGCATGTATTGCGTATGGCATTGGTGCATTTATTCGTTTATCTCGTTGCCCAGTCATGGTGCGCCAACCGTTCGTGCCGGTTCTTTTTTGGTGCAATCGGTTGCGTCCTACGCCTTTCGCGATCTTGGGGTGTGCGTAAAAGCGCCTTATTTTTTGTTAAACCACTAAAAATTAATAAGAAATTAGCTAATGGCACGGTATGCGCATTAGTAGAGCATCGCCATTTTCAGCGGCAATGCCGCTAGCTATCTAGCAGGACTTATCTAGCAGGACTTATCAGCAGGAGAGATATGGGATGAAACTCATCACCGCCATCATTAAGCCATTCAAACTTGACGATGTCCGCGAAGCACTGGCCGACAACGGCGTGCAGGGCATTACCGTGACAGAGGTAAAAGGTTTTGGGCGTCAGAAAGGGCATACCGAGCTCTACCGGGGTGCTGAGTACGTGGTCGATTTTCTGCCCAAGGTAAAAGTAGAAGTGGCGGTTGACGATGCGCGCCTGGAAAGCGTGATGGATGCCATTTGCAATGCCGCCAACAGTGGAAAAATCGGCGATGGCAAAGTATTCGTTACGCCGCTCGACGATGTTATCCGAATTCGTACCGGTGAACGCGGCGTTGATGCCGTTTAAACAGGGGCTTACCGGGCTACTTCGTAGTTCAACGGGGAACTAACAAATGAACGAACTGGCTGATCTGAGCTACGCGCTCGACACGTTTTACTTCTTGATGTGCGGTGTATTGGTCATGTGGATGGCCGCAGGCTTCTCCATGCTTGAAGCAGGCATGGTGCGCGCTAAAAACACCGCCGAAATTCTGACGAAAAACATCGCGCTGTTTGCGATTGCCTGCACCATGTATCTGCTGGTGGGGTATCACCTCATGTACTCCAGCGGCGCAGGTGGCTTCTTGCCAAGCCTGGGCTTTCTGCTGGGTACTGAGCACAGCGTAGATTCAGTGCTGGCGGGTGGCGAAGGTGCGCCGTACTACTCCATGCGCGCTGATTACTTCTTTCAGGTTGTCTTTGTGGCTACTGCCATGTCGATTGTCTCCGGTGCGGTCGCTGAGCGCATGAAACTATGGGCCTTTTTGGCCTTCGCTGTGGTCATGACCGCCTTTATCTATCCGGTTTCTGGCTACTGGACCTGGGGTGGCGGATGGCTGAGCAGCGTGGGTTACTCGGATTATGCCGGTTCGGGTATCGTCCACATGGCAGGCGCTGCCGCTGCTCTGGCAGGCGTGCTGATTCTGGGGCCGCGTAAAGGTAAGTACGGTAAAGATGGCGCTATCCATGCCATTCCCGGTGCCAACATGCCGTTGGCAACGCTGGGTACGTTCATTTTGTGGATGGGTTGGTTCGGTTTCAACGGTGGCTCTGAGCTAAAAGTCTCGGATATCGAGTCGGCCAACAATGTCGCTCAAGTGTTTGCCAATACCAATGCGGCCGCTGCTGGCGGTGTGATTGCCGCGCTGGTCTTGGCCAAACTGTGGTTCCGTAAAGCGGACCTGACCATGGCGCTTAACGGTGCGCTGGCAGGCCTGGTGGCGATTACCGCTGACCCGCTCTCGCCAACGGCATTAGGTGCCACCATTATCGGTGCGGTGGGCGGTGCCATTGTGGTCGTAGCGATTGTATCGCTTGATAAGCTCAAGCTGGATGATCCGGTCGGTGCTATTTCCGTTCACGGCGTGGCGGGTATCTGGGGCGTGCTGGCGGTGCCTATCACCAATGATGGCGCGTCCTTCAGTGCTCAAATGATGGGTATTGCCGGCATCTTCGGTTGGGTGTTTCTGACAAGCCTGGTGGTCTGGTTGGTGCTGAAAGCCATCATGGGCATCCGGGTGAGCGAAGAAGAAGAGTATGAAGGCGTGGATATCGCGGAATGTGGTCTTGAAGCCTACCCTGAGTTTAGCGTTAAGAAATAAGCATAATACTAAGCAAGTGAGCTGGCGTGCTCCTTATGGCCTTCCTTTCGAGGAAGGCCTTTTTATTCTCCGCCTGTAGCGGTGTATGCTTAGCACCAGAGGTGGCTGGCTTTCGCCGCACCCAATAGACAAGACAATGGCCACCAAGCTAGAGGATGTCGCAATGAAATTGATCTCAGCCATTATCAAGCCGTTTAAGCTTGATGACGTACGCGAATCGCTCTCCGATATCGGCGTGCAGGGCATTACTGTCACAGAAGTAAAAGGGTTTGGTCGTCAAAAGGGCCACACGGAGCTTTATCGTGGCGCTGAGTACGTGGTGGATTTCCTGCCCAAAGTGAAGCTGGAAGTCGCTGTCGATGACGATATGGTTGAGCAGGTAATTGATGCGATTACCCAAGTCGCCAACACGGGTAAAATCGGCGATGGTAAAATCTTTGTGATGCCGCTTGAGCAGGTCATTCGTATTCGTACCGGCGAAACGGGTAAAGACGCGGTTTAAGCGGGTGAAGGGTGAGTCGTGAGGGATAAGTAGTAAGTCATGAATCAAAGCCCTGCGGAGTATCTCCGCAGGGCTTTTTATCAGCGAGTGACGTATGAGAGGGCAGTGATCAGGTTCGACTATTCACACCTCGCTCTTCACGCCTCGCCAATCCATCACTTCTCAACAAACGCACGCTCAATCACGTAGTCACCAGGCTCACCCATGCGCGGTGAGATATTCAACCCCAGCTCATCCAGCAGCGCGCTGGTGTCATCCAGCATTGCGGGGCTGCCACAAATCATGGCGCGGTCCTGGCGCGGGTCGATCGGTGGAAGGCCGGTATCTTCGAAGATTTTACCGCTGCGGATATGGTCGGTTAAGCGGCCCATGGTATGGAACTCTTCACGCGTTACCGTGGGGTAATAGACCAGCTTATTGGTGATATCTTCGCCCAGATACTCGTGGGCAGGCAGCTCTTTGGTAATAAAATCAGCGTAGGCCAGCTCAGACACTTCACGCACACCGTGTACCAGCACGACTTTCTCATAGCGCTCATAGACTTCCGGGTCCTGAATCAGGCTCATAAACGGTGCAAGGCCCGTTCCGGTCGAGAGCATATACAGGTTGCGACCCGGCAGCAGGTCGTCGCACACCAGCGTACCGGTCGGCTTACGGCTGACCATGATTTGATCGCCTACTTTCAGATGCTGTAAGCGTGAGGTCAGCGGGCCATCGGGCACCTTGATGCTGAAAAACTCAAGGTGATCTTCATAGTTCGGGCTGGCGATGGAGTAAGCACGCATTAGCGGTTTGCCGTTCACTTCCAGACCGATCATGACAAACTGGCCGGTTTTAAAGCGCAGGCTGCGCTCACGTGTAGTGCGGAAGCTAAACAGGGTATCGTTCCAGTGGTGAACGCTGAGAACTTCTTCCAGAGCAAACTTACTCATACCAATGTCTCCCTATAGCGATGCTGGCAGGAAATCACAGCATCTATATTCTTTAAAAGAATAAAAAATCATGAAATATGTTGTCATCAATTCTAAGTAAAGGTGGTATATCTGTTAAGCGAATTATATTGATAACACTTATCTTTAAAATCGATATAGGCCCTGTATGCACTATACCCTTCGGCAATTGGAAGTCTTTGTCGCGGTTGCTCAGCACGAGAGCGTCTCGCAAGCGGCGCGTGCGCTGGCCATGTCTCAATCGGCTACCAGCACGGCGCTTGCCGAGCTTGAGCGCCAGTTCGACTGCCAACTGCTTGACCGCATGGGAAAGCGGTTAAAATTAAATGCGCTGGGCTTTCAACTGTTGCCCAAGGCGGTAGCGTTGCTTGATCGCGGCGAGGAGATCGAAGAGCTTCTTCGTGGCCAGCAAGGCGTTGGGGCGCTGGACGTGGGGGCCACACTAACCATTGGCAACTACCTGGCAACGCTTCTGATCAGTGATTTTATGCAGCGTTACCCAGGCAGCCGGGTGCGCCTTTCGGTACGTAATACGCGCCATATTATTGAGGGCGTGCGCCAGCACTCACTGGACCTGGGTCTGATCGAAGGCCAGTGCGATGACGAAATGATCATCAGCCAGCCTTGGGTTGAGGATGAGCTGTGTGTTTTCTGCTCGCCGCGCCACCCACTGGCGGGAAAAGAGCACCTCGAACTTGAACAGCTGCTGCGCGAAGACTGGATCATGCGTGAAGAGGGGTCAGGCACCCGCATGACACTAGAGCACGCCGCACGCCACCGGCGCAGCCGGTTTAATACGTTGCTGGAGCTGGAGCATACGGAAGGGATTAAGCGGGCGGTAGAGTCGGGGCTTGGCATCGGTTGTGTCTCGCGGCTAGCGCTACGCGATGCCTTCCGGCGGGGAAGCCTGGTACCGCTTCCCACGCCGGAGTTGGATTTAAAGCGTCAGTTCACCTTTATCTGGCACCGCCATAAATACCTCACCACGGGCGTGCGTGAGTTCCTGCGCCTGTGTCGTGAAATGACCGCAGGCGCTAAACGCAGTGACGATATTGAGCTGCCGCCGGTGCCTTAAGTGCTCAATGCTCGGTCACCGCGTTGGGCGAGTGTAATGCCAGGGGCGCTGATGCGTGCTGCGATAATTTAAAGCTGCCAATGGTGGTGGCTAAATGATCAGCCTGCTCTTTTAACTGCTCGGCGGCGGTGGTGGACTCTTCCACCATGGCGGCGTTCTCTTGGGTCATGCGGTCCAGTTCGGCAACTGCAATGTTGACCTGGTTGATACCGTCGCTTTGCTCGCTGGTGGCCGCTCTTATCTCTTCTAGTACGTCCGAGACGCGTGTGATGTGGGCCACAATATCCTTCATGGTGACCCCCGCATTACGAACAAGCGTGGTGCCGTTATTGACCTTGCTTTGTGAATCTTCGATCAGCTTTTGGATATCGTTGGCCGCTTCGCTGCTGCGTCTGGCCAGCTTGCGTACTTCCTCGGCGACCACTGCAAAACCACGCCCATGTTCGCCTGCGCGGGCGGCTTCCACCGAGGCGTTGAGTGCCAGAAGGTTGGTCTGAAACGAAATACTGTTCATCAAGGTAACGATGTCACCGATTTTATCGGACGCGCGGGTAATGTCTTCCATGGTGGTGACAACATTCGCGACCACTTGGCCGCCTTCATTGGCGACTTCTGAGGCGGTCTGCGAGAGCTTGTTGGCTTCCTGAGCCGAGGCAGCGGTGTGCTGTACGGTGCTGGTGATCTCTTCAATAGACGCCGACGTTTGCTGCAGGCTGGCCGCGGTGTTGTCGGTCCGGCGGGATAAATCCTGACCACCCATGGCGATTTCATTCGCTGCGTGATGCACCGATACGCTGCTGGTGCGTACATCGATCAACACAGCTTCCATTTTGCCGACAAAACGGTTGAAGGCACCACTTATCTGAGCGACTTCGTCACGCCCATGCTCGGGAAGTCGACGAGTCAGATCCCCTTCGCCGCTGGCAATATCGTCCAGCGCGTCCCGCGCTCGTTCAAGGCCAGAAAAAGCACGTTTGAGCCACAGGCTTAGCAGCAGCACCGTCACGGCGATGATTGCTAACAGGGTGATCAGCGAAGAGCTCAGAATAGCGCGCAGGCCAGACGTCGCTTCATGCTCATCAAGCGCGACACCTAGCTCCCAGTTGGTACCGGCGATAGACGTCACAGACAAACGTTTGGTCTGGCCGCTTACGTCAATAGGCTCCCAAGCGCCCTGGGTGGCACTCAGTCGTTGAAGGGCGCTAGGCGTTAAGGCGTTGCTGATTTGGCTTAGCGGCGCAAGCGTTAGCGCCGCATCAGGGTGCGCAATCACCGTCTCGCCACCGCTACTCAGGAAAGCGAAGCTTGATGGGGTGGGTTGAATAGCGTTGACCTGACTAACTAGATTATCAATCACCACATCACCGCCGATGACGCCGTAAAGGCGGCCATCGCGTTTGACCGGTGTTGCGAACGTAACGACCAATTGATTGCTGTTGGCATCCACGTAGGGTAGCGAAACGATAGTGCCATCCTGGGCCACCGCCGCCTGGTACCAGTCGCGCTGGCGCGGGTCATAATCATCACCGGGTATCCAGCCATCGGACGAGAGATGGCTGCCATCAGGCTGGCCAAAAAACGCCGCCAGAAACCCGCCAGATTCCGCTAGCTGCACCAGCGGTGCGAGCGGGTCGTTATCAATCACCGGCGTGCGCGCTGCTTCCAGTATGGCTGCACGGGCGGCCACCCACTCCTCAATGGCTAGCGCGTTACCCTGTGCGATGGATTCGAGCTGCTGGGCGACCTGCTCGTCGTTATGAGTTTGTAGGGTCGAATAGCTGACAAAAGCGTTGATGGTTAACGCCAGAGTGATCACAACCAACGTGATTACCAGAATGCGCAAGCGTAGGGACGACAGCATGAGTAGAGCCTCATTAATAAGGAAAGCAAGGGGTAAGGCCTTCGTGAGTGTAATATCTTCGCTCGTCGGCTTTGGATGTTCAATGGCGCGGATATAACCGGTATCCACCCAATACGGCGGCGATATAGCAACCTATCGCCGCCACTGATGGGTTAGTAGGACGAAGAGGGTGGAGGCGGCAACTGATGGCGAGAAGAAGTGTTGCTGGCTTCAAGCGTAAAGCCACTGACTAATGTCGAGAGCCGTTCAGACTGATCCTTGAGCTGCTCGGCAGCCGTAGTGGACTCTTCTACCAGCGCCGCGTTTTGCTGGGTCATCTGGTCCAGGTCGGTCACGGCGATGCTGACCTGGCTGATGCCGTCGCTCTGCTCGCTTGCCGCGGTGCTTATCTCGGCCAGCATTTGGGTGACGCGTGTGACACTTTCCGCCAGCTCATGCATGGCCGTTTCAGCGCTCCGGACCAACTGGGTGCCACTTTCCACCTTGCCCGTTGAGGCATCAATGCGCTGGCGGATATCTGCGGCGGCGTCGCTACTGCGAGACGCCAGTTTGCGGACCTCATCGGCGACCACCGCAAACCCACGGCCATGCTCACCCGCACGCGCCGCCTCTACCGACGCGTTCAAGGCCAGCAGGTTGGTCTGGAAGGCGATGCCGTCAATCACGGTTACAATTTCCTGAATTTCAGCCGAGGTAGTGCGAATGTCATCCATTGTGACCACCACCTGCTCAAACGCCGAGTTGGTCCGCGAGGCCAGCTGTGACGCTGTCTGAGAAAGCCCGCTGGCTTCCTGGGAGGCACTGGAGGTATGGCCGACGGTGCTGCTGATCTGCTCCATGGCCGAGGACGTTTGTTGCAAGCTGGCCGCGGTCTGGTCGGTGCGCCGTGAAAGGTCCTGGCCGCCCTGGGTAATCTCACTGGCGGCATGGTGAACGGATTCACTGCTGGCGCGTACATCCACCAGTACATCGTGGATCTTGACCGCAAAGGCGTTGAACTGAATGGCAAGTTCGGCGCTTTCATTGCGTCCACGCACTGGTAGGCGTTGGGTTAAGTCGCCATCGCCTGAGGCAATGTCACGCATACGCTCGGCGAGGGTTCGCAGCGGGCGAGAAATGCTGCTGCCCAACACCCAACTGGCCAGCAAGCCCAGAAACGCGATGACGAGGCCCATGCCCAGCATGCTCAACATGGAGGCCGTGCGTTGCTCATGCATCTGCTCCTGCATGTTGTTTAAGCCAGCAAACACGGCTTGCTCGGGTAAGCGAAGCATCAATACCCAAGGCGTTTCAGTACCGCCGATGGTAAAGGGCCAATAGAGTTCGATCATCCCCTGCGCCTGGTCAACGTTACGGACCACGTCGCCCTGTTGGGCGCTGCGAATATGTGCCTGTAGGGAGGGGTTAAAGGCTTCGTTTGCTGATTTTCCAACCAGGGAGGCATCGCTGGTGTAGGCCGTGATGCCTCCCTGTGAGGCGATAAGTGCTATTTCGCCTGCGCCGCTGTATAGCGTTTGGTTAGCCTCGTTAAGTATCGACTGAATAAAGTCGACCGTATAATCAACGCCTGCAACGCCACGAAACTCTCCATCAACAACGATAGGGGCATTGAACGAGGTGACCAACGTGAGCTTGCCGTCGTAATCGAACTGCGCCGGGTCAACGATACAGGGGGCTAGCGTTTCACGCGGGCATAGATAGTACTCGCCGCTGCGCACGCCGCTTGCCTGAATAGCCTCACTCTCCATAGTCTCTCCTAGAGGAAGCGCGGCTAAATCACCGTTCTCGGTGCGATACCACCAAGGTTGGAAACGGCCATCGTCACCGTAGCCAAGACCCTCGCGCCCGGCAAACCGCGCATCCAGACCAAAGGCGTTTGGTTCCCAGCCGATATAGGCATCCAATATTTCGGGGTTGGTGATCACCGTTTGGCGTACCAGCAGCGAAATTTCACGGCGGCTGAGGTTCAGTGCCGGTCGGCCGTTGTTATCCCGCTGTCCCAGCATGGCATTGGTGGCGGCCAGATTTTCGGCAATCTTGAGGGTTTTTTCAAACTGGCCCTGGATAAGCTCAGCCTGCGCTGAGGCAACCGCCGTTAAGCGTGCTTCGATATTGCGCTCAAGCAGCTCTTTGGTCTGGTCTTCTACCACCGCCTGAGAGCGCTCATTGGCAACCAGTGAGTAGGCGGCCAATGCCGCCACCACCAGCAAGATACAGCCGCCTACCAGGAGGGTAATTAACGTACGGACTGACTTGAAATTCATGGTTTTTATTGCCCTCAGCACTTGGTTATGTCGTGACTAGCCATGCCGTGATTAGCGATGGCGTGACGCGAGGGTGGGAGAGGGCGGTATAAGCCGGCCATGTTGGGATGCTGAACCGTTTGATAGGGTGAAACCGCCAACGACATCGGAAAGGCGCAGTGACTGCTCTTTTAGATGCTCGGCGGCGGTAGTGGACTCTTCCACCATCGCGGCGTTTTGTTGGGTCATGCGGTCAAGCTCAGCCACCGCGATATTAACCTGATGGATGCCGTCGCTCTGCTCGCGCGTGGCGGCACCAATCTCACCCAACACATCGGTGACACGGGTAATACTCTCCACAATGTCACGCATGGTGGCACCGGCGCTTTGAACAAGTTCGGTGCCGTTGGTGACCGTCTGGTGTGAGGTATCGATCAGCGTTTTGATGTCGTTGGAAGCATCGCTGCTGCGCTGTGCAAGCTTACGAACCTCATCCGCCACGACCGCAAAGCCCCGACCATGTTCACCGGCACGGGCTGCTTCAACGGAGGCATTCAGGGCTAGCAAGTTGGTCTGGAAAGCAATGCCATCCATCAGTGACACAATATCACTGATTTTATGCGACGCTGCCGAGATGTCGCCCATGGTGGCCACTACCTGATCAACTACTTGACCGCCTTTGTTGGCCACTTCAGAGGCATTCATCGAAAGCTGGTTGGCCTGTTGTGCAGCCTCTGCCGTGTGTTCAATGGTGCTGGTAATCTCTTCAATAGATGCCGAGCTTTGTTGCAGGCTGGATGCGGCATTATCGGTGCGGCGAGACAGGTCCTGCCCGCCCATGGAAATTTCATTGGCGGCGGTCTGTACCGACTGACTACTATCGCGAATGGTCAGCATCACCTCATCCATTCTGGCGACGAATCGATTGAAAGAGTGGGCGATTTGGGTGACTTCATCGTTGCCTTCTTCAGGCAGGCGTTGGGTCAGGTCCCCCTCACCAGAGGCGATATTGTCCATGGCGTTACGCACACCCAACAGGCGGCGCAGCAGCAGCGACAGCAGTAGGCCAAAGGCGAGCGCCGTTATAACCGCGACCACCACCAGGATAATAAGGGAAGAGGTAGCAATGGCGCGTAATCCTGCGGTGGCTTCGTACTCGTCCAACGCGACAATAAGGCGCCAGCCGTTTTCACCGCCAATCACGTGGCCTAGCAATAGCTTGTTGTCGCCTTGCAGGGCAAGAGGCAGAGGCGTGGTAGCGCCCATTAATTGATTGATGGAGCCTGCCGTAAGCTGTTCGTTAATGGCTGACACAGGCGTCAGTATCAAGTCAGCATCGGGGTGGGCGACCAGCGTGCCATCGTGGGTGGTGAGAAAGCCAAAGCTTGAAAGGGTCGGCGAAATGCCTGTCACTGTCTCGACGATGTTGCTGATAGGAATATCAGCACCTACCACGGCAGTCAGTTCACCATTCAGGTAGAACGGGCGAGCGAACGTGACCACCAGCTCGCGAGTTTGAGCGTCAATATAGGGCGCGGTAATAATCGCTTCTTGTGTGCTTACTGCCGCTTTGTACCAAGGGCGTTCTCGTGCGTCGTAGCCGCTTGGGGGCTGAAAGTCGTTATCATAGGTAATCTCTCCCGCCCCAGGGTAGCCAATATAGGTGGAAATAAACCCACCTGAAGTAAGGAGCTGACGAAGTGCCGGGCCGGGGGCGTTACTGGTGGCTGCTGTTTCCATGCTTTCCAGCATATCCAGTCGAGCGTTAAACCACTCGTTCAAGGCTTTGGCATTGCCGCTGACCACCGCTTTAAGGTTACGTGCTATCTGTTCATCGTTGTGATGTTTTACCGTTGCGTAGTTGACCACGCCATTGATTATCAAGCCAAGGGTGATCGCTGCAAGAGCGGCCAGAAGAATACGTACACGAAGGGAGGAAAACATGATCGCTCTCTTTGTCGATAAGCAACCGTATGCGCTGCTGCATACGGAGTAAGGGTGATTAGCTTATCGGCGAAAGCGACCACTACTTTAGTAGAAACCCCATCATTGCCAGAAATTATTTACCGCATGTCGCTAACGGCTTCCTGGATGTCGTTAAGTGATGCTTTGCTAAGATCTTTCGAGAGCGTATGGAGTACCAGTTTCTGGGTTGGCGCATCAAGCTTTTCGCGCAGCAGGCCCAGGAATTTGGGCGGTGCGACGATAATCAGTTTTTCCATACTGTTATTGACGCGGGCATTATAAAGGCATTGAGCCACCTCTTTGGCAAACAGCTCGTTCTCATGTTTTAACGCTGTCCCCCCTTCGGCAGACGAACGTGAACTCGATGACATGGACTCATGTACATCCGCGCCTGCACTGTCTGTAATCAGATCCCCCTCATGCAGGCGCCCTTCGGCATGAACCAGGCTCTCTTTCTCCTTCAGATGAAGAAAGTCACGAGTGAAAATGCGTGCTCGAGCGGCATCCGCTACCACGATATAGGTTGTCATCAGTCAACGTCCTCCATGCCGTTAGGGATATATTAACCATGGCAAGCGTTTGGCATTCGGTCAAACTAGAGCACTTTACGTCGTAAGAGACTGGTTATTGCTTCACCAATCAGCACTAGCACAATAATTGCGATCAGAATGGTCGCCACGGTAGGCCAGGCAAAGGTATCAATGGCACCCTGCAGAATGACGCCGATCCCGCCTGCGCCCACCAGTCCCAGCACGGTAGATTCGCGAATGTTGATATCCCAGCGCAGGATCACGATGGCGAAAAACGCTGGCATCACCTGGGGCACGATGGCATAGACAATTACCTTGGCCTTGGAGGCGCCGGTGGCTTCCATGGCTTCGACCGGTCGCTTATCGATTTCTTCGATTGCTTCGCCCATCAACTTGCCGATAAACCCGATAGAGCGAAACACAATGGCGAGAATGCCTGCCAGCACGCCGGGGCCGAAGATCGCCACGAACAAGAGCGCCCAGATGATGGTGTTCACCGAGCGGCTGGAAACCAGAATGAACCGCCCCAGCCACAGGCAGGCCCGGTTGGGCGTAGTATTCTGTGCGGCGATATAGGCCACCGGCAATGCCAGAAAAATGGTCAGGAAGGTGGCAAGCGTGGCTATGTGTACCGTTTCGATCAGGGCATTTACGATATTGCCAAGCCCGGCAGCGCTGGGGGGCCACATGCGCGCGCCCAGCCCGGAAATCTGGTTGGGCGCATCCCACACCCAGGGCCAGAAGATATCGATATCGCGAACCGCCCATACCACCACCATCAGAGTGATGAGCAGCACGGCAAAGCGAATAAGACGTTCCTTGCGATCAAAACGTTGCCAAACGTGGTCGGCGAGTTTCTGTGCATGATCTACCATATTTTTTTCCTCACCCAGCCGCTGATACCTTCACTGAGTAAAATGACCGCGATGATGACCAGCAGGATCGCAAAGGCGAAGTCATAGTCATAGCGCCCGAAGGCGTTCATCAGCGTGCCGCCAATGCCGCCGGCACCCACGATACCCACCACGGCAGACGCCCGCAGGTTGCTGTCCAGCTGGTACATGGAAAGCCCTACCTGGCGCGGTAGAATCTGCGGGAATACGGCGTAGAAGAGCGTGGCCAGATACCCGGCGCCAGCGGCGCGCATGGCCTCTACTTGGCCCCAGTCTATCTCCTCGATCTCCTCGGCCAGAAGCTTGCCGACAAAGCCGATGGAGTAGAGCGTGAGCGTCAAGATGCCCGCCAGTGGGCCAAACCCCACGGCGGCAACGAACAGAATCGCCACGATCACCGGGTGAAAGCTACGCGAGATAATGATGACTGCACGGCCAATCAGGTAGATCGGCATGGGCGCAATATTACGCGCCGCCATCACGGCAAAAGGGATCGACAGGAAGACGCCCAGTAGCGTGGCCAAAATGGCGATCTGAAAACTCTCCTTGAAGCCGGTCAGGAGAAGTTCGTAGCGCTCGAGGTTGGGTGGAAAGCCGCCGCTGAAGATACGTGCGGCGCGGGGCAATCCTTCAGAGATGCGCGCCCAGTTGAACGGTAGCGAACCAAATGCCCACACCAGATACACTGCCACGACGATGATCAGCCCGTAGCGAAGTAGAGGATTGGCAATGAACGGCGGTTTCTTCCAGGTGCGCGGCGTGCTGGATGAAGCCTCAGGCGGGGTCATGGGCGCGCTCCTCTGATGGGGCGTCGCTTATCGCATCGTCCGGTGCTTCGATGCCGCCGTAAATGGCGTCCAGCGCGTCTTTATTGAAATCACTTGGCACGCCATCAAAAATCATCTTGCCGTGGCGCAAACCCACAATGCGCTCTGTGTAGGTTTTGGCCTGGGCCACGTTGTGGATATTGATCAGCACCGGCAGTGAAAGCTCGCTTGCCAAGCTCTGCAGTAGCATCATGATCTGCTCGGAGGTGCGCGGGTCAAGCGAGGCGGTGGGTTCGTCGGCCAGCAACACGTCGGGCTCCTGCATCAGCGCCCGTACCACGCCTACCCGCTGGCGCTCGCCACCGGAAAGCTCATCGGCGCGCTTGTTGGCGTAGTGGGCAATGCCCACACGCTCCATCAGCATAAATGCGCGCTCAATATCCGCCTGCGGGTAGCGGCGGGTAATTGCCTGATAGAGATTCACGTAGCCCAGCCGCCCAGCCAGCACGTTCTCCATTACCGTCAGGCGGTCCAGCAGGTTGAAGCCCTGAAACACCATGCCGATCTTGCGGCGCGCACGGCGCAGGTCAGCGCCCCTGAGATGCACAAGCTCGGTACCGTTGAGAGTAATGGAGCCGGAGGTCGGCTCCACTAGGCGATTGATACATCGCAGCATGGTACTTTTACCGGCGCCGGAGGCGCCCACAATCGATACCACGCTATTGCCCTCAACCTTCAGGTCGAGACCTTCCAGCACGGCTTTGTCGCGGCCATACCGTTTGACCAGATTCTTGATTTCCAGCATGTTTTCGCTTCCATCGGTAGCTAACAAACCGCGCCACGCGGGCGCGGTACGTTTTACTCTTCCAGATTGTCAGGCGTATAGCTCACGCCATTGGCAGCCTGGATGGTGCGAATTACCTGCCAGTTATCCTTGTAATTGATGGGAATGAACTTCTCGACACCCTCAAACTCTTCGCCAAGCTCTGTGCCTTTAAAATCGAAGCTGAAGAAGGCCTCTTCGATCTTCTCGACCAGGTCCGGGTGCAGATTGTAGGCGTAGTTATAGGAGGTGGTGGGGAAGCGGTCGGATTCAAAAATCATGCGGACGTCGTCGGTGTCGTAAAGCCCGCGCGCGGCCATTCGATCAACCACTTCCGAGGCCACTGGGGCGGCGTCGTAATCGCGCGCCACGACGCCCAACATGGATTGGTCGTGGCTGCCAGAGTAGACCACTTCGTAATCTTCGTCAGGTGTTATACCCAGTTCAGGCAGTAGTGCCCGAGGCGCCAGATTGCCTGAATTAGAAGTGGGTGATGTATGGGCAACCCGTTTACCTTTCAGGTCTTCCAGTTCATGGATGTCGGAGTCTGCGTGGGTGAAAAGCTGTAGGGTATAGCCAAACTGGCCGCTATCTGAGCCCATTAATGCAAAGGGAACTGCCCCTGCCAGGTTGACTGCAAAGGGCGTGGGACCGGTAGAAAAGCCCGCGATATGCAGTCGCCCGCTGCGCATTGCCTCCACTTGGGCCGCGTTGGACTGAACGGCGAAGAAGCGCACATCGCGGCCGGTCACCTCTGACAGGTGGTCGATAAAGGGCTGCCATATATCGGAATAGATGGCTGGATCTTCCACCGGGGTATAGGCAAAGATAAGCGTGTCGGGATTTAGCCATTGCGCCTCATCGGCGGGACGGTCCGCGACCATATCGGAGTTTTCGTCACAGTAAAGCGCATCAAGGTCGCCGCGTTCGCATTCGGCGTAGGCATGACTGGAAAGCAGTGCCAAGAGCGTAGTTGTGGTCAGTAGGGCAAGCGGACGCTTGCAAAACGTCATGGAAGTCATAAGGGGCCTCATTCATGAATTATTTTTGTGTTCTTGCAGTTGCTCAGCAGGCTAATGATGTTCTTTTATATACTTTGTGCCATGATCAAAAGGCGTCAAGTGTTTCGAAAATGTACATTTAGCCATCAAAATATTTATTTTTCGAAAATCGACACTCTCAATCTAGGGTTTGTTACAAAGTTATGTCAAACACTTTTCTTGCCGCCTCCTACCATTGGCGTAATCGTTACCTGTTGATGCGTCATGGTCATAGCCAGGCAAACCAGCAAGCGTTGATTATCAGTAGTCCCGGGCGGGGTGTTGAAGCGTTTGGACTCTCCACTATCGGCGAGCAGCAACTGGCGAGCGCCGTGCATGCATGGGCCTGGCCGGTGCCAACGCAGGTGGTGCATTCTGATTTTTTGCGCACCACCCAAACGGCTGCCCGCGTGGCCGAGGCCTTTAAGCTTACGATGACGGCCGACAGGCGCCTTAGAGAGCGTTCCTTCGGTGAGTTGGAGGGCGGCTCGGACGAGCGTTATCCGGATGTGTGGGCGCTGGATGCCCAGAATGCCGACCACACTTCACACCAAGTGGAGGCTGTGAGCGCGGTGGCTGCGCGCATGATGGCGGTGATAGAGGAGCGGGAGCAGCAGTGCGAGGGAGAAACCATCCTGGTCGTTAGTCACGGCGACCCGCTACAGATACTGCTGACCGCCTTGCAAGACAGGCCACTCACCCAACACCGTGAGCAGCCTGCTCTGTTACCGGCCAGCATTACCCAAGTGGGCGCGCCTTAGATCGCGCCTCCCCGTATGCCTTAGTGCCCCAGGATCTGGCTCAGGAACAGCTGGGTGCGCTCGGACTGCGGGTTATTGAAGAGCGGCTCCGGCGCATTTTCTTCGATGATCTGCCCCTGATCCATGAAAATCACTCGGTCGGCGACGGTTTTGGCAAAGCCCATCTCGTGGGTCACGCAGAGCATGGTCATGCCCTCTTCGGCAAGCTCGACCATGACGTCCAGCACCTCTTTGATCATCTCCGGGTCGAGTGCCGAGGTAGGCTCATCAAATAGCATCACATCCGGGTGCATGCACAGCGAGCGGGCAATCGCCACGCGCTGTTGCTGGCCGCCGGAGAGTTGGCCGGGGTACTTTTGAGCCTGCTCGGCGATGCGTACGCGCTCCAGGTAGCGCATGGCCTGCTCTTCGGCCTCCCTGCGCGGCTTCTTTTGAACCCACATGGGCGCGATGCAGCAGTTCTCCAGCACTGTCAGGTGGGGGAACAGGTTGAAGTGCTGAAACACCATACCCACGCTGCGGCGTATCTGCTCAATACGTTTTACGTCTTGGGTCAGCGGCACCCCGCCGACTACGATATCGCCCTGCTGGTGCTCTTCCAAGTGATTAATGCAGCGAATCAGCGTTGATTTACCCGAACCGGACGGGCCACAGATAACGATCCGCTCGCCGCGTTTTACTTCGAAATCTATATCGCGCAGTACGTGAAAGTCGCCATACCACTTGTTAACGCCGCGCATTTCGACCATTAGGTCAGACGTGCTTTTAGACATGCTGTTGCCAGAGAGGTTGGTGGCTGCTTGTGTCATGATTAAATCCTGCTCAAATTCTTGAAAAAGCGGCGTTAGCGCTTGTGGCCGGTGTTCAACTTGCGTTCCAGATACTGGCTATAGCGCGACATGCTGAAACAGAAAATCCAGAACACAAACGCGGCAAACACGTAGCCTTCCAGCGAAAAGCCCAGCCAGTTGGAGTCGGAAAGCGCCGCCTGCACGATCCCCAGCAGGTCAAACAGCCCAATGATCATGACCAGCGTGGTGTCTTTAAATAGCGAGATAAACGTATTCACGATGCCTGGAATCATCATCTTCAGCGCCTGGGGCAAAACGATCAGGCCCATGCGCTTCCAGTAGGTCATGCCCAGTGCCGCGGCGGCCTCCTCTTGGCCCTTGGGGATCGCCTGAAGACCGCCACGAATGACCTCGGCCATGTAGGCACTTTGAAACAGCGTTAAGCCAATCAGCGCCCGCACCAAGCGGTCAACGCTAATACCAGAGGGTAGAAACAGCGGCAGCATCACCGAGGCCATGAACAGTACGGTGATTAGCGGTACACCGCGCCAGAACTCAATGAAAATCACACAGAAGCTTTTCACGATGGGCATGTTAGAGCGCCGCCCCAGAGCCAGCACGATGCCAATCGGCAGCGCCCCGATCATGCCTACAGATGCCAGCAGCAGGGTCAACATCAAACCGCCCCAGCGATGGGTAGGTACGCGTGGCAGGTCAAAGTAGCCGCCGTGAAGCAATACGTAGGCCGCGATGGGAAAGCCCACCAAGGCAAACACGGCTACCCAGCGCTTGAATGGCAGGCGCGGGATAGCAAGCCAGGCGATCAGGGAGAAAAAGCCGCCAAACACAATATTGGCGCGCCAGATCTCGTCACGCGGGTAAAGCCCATAGATGAACTGCGTAAAGCGCGCATTAACGAACACCCAACAGGCGCCCTCTCGCGAGCAGTCGTCCCGGGTGGTGCCTACCCAATCGGCGTTGATGAACGCCCACTGAATGGTCGGTACCAAAAGCAGGTAAAGAACGTACAGCCCTACCAGCGTAAACAGCGTATTGAGCGGGCCGCTGAACAGGTTGGCGCGCAGCCAGGCCACGGGCCCCAGGGTATTGCTGGGGGCAGGCCGCTGATCAATCATTGTTTGATTATGAATCATAAAGCTATCCTCACCGGCGCCTAGCGCTCAACCAACGCTACGCGGGCGTTGAACCAGTTCATGAACATGGAAACCAACAGGCTGATGGTCAAATACACCGCCATGGTCATGGCGATTACCTCAATGGCCTGCCCCGTTTGGTTAAGCGTGGTGCCCGCAAACACGGAGACCAGGTCGGGGTAGCCGATGGCCGTGGCAAGTGAGGAGTTCTTGATCAGGTTCAGGTACTGGCTGGTGAGGGGCGGAATAATGACCCTCAGCGCCTGCGGAATGACCACTAAGCGCAACACCAGGTTACGCGGCAGGCTCAGTGCCTGGGCGGCTTCGGTCTGGCCATGGGAAATGGCCTGAATACCCGAACGGACAATTTCAGCAATGAACGCGGCGGTATAGATGGAAAGTGCCAGCCACAGCGCCAGAAATTCCGGGATCACGGTAAAGCCACCGCGGAAGTTAAAGCCGCGCAGTTCCGGAATATCCCAGGTGATCGGTACGCCGGTGGCGACCGTAATCAGCAGCGGCAGCCCCAGAATCAGCGCAAGCGATATCCACCCGGCTGGGATGCGTTTACCGGTTGCCTCTTGGCGACGCTTGTTCCACACACACAGCGCAATACTGGCGATAATCGCGACGATAAAGGTCGCTGGAATCATCCCAAAGCCTGACTCAAAAAGCGGCTCAGGCAGATACAGACCGCGCACGTTAAGAAAAATAACCTCGCCAAACGAGAGGCTGTCCCTTGCACTGGGTAGCGTGCGCAGCACGGCGAAGTACCAGAAAAAAATCTGTAGCAGTAACGGGATATTGCGGAAAGTTTCGATATAGGCGGTGGCCAGGCGTGCCAGTAGCCAGTTGGGCGACAGGCGAGCAATGCCGACAATAAAGCCAATCAGCGTCGCGGCCACCACACCCAAGGCGCCGACCAATAGCGTATTGAGCAAGCCCACCAAAAAGGTGCGGCCGTAGGTATCCTGAGAGGAGTAGTCGATCAGGCTTTGTACGATACCAAAGCCTGCGGTGTTATTTAAAAAGCCAAAACCGGTGGTGATACCCCGGGCGGATAGGTTGTCCTGAGTATTGCCGACGATATACAGCAAAAATACGACAACGGCTGCCGTTAAAAGCAGCTGAAAAACAAGTGCGCGTTTGGCACGGTCTCGCCAAAACGGTGGCTTGTGGCCAGCGGGGCGAGTGTTGGGTCTTACGGACATGGGTGGCGTCTCCGCTACACGGAAGGTCAATCAAATGGCCCGTCGGCACTCATCTGCTAAGCGCGACGGGCCGGGTCAAGCGAGACGCTTAGCGAATCGGCGGTGCGTACTGGAAACCACCCTGGTTCCATAACGCGTTGGCACCGCGTTCAATCTCAAGCGGTGAGTCCATGCCAACGTTGCGCTCAAAGCTTTCGGCGTAGTTACCGACCTGGCTAATAATGTTGTAAGCCCAGTCAGCGTCAAGCCCCATGCCTTCACCGTAGTTACCGTCTTGGCCAAGCAGGCGGGCGATGTCGGGGTTTTCGGAGCTGGTCATTTCCTCTACGTTTTCACTGGTCACGCCGTACTCTTCAGCATTAAGCATGGCAAACAGTGACCATTTCACGATGTTGAACCAGGTGTCATCGCCCTGGCGAACCACCGGGCCCAGCGGCTCCTTGGAAATGATATCGGGCAGAATGACGGCGCCATCCGGGTCATCTAACTGAATGCGCAGCGCCGCCAGCTGAGAAGTATCCGAGGTTAGAACGTCACAGCGGCCAGCCTGGAAGCCGCCCACGGTCTGCTCTGAGGTATCAAACACGATAGGATCAAATTCCATATCGTTGGCGCGGAAGTAATCGGCCACGTTAAGTTCGGTGGTGGTGCCCGTTTGGATACAGATCGCCGCACCGTCCAGCTCATCAGCACCGCCGATGCCCAGGTCACGGCTAACCATAAAGCCGATACCGTCGTAGAAGTTGACGCCTGCGAAGTTCAGGCCCAGCGTGGTATCGCGGGTGGTGGTCCAGGTCGTGTTACGAGAAAGCAAATCGACTTCGCCAGACTGCAGCGCAGTGAAACGCTCAACGGCATTGAGAGAGATGTAGTTGACGGCATCCGCATCACCCAGCACGGCAGCGGCGACCGCACGGCAAACATCGACATCCAGCCCTTGCCAGTTGCCATCACCATCGGGTGCTGAAAAGCCTGGCAAACCGTCGCTGACGCCACACTGCACGGCTCCACGTTCAATGGTTTCTTCAAGTGTTGCTGCGTTAGCGTTAGTGGCGCCTGTCAGTGTGATGGCGCCTGCAGAGGCCAGTAATACCCAGTGTTTCTTGTTCAACATGGTAATTCCCTTCCTCGATTAATATTGTTATGCATGCGAAGGCATGACATATAAAGCTAGCAAGGAAGATGCCAATGTGGGTACAACGCCAAATTCAGCGCTTTTCAACGCAAAATGATTCTGCTTCTACGAAAGTTTAGGTGCAAAAAAATAGAAACGGTTGCCGCATGCGCTGTTTTGGTGCGACAACCGATGGTTGATGGCAGACAGCTGACCGGTAAGCCCTAGCGAATGGGCGGGGCATACTGAATGCCGCCATCGCGCCACAGAGCATTTAAACCACGAGTAATATTGAAGTTAGAGTCCACGCCCACGTTGCGATCATACATTTCGGCGTAGTTGCCCACCTGTTTGACGATTTGGTAAGCCCAGTCGTCATTGAGTCCCATGCCTTCACCAAAACTGCCGTCCTGGCCCAGCAGGCGGGCAATATCTGGATTATCGGAATCCGCGTGTTCATCAATATTGGTGCTTGAGACACCCAGTTCTTCAGCATTGAGCATGGCAAACAGCGACCATTTTACGATATTGAACCACTGGTCATCGCCCTGGCGTACGGCGGGGCCAAGCGGTTCCTTGGAAATAATCTCGGGCAGCACTACCGCCATGTCGGGGTTGGCAAGCTGCATGCGTTGGGCATACAACTGAGAAGCATCGGAGCTTAAGACGTCGCAGCGCCCGGCTTCAAAACCGGCAATCGACTGTTCGGGAGAATCAAACACCACTGCGTCATAGTGCATGTCGTTAACACGGAAATAGTCTGAAAGGTTCAGCTCGCTGGTCGTGCCTGACTGCGTGCACACCGCCGCGCCGTCCAGGTCTTCGGCACTTTGCACGCCCAGGTCGCTTGCGACCATGAATGCTTGGCCATCGTAATAGCTCACTCCGGTAAAGTGCATACCTTGGGTGGTATCGCGGCTAGAGGTCCAGGTCGTCGTGCGCGAGAGCAGATCCACTTCGCCGGATTGCAGGGCGGTAAAGCGTTCCACCGAATCGAGTGGTACGAAATCAACCTTGCTGGCATCGCCTAATGCCGCCGCGGCAATCGCGCGGCAGACATCGGTGTCCAGGCCGCGATACGTATCGTTATCGTCCAGTGAGGAGAAGCCGGGCTGGGCGGCGTTCACCCCGCAGCGTACGCTATCGCGGGATTGAACGGTTTCTAACGTGGTGCCCAAGGCAACCGTCGGGGCCAGGGCGCACGCGCCAATGCTTATCCATTTAAGGGTTTTCATTGTTGGTTCCTTAACGTGGTGACACAAAAAAGGCCGAGCAGTGCCCGGCCTCATCGCTTACTGGCGTGCTATTCAAATAAACGTCAGCCGAACGCTTTACGCATGAACGGTGGCAGCGCCAGGGCGCCCCGGTGGGCATCCACTGTGTAGTACTGTAGCGGCATTTTGTGGCTAGCGGCAGCCTCTTCGCGGAAGGTTTCCACGTTGGTGCCTTTACCGGCAAGCGTCACACTCCACCAGCCGGAAGGATAAACCGGCTGGGGGAAGGGCAGTGTGGCGACACTGGCAAAGCCCGCTTCGCGCATGTCATGGCGCAGCTCACGAATAATCGAGCCGCTGTGATAAAGCGGTGATTCGCTCTGCTGTACCATCACGCCATCGGCTTTCAGAATGCGGTGGCAGCGCTTAAGGAAGTCAGTCTTGAACAACCCTTCGGCGGGGCCGACCGGATCGGTAGAGTCGATAATCAGCACGTCGATGCTTTCATCGGCAGCGTCATCCACCCACTTCACACCATCAGCGAACAGCAGCTCAGCACGCGGGTCGTCGTTGGCTTCCACCAGCGCCGGGAAGAAACGCTCTGCGGCCTTGGTGACTTCTTCATCGATATCGATCTGGGTGACTTTTTCAACGCCCGGGTGGCGCAGCACTTCTTTCAGTGTGCCGCAGTCGCCGCCGCCGATAATCACCACGCGCTTGGGCGCCGGATGAGTAAACAGTGCCGGGTGGGCGATCATTTCGTGATACAGGAAGTTGTCACGGTCGGTGAGCATCACGCAGCCGTCCAGCACCATCA
This sequence comes from Halomonas sp. 72, assembly GCF_052379785.1. NCBI lineage: Bacteria > Pseudomonadati > Pseudomonadota > Gammaproteobacteria > Oceanospirillales > Halomonadaceae > Halomonas > Halomonas sp. 72. The sequence continues at coordinate 28,683 of NZ_JBQSYY010000022.1, read as the reverse complement.
GGTTGCCGTAGGTCTCGGTAGCGTACACTTCCAGGTGCTGGTACTCACTCTGCACATCCAACAGCTTTTCAGAGATCTTCAGCGAGAAGGCGCTGCCGTGGCTATCAAACACTTCGGTGAACCACTGGTCGCCGCGTAATTCGCTCATCAATTGGCTCCTGGTTGTGATGGGGTGGATTGGGCCGGAATGCCTTGGTGATACTGCGGGCTTAACTCGTGCAGCGCTTCCATAAAGGCGGTGACGTTATCCGGATTGGTAAACTGGCTGATGCCGTGGCCCAGGTTGAACACGTGGCCCGGCCCGTGACCGTAGCTTTCCAGCACGCGGGCGACTTCGGCACGAATCGCCGACGGGCGTGCAAACAGCACGTTAGGGTCGAGGTTGCCCTGAAGCGCAACCTTGTGGCCCACACGGGCACGGGCGCTGGAGAGCTCGGTCGACCAGTCGATACCCAGTGCATCAGCACCAGCGCAGGCGATGTCTTCAAGCCACTGGCCGCCGTTTTTGGTGAACAGAATCACCGGTACGCGGCGCCCGTCGTGCTCGCGGATCAGCCCGGAAACAATTTGCTCCATATAGCGTAGCGAGAACTCCAGGTACGCGGGGGTGGAAAGCGCTCCGCCCCAGGTATCGAAGATCTGCACCGCCTGGGCGCCTGCGCGAATCTGCGCGTTCAGGTAATCGGTCACCGACTGGGCCAGGGTATCCAGCAGTTGATGCATGGTGTCTGGCGTATCGTAAAGCATGGTTTTCAGGTGACGGAAGTCTTTGCTGGAACCGCCCTCCACCATGTAGGTTGCCAGCGTCCAAGGGCTTCCCGAAAAGCCGATCAGCGGCATGCGCCCGTTCAGCTCACGGCGAATGGTCGATACCGCACGCATGACGTAGTCCAGGTCGCGCTCGGCGTTGGGCACGCTTAGCGCCGCCACTTCTTCCGGGGTGCGCACGGTTTTGCGAAACTTGGGACCTTCACCGGTTTCAAAATAGAGCCCCAGACCCATGGCATCGGGGATCGTCAAAATATCTGAAAACAGAATCGCCGCATCCAGCGGGTAACGCTCCAGCGGCTGGAGCGTTACTTCGCAGGCCAGGTCCTGGTTGCGGCACAGGTCCATAAAACTGCCCGCATCGGCGCGGCGCTCACGATACTCAGGCAGATAGCGGCCTGCCTGACGCATCATCCATACCGGCGTGCGGTCAACGGGCTGGCGCGCCAGGGCGCGGAGAAAACGATCATTTTGCAACGGTGTGGAAGTCATAAACACGTGCCCTTGGGGAATTTACCTGTAGTGTATTTTAAAGGGTATACAAACCAGTGCTGATACTTTACTTGAAACATGATTGAAAAGGCGCTTGGCTCGGGTCTCTAAAGCTTAAGGCAGAGGTGAGAGTGTACTTGAGAACGCCCAACTAAGCGGCATGGCGACGTGTAAAACGTGCCCAAACCTATCCGCTACGCAGAGGCCGGTGTGGCACGAAGCTACGGCTCTTCCTTCGCAGAAAAGGGATAAACCTCGGTCGTTGTCTTGCTCTTGTTCTCGTTTGCGCTAATGGTTGGGCGGCGGTCACGAGCACGCAGGTCACGATAAACAGCGGTGCGCATCAGCAGCATGGCCACCACCGGCGCAGTGAGCATCACAAAGGCAGTGATTAATAGCTCATGAATGACCAGTCGTGACTGTAGCACCGAGAAGTAGATCATGGAGGCAATCAGAATGGAGCCGGTGCCTAGGGTGATCGTAATGGCGGGGCCGTGAATGCGCTGGAAGAAGTGCGGCAGCCTAACAAGGCCCAATGCACCGATCAGTACAATCGCGCTTCCAAGTAGCAATAGCAGGGTAATGGGCAGGCTGGCCCATAGCGGCAGTGACTCCAGCTGTGGGTTCATTCAATTACCTCGCCACGCATAAGAAATTTGGTAAGCGCGATGGTTGATACAAAGCCCGTCAGGGCAATCAGCATCGCGGCCTCAAAATAGATCACGCTGCCAAACCGGATGCCCAGCGCTAGGGCAAACAGCATGGCGCACATCCATAGTGTATCGAGTGCCAGTACACGGTCTTGTGCGGTTGGCCCACGCAGTAAGCGCACCGTACACAGCAGCATGGCTAACAAGACGCTAAGTAGCGTGATATTAATTGCCAGAGAGAGCAGTGTGGTCATACTGAGCGCCTTTTATTCATGTTCAAAGATCTCGATTAATGGCTGTTCGTAGCGCGTTTTAATCGTGTCGATCCACCACTGCTCATCGTGGAGGTCAAACACATGCAGCGCCAAATCATTAGAGTCTGGCAGCTGTTCTACCCACACGGTGCCGGGAGTTGAATTGATCAGGCACGAAAGCAACGCCAGGCCGTACGGGTCTTTAAGATCCAGTGGCACTCGGACGAACTGTGATTTTACACCCTTGGCATTGAACAAGATGATGCGGCTGACGTTAAAGCAGGAGCGTATGATTTCGATCATCGACATAAACAGCAGGCGTGCCAACACCAGCGGTTTACGCAGTGGTGCTGGGGCGAGTGGGCGCAGTGGTCTGGCGAGCAGCGGTGCGGCAATGGCCAGGACACTGCCCAGCAACACCTGTGCAGGCGCAGTGCTTTGATTCAGCAGTAGCCACATGATTAACAAGGCGCCCGATAAGGCAGGAGAGGGAAGCCAGCGCAGTGTCATTGGTCCGACTCCCCGAACGTACCGCCCACCGCAGCGGTTGATCCTAGACGGTTCAAATAGACCTCAGGCTGGTTGAGCGCTTCTGTGCTGCGCTCCAGATACGCCATCGTCGGGCCTGCTTGAACGGTGAGCAGCAGGCAGGCCAGTAGCAGGGTGATGACAGGCATGACTTCGGAGCGCTGCAGATGAGGCGCGACCGGGTTCTGGACAGCCCAGAAGGTCCGTACCCCAAAACGCATTAACGAAATAATGCCTGCCAACCCGGAAAGTACGACCAGCGCAATAACGACCCAAGTGACGATTCCCCGCTCAATCAGCAGGTCGGTAGGATTCAACAGCCTATGAAAAAGACTGAATTTGGCGATAAACCCTGACAGCGGCGGCAGCCCGGTAATAATCAGGGCGCAGCAGGCGAAGGCCAGCCCCAAAAAGGCCAGCGCGCCAGGAATCGCCTTGCCGACGGGCTCCTCCGGCTTATCCTCCACCGCGAAAGCCTCCATGGTTAATGCCAGCATCGCGGCTCCCGGTGTGCGGATACGCTCAATTAACTCTATCAGCAGCAAAAACGCGGCAACTGCCAGTGTCGAGCTGATCAAGTAAAACAGCGCCACGTTGATAAGCGCCGGTTGGCCATAACCAACGGCGGCCAGCAGCGTGCCTGATGAGATGACCGCCGCATAGCCTGCCATGCGGCCAGGTTCCTGGCTTGCAAGAATACCGATGGTGCCGAAAGCAAGCGTGACAAGGCCTCCCCAGAGCAGCAGGTCAAAGCCGAAACCGGCGGCAGGGCCTTCCGAGAACAGCAGTAACCACAACCGAATCAGCACGTACACGCCAACTTTGGTCATCAGTACCATCATGGCAGCCACCGGCGGCGAGGCCGCCGAGTACGTCGTGGGCAGCCAGAACCCCAGTGGCCACATGGCGCTTTTGGTGAGAAAGGCTAACGCCAGAATAACCACGCCAATTTTTAACAACATGAGGTCTTCCGGCGATAGCATGCTCAAGCGCATCGCCAGGTCGGTCATGTTTAGCGTGCCGGTCGTCGCGTAAATCAGGGCCACGCCAATCAGGAAGAAAAACGACGCTAACAAATTCACCACAATGTACTGCATGCCTGCTCTTATACGCATGCTGTTATAGCCATGCAGTATCAAGCCATACGAGGCCGCCAACATGACCTCGAAGAACACAAACAGATTGAACAGGTCATTGGTAAGAAAGGCCCCGTTAATGCCCATTAACAAAAACTGGAATAACGAGTGAAAGTGCACACCAATGCGGCTCCAGCGGATCATGGCAAAGATCAGAGAAGCGCTCGCCAATATTGACGCAAGCAGCAGCATCACCGCCGTTAGCCGGTCAACCAACAAGACAATGCCAAAGGGGGCTGTCCAGTTAGCAGAGAGGTAGAGGCCAATGCCATCGGGCCAGTATTCGTGGTCCGCCAGCAAAAGCAGTGCGACAGAGGTCGCCAGCATCGCCAGCGTGCTGGCCAGGTTAATAAAAAACTTTTTTTGGTGATGACGTTCATTCACCAGGATCAGCCCTGCCCCGAATATCAAGGGCAGTAAAACAGGTGCCAACATTAAATGGTGCAGCCAAGGAAGACTCATCAATGGGGCTCCTTGCCATCAACGTGGTCGGTGCCGGTAAGGCCGCGAGCACCAATCATCACCACCAGATAAAGGGCTGTGGTGGCAAAGCCGATCACGATAGCCGTTAAGACCAGCGCCTGGGGCATCGGGTCGGCATACAAAGCGGGATCAATAGTGCCTTCGGCAAGCGTTAAGGGGGGCTGGTTGATGGAGAGACGCCCCATGATGAAGATAAATAGATTAACGGCATACGAAATAAGCAATAAGCCCGTAATGACCTGAAAGGTACGTGGACGCAGCAGCAGCCACACCCCGGAGCCAAACATGATGCCCATTGCCATGGCCATAACAGCTTCCATTAGCGGGTCTCCTGTTGAGGGTTGAGGGGCGCTGGCGCCGTGGTAGCGGGTAAGCGGTGGCTGCGTACGGATTGGTGTGCCAGCGCCACAAGCATCAGTATCGAGGAGCCAACGACCACGCCAAAGACACCTAAATCAAACAGGAATGCACTCGGCAGGTGCACCTCGCCAAGCACAGGAAGCGTGAAGTGTGCGGTGTGGGTGGTCAGGAAAGGATAACCCAGCAGCCATGCGCCCAGGCCCGTTGCGCAGGCCGTCAGTAGGCCAAATGCAATCCAGCGGTGAGGGCGTAGGCGTAGATGCGTTTCAACCCACTGCGTACCGGCCAGCATGTATTGAACAATAATCGCAACCGCAAAGATCAAACCGGCAACGAAACCGCCGCCGGGCAGGTTGTGGCCCCGAATAAAGAAGTAGGCCGCGATGACGCCCATCACGGGCAGCAGCAAGCGTAAATAGACGCTGGGGATCCTGAGATAGCCTGTTGCCACTTGCTGGATAGGTGTTTGCCCGGCCGCAGGGTCAACGCTGTTGGTCTGTTGAGCGGGAATGGGCAGGCTTTCAGGGGCGGGACGAAAGCGCCGCAGCAGTGCGTAAACGGTCAAGGCGACAATGGCCAGCACCGCAATTTCGCCCAGCGTATCGAAATTGCGGAAGTCGACCAGCAGCACATTGACCACGTTACTTCCCCCGCCTTCACTTAAGGCATGGGTAAGGAAAAAGTCAGAAATACCGCCTTCTGAAGGCGTGCGTAGCAGTGCCGTATAGCTGATTAAGGCCATTGCCAGCCCCGCACACACCGCAATGACGATATCGCGTGAGCGACGAAATAGTGCGCGTTTAGTGGCGGTAATGTTCAATTCTCGCGGCGTGATACGCGGGGGAAGCCAGCGTAGTCCCAGCAGGATCAGCACCGTGGTAATGGTTTCCACCATTAGTTGGGTAAGCGCCAGGTCGGGCGCCGATAGCCACAAAAACGACAGGCTGGTAATAATGCCCACACCGCCCACTAGGCTAAGTGCTGCCAGGCGATGGTATTTTGCCTGCCAGGCCGCCGCGACAGCGCAAATCGCCCCCATCAGCCATAGCCCGGCAAAGAGCCAGGAGAATTCCCCATTGGCAGGCAGAGCAAGCAGCGAGATAGGGCGTATCAGCAAAATGGGCACCGCCAGAAGCATCACCACCATAAGCAAGAGCTGAGGCTGCAAGCGCCGTGTGCTGAGTATTTTTTCCAGCAACGAGGCGATGGATGAGATCCGCAGCATGGTGTTTTCGTAGGCTTGCTTGCCGTTAAAGCGCCCCAGCAACGGAACATGGGTGGCTTGAATTAGCCCATAGCGGACACGCAGCCAAATATACAACGCCACACCGCCGATTAACGCGACGAAACTCATTGCCAAAGGTAGGTTGAAACCGTGCCAAACGGCGAGACTGTAGTAGGGCGTTGCCTCGCCTAATACCGAGGTGACGGCAGCGTGCAAGAAGGGGCCGATACTCAGGCCTGGAATAATGCCCACCACCAGGCAGCAAAGCACTAAAAACTCAACAGGAAAGCGCATCCAGCGTGGTGGCTCATGCGGTTGGCGAGGCAAGTCATCAGGCAGCTTGCCGAAGAAGACGTAGGTAAAACGAAGCGAATACGTAACGCCAAAGACCCCCATCAACACCGCCGCAATGGACATCCCCCAGTTTTGCGCGGAGCCAACGCTTAGCGCTTCGGCAAAGAACATCTCCTTGGAAATAAACCCGTTAAGAAACGGGACGCCGGCCATCGCCGCACTGGCGACGATTGCCAGCGTGGACGTGTAGGGTAGCGCTTTATAAAGGCCGCGCAGGTGGCGCATATCTCGGGTGCCCGTCTCATGGTCAATAATGCCTGCGGCCATGAAAAGCGAGGCTTTAAACGTGGCATGGTTAACGGTATGGAAAATCGCGGCTACCAGTGCCAAGGGGGTGCCAATGCCCAGCAGTACGGTAATCAACCCCAGATGGCTGATGGTTGAGTAGGCCAGCAGGCCTTTCAAATCGTGTTGGAAAATAGCGGTGAAGGCACCAATCAACATGGTGCATACGCCAGCCCCCATGATGATCCAGCTCCACTCAGGCGTTCCTGACAGCGATGGCCAAAGCCGCATGAGTAAAAAAAGGCCCGCCTTGACCATGGTGGCGGAGTGCAAAAACGCCGATACCGGTGTTGGCGCTGCCATGGCATGCGGCAACCAGAAGTGAAAAGGGAACTGCGCGCTTTTGGTCAGCGCCCCTAACGCGACCAATAGCAGCATGGGCCGATAAAGCGCGTGATTACGGATGAGGTCACCCGAGGCCAACACAACATCAAGCGAGTAGCTGCCTACCATATGGCCAAGCATCAAGACACCGACCAGCAGACAAAGCCCCCCGGTTGCTGTCACGGTGAACGCCATGCGTGCGCCGCGGCGGGCGTCGGCGCGATGATGCCAATAGCCAATCAACAAAAACGAGGTGATGCTGGTTAACTCCCAGAACAGCACCAGCTGTATGAGGTTGCCCGATAGCACCACCCCCAGCATTGAACCCATAAACGCGAGCAGAAACGAAAAAAAGCGAGGTACGGGATCAGCAGGCGACATGTAGTAGCGGGCATAGATAATCACCAGCAAACCGATACCCTGGATTAGCATGGCAAATAACCAGGCCAGGCCATCCATACGCAATACGACGTTTAGGCCGACACTGGGTAGCCAGCCAAATTCACTCCGTACAACCTCCCCGGCGCCTACCTGGGTATAGAGAAAACCGGTAATCAGCAGCCCTAAAAGCGTTACGCCACCCGCCAGCCACGCTTCCCGATTACGGGCATTGGCGGGCATTAATGCGGCCATTATGCTGGCGATAAAAGGCGCTGTGATAAGTATAAGTAGCAGCATAATGTTCCGTCAGATGGTGAAAATTCTGGTGTCTCAGCGGTTATCACGCTGCGGGTAAACGGCTTGTCTGTGGAGTAGTACTATCTTAATCCACGCGCGGTAAATGTATATGCCTGAACAGGGTGAGCCACGCTTGCTCTTCTCTGCTTTAATTTTAGCGAGTAACAGCCGTGAGGCATAGCTCGCTTCCTGATAAACTACCCGCCCACTTTGCTCATACTGTTGTGGTTAACTGGTTTGGTTAATCTGCGAGGTAACCTGTGACCATTCGCTTCATTGCTGCTTCCCAACTGCCCACTCCCTGGGCCACGTTCACCATGCACGGTTTCGAAGACAACGCGACCGGTAAGGATCATATCGCCCTGACGCTGGGCGACCTCACGGGGGACGCGCCGGTACTGGGGCGTGTTCATTCCGAATGCCTGACCGGTGATGCGCTGTTCTCCATGCGTTGCGACTGTGGCTATCAACTGCAGGAAGCGCTTAAGCGTATCGCCGAAGAGGGCCGCGGCGTACTGCTTTACCTGCGCCAGGAAGGCCGCGGCATCGGGCTGCTCAACAAGATTCGCGCCTACCACCTACAAGACCAAGGGGCGGATACGGTAGAAGCCAACGAACAGCTCGGGTTTGGCGCTGATATGCGCCGCTATGACCTGTGCGTACCGATGCTCAACCACCTGGGCGTCACCGCGCTTAAGCTGATGACCAATAATCCGCGTAAAGTGGATGCGCTGACCCGGGATGGCGTTAATGTGGTCGAACGGCTGCCCATCACTACCGGTTTAAATCCACACAATGAACAGTACCTTGCCACCAAGGCAGGCAAGCTTGGCCATATGATGGCGCTGGGTGATTTTACTCAGGCAAGCGATGTCGATATTGAAAGAAAGGGCTGAAATAACGCTTTATTGCCGCTAAAACCTCGAAAAATTGCTTTTTCTTAAACTTTTTTGCCTAGCGTCTGAGCTATGTTGATACAAACCGATATTGGTACAGATCGGTGTTGATACATAGCAGGATGCTAATTATCTGTAAAAGAGTAAGGAGGAGCAATCATGAAAGCACTTTGCTGGCACGGCAAAAACGACGTGCGCTACGACACAGTTCCTGATCCCGAAATAGAACACCCCCGCGACGCGATTATCAATGTAAGCAGCTGCGCCATCTGCGGCTCCGACCTTCATCTTTACGATCACTTTATCCCCGGTATGCAATGTGGTGACGTGCTTGGTCATGAGTTTATGGGCGAAGTCATGGAGGTGGGCAGCGCTAACAAGAAGCTTAAAGTTGGCGACCGCGTGGTGGTGCCGTTTACTATTTTCTGCGGCGAATGCGAGCAGTGCCAGCGCGGCAACTACTCGGTTTGCGAGCGCTCTAACCGTAATAAATCCTTGGCTGATAAGGCTTTTGGCCACGGCGGTGCCGGGCTGTTTGGTTACTCACATTTAACCGGCGGCTACGCAGGCGGCCAGGCGGAGTTTGTCCGCGTGCCGTTTGCCGATACCACGCATATCAAGGTTCCCGATACGCTCACCGACGAGCAGGTACTGTTTTTAGGGGATATTTTCCCGACCGGTTGGCAGGCGGCCGTACAGTGCGATATTCAGCCCACTGATACGGTCGTTATTTGGGGAGCGGGGCCGGTTGGCCAGTTCTGTATTCGCAGTGCCGTTTTGCTGGGCGCCCGCCAGGTCGTGGTCATCGACAATGTGCCTGAACGTCTCTCCATGGCCCAAGCGGGCGGGGCAATCGTCATTAATTTTGATCATGAGAGCGTGCTTGGCCGCCTGCAGGAACTTACCAACGGCAAAGGCCCGGAAAAGTGTATTGATGCGGTCGGCCTTGAAGCGCATACCACGCGCTCGCTGGACTCCGCCTATGACCGAGTCAAACAAACGCTGATGATGGAGACGGACCGCGCCCACGTGTTGCGTGAAATGATCTATGTATGCCGCCCGGCGGGCACTCTCTCTATCCCCGGTGTATACGGCGGCCTGGTCGATAAAATTCCCATGGGCGCGCTGATGAACAAGGGGCTCACCGTGCGGACTGGCCAGACCCACGTCAAACGCTGGACGGATGATCTGCTGCGGCGAATCGATGAGGGGCAAGTTGATCCCTCTTTTGTGATTACGCACTCAATGAGCCTGGACCAGGGCCCTGAAATGTATAAAACCTTCCGCGATAAACAGGATGGTTGCGTCAAGGTGATTCTCAAGCCTTGAACAACACGCCATGGAGGTAGCCATGCATCATCAATATCATCAATCAAACAACATGACCCGCTCACTCAGCACGGCCGACAAGGTCGCCCGTGGAATTGGCTGGCTCAGCTTGGGCTTGGGTCTTTACCAGCTGTTGGCACCGCATAAGCTAGGTGAACAGCTGGGGTTGCGCGGGCATGAAAATAAAATTCGCGCCTGTGGCGCTCGGGGAGTGATCAGCGGCATTGGCGCACTTTCCGACAACCCCGCACCGTCGATCTGGAGCCGGGTAGGCGGCGACATGCTTGACCTTGCCGCACTCACCTATGTCTTGCAGGATCGGCATAATCCCAAGCGCGTCAACGTTTGTTGGGCACTGACAGCGGCCGGCATGATGACCGCCGTGGATATCTGCTGCGCCCAAGCCTTAACCAAGCGGCATGCCTACCAGGCGGGTATCACGCCGGATTACAGCCACCGCAGCGGCTTTCCCCAAGGCCTGGAAAGCGCTCGTGGAGCCGCCGCAGGATTTGAAGCGCCCCGTGGAATTGAAAACGCGCTGCCCTATCCACCTATTTGACATGCTCCATACAAACCCCAAGCGCTCTATTTTCCGCGTTTGGGTTTTGTCATATTTCAGCGCTATGGTGATGACTCTATTATCCAGAACTCTATTATCCAGGTTAGCCGCGTTGTTCGCTGCCATTCATGACCGTTAACACTCGGTGGAGGGGATATGAGCCACACAGCCAGCGTCAAGTCTGAAGAGTTCAGCGCGTTAGAAGAGCGCTTACACAGTATTAGCCACGGGGTGGGCGCATTACTAAGCATCGTTGGGGCAGTGGTACTGCTGGTGATGGCGAGCATTGCTGCTCAGGTAGACCCATGGAAACTGACAAGCTTTGGCTTGTACGGCATGACGCTGGTATTGCTATATACCGCCTCTACGCTTTATCACGGTATCCCGCATCGGCTTTGGAAGCAGCGCTTTCAACTGTTGGACCACTGCGCGATTTACTTGCTGATTGCAGGCACCTATACGCCTTTCTTACTGGTGAATATGCGCGGCCCAACGGGCTGGGCACTGTTTGCCGCCGTGTGGTCGCTGGCGCTGATAGGCATTACCTGCAAGCTGCTGTGGCCGCAGCGGCTGTCGATTTTCCGCGTGGTTATTTATTTGCTGATGGGGTGGATGATCCTGCTGGCATCAGAAGAAATGGCGGCGAAGCTCTCGGTAACCGGCATCGCCTTACTGGCCGCGGGCGGCATTACGTATACGGTGGGCGTAATTTTCTATGCCGTGCGTGCGATTCCCTACAATCACGCTATTTGGCACCTCTTTGTGGTGGGAGGAAGCATCTGCCACTACTTTGCAGTAGTAGCAGCGGTACTGCCTCATACGGTGTAAAACGCGGTGCTGGCTTACTGAGCGGCAGCTTGTTCGCGCTCACCGGCTTTTGCCAGGCCCGGGCGCTGCGTATGGCGTTTGTGGTAGATCAAGAATGGCTCGGGCAGGCGATGCTGCATGCCAATGGCCCAGGAAAGCGTATGGGTGAGAAACAGGTCGGCCAAGGTGAAATCGCCGCCAAGCAGCGTTTCCTGGCCCTGAAAGCGGCGTTCAAGAGCGCCCAATGCGCGCTGAAACTCCCACTCTGCGGTAGGAATCACGGCCGGTACGCGTTTGTCTTCAGGTAGCGCAAAGGTGTGCTTGGCTTGGGTCCAGAGCGGCTGTTCGATTTCGGTCACAATAAAGCTTAACCACTGGTCGACCTGGGCACGCTCGGCGGCGTTAGTCGGCAGTAGTTTGCCGTTACCGTAGTGCTCGGCCAGGTAGCGGCAAATGGCCGACGATTCAAACAGGGTAAGTTCGCCATCCTCCAGCACCGGTACTTTGCCATCCGGATGACGTGCCAGATACGCCGAGGTTTGGCCTCCCCCTTTCTCCAGCGCAACATGCTGGCACTGGTATTCAAGGCCCAGCTCTTCAAGCGTCCAAGCGGCACGTAGCGAGCGTGAGCGGGGATAGGTGTATAGCGTGATCATGGCGCGCTCCTGACAAGGTGCCAGCCGAGGCTGGCGAAAAGAAGACGCTTTCAATTTAGCGGCCTGGTGTCAGGATGTCGATATTGGCAGGGTGATGGACGCGGCCTTTGCGGGGCCGCGTGCTCTTAGACTGACCTTCCCTTCATCTTATAAGCAGCTTACGCTGGGTTATCGCGCGCCTTGCGAATGCGTTCGTAGGCATTGCCGATTTCACTGGTGCGCGCCTGGGCCACTTCACGCATGCTTTCAGGCAAGCCTTTACCGGCCAGCTTATCCGGATGGTTTTGGCTCATTAAGCGACGGTAGGCTTTCTTGATCTCGGCATCGCTTGCCTCTTCACTCACACCCAGCACGCGGTAGGCGTCCTTAAGCGCCTCTTCACTGGCTCCTTGGGAGTTGGCGGCTGCGCCATGCAGCATGGCTTCAATCTGCTGTACCTCTGCTTCACTACAGCCAATACCCCGCGCTACTCGCACGATCATTTCATGCTCTTCAGGATGCAAGACACCGTCAGCGGCGATAGCCGACAGCTGAACCTGTAAAAACACTTGGCGCATAACCGGTTGGTGGCGGGTTAGACGCCCGACGTTGGCAAGCTCAGCGTCCAGATCAAAGTTATCCGCACGGCCTCGCTCAAAGGCAGCGCGTGCCTTGGCCCGCTGCGCCCCCTGCAAATGCATCTGGTCAAACAGCTTTTCGGCAACGCTAAGCTCGCCTTCGGTCACTTTGCCATCGGCCTGGCAAAGGCAGCCCATAACGGAAAAAATCGACTCTAAAAAGCCTTCTTGAAGGCGCATGCGCGCCTCCCTTAACCGCTTGGCGAGGCGTCGTGCTAGCCACCAGCCCAGTACACCGCCAATTAACAGGCCAGTGGCGCCGCCGATGGCATAACCCACCAGGGCAAAAAATATAATCAGTAGTAACATGGCTCTCTCTAAGCGTCAGAAGTCGTGGGTTTGCAGCTGAGGGCGGCATTTTAAGCTATTGTCGCTTGACCAAACGGCGTTTTTCGCTGCGTAAGGCGGTAAAAGAAAGCGTGCTAACTTTTGTTGCCAGGCTTTCTGCCCTTTTGTTTGGAGAAGCGCAATGCCCTCGTTCCACACGAGTGCCCCAAAAAAACTCTACGGTACACGATCTCAGGGTTTTTGAGTATCACAACCCGGCAGGCGGCCAACGCCCGTGCCCGTTCACTGTTTAAACTCAATCAGCCCGATGGGTTCGATTGCCCCGGCTGCACATAGGGCGACCCTGATATAGAACTCCTGGTTTGAGATCTTCGAGAACGGGGTAAAAGCCGCTTGAAATGCTGCATAACGGCAGCCATGGGATCACCTCGCACTACTTCTTTCCCAAGCTGGGTGGCGCGTGCTAGCGCTGCGTGAGTGATCCCATCCGTTGAATAGGTCTAAAAGCGCCAGACAAGGGCTTTCAAATAAAGCAAACGCTCAAGTTTTAGGAGGGTACGCCGAAGATAGTTAACGGGCTTTAACGCTTGTCTGTCTGAAAACCATAGCGGATACGTATATTGATGGTGACCAGATCATCAACAGCGACATTCAACAAGTTTTTTCCACAAGAGGATTGTCATGAGCACTGTTAACAACGCCCACGACACGACCATGCCGTCGGTGCTGGGTAAAAAAGACAGTAATGATGAGATGGTGCATCGTATAGGCCACTTGACCCGCCTGCTGCGGGATAGCATGAAGGAGCTGGGCCTGGATCAGCAGATCAGCCAGGCAGCGCAGGCCATACCCGATGCCAATGACCGGCTTAACTATGTGGCCTCAATGACGGAACAGGCGGCTGAGCGGGCACTGAATGCCGTTGAACGTGCGCAACCCGTGCAAGACAAGCTTGAGGAGGAGGGCGCCGCGCTTAATACGCGCTGGCAGGCAGCGGCGGCTCTAGCCGTTGTAGAAAGCGACCCATCGCTTATCAAGGACACGCAGCTCTATTTGAGTGATTCGCTTCCGACCGCCACGGGGTCTACGCAGAAAGAGCTGCTTGAAATCATGATGGCTCAGGACTTCCAGGATCTAACCGGCCAGGTGATCAAGAAGATGATGGAGGTCATCCAGCTAATTGAAGAGCAGCTTGTTCAAGTGTTGGTCGACAATGTTCCTAACGTCACCGATGGGGTGAACATTGATGATAATCGCGATGAGCATGCCAAACTGCGCAATGGCCCGCAGGTAAGTGAAGGCAAGGTAGATGCCGTGTCAGGGCAGGACCAGGTGGATGATTTGCTGGATGAACTCGGTTTTTAAACCAGCATCTCTTTCCCGGTGGCTTGGCGCCCATTGTCTGGCACTTGCTTTGCGATGGCCGCCCGTAATAGGGCGGCGCTTATCTCGCTATTGAGTGTGCTTGTCGATCAGTCACGGTGTTGCTTTTAACTTGAGAGTGAAGGCAGCCGCTGGCGAATGGCGGCTTCGATGCCCTCTGCGTCCAGACCACAGTCCCGCAGCAATTCATCCGGTGTGCCGTGCTCTACAAAGGTGTCGGGCAGGCCGAGATTGAGCACTTCTACCTGCACTCCTTCAGCGTTGAGCAGTTCGTTAACAGCGCTTCCCGCGCCACCCGCAACGACGTTCTCTTCAAGGGTTATTAGAAGCTCATGCTCGTCGGCCGCGTGGAGGACCGTGTCGCGGTCCAGCGGCTTGATAGAGCGCATATTGATATGCGTGGTGTTGAGCTTTTCGGCAACGTCAGCGGCTGCGGTGTTCAGGCTACCAAACGCGAGTAGCGCAATGCGCACGCCATCGCTTTGTGACTGACGGCGTACCTCCGCCTTGCCAATCGGAAGCGATTCCAGGTGCTCAGGAATTTCCACGCCGGGGCCAGTGCCGCGCGGGTAACGCACTGCCGCAGGGCCGGGATGATGATAGGCCGCACTCAACATGGCGCGACACTCGGCTTCATCGGCAGGTGCCAGAATGACCATGCCGGGTACGCAGCGTAAAAAGGACAAATCCATGCTGCCGTGGTGAGTGGGGCCGTCTTCACCCACAAGCCCTGCCCGGTCGATGGCAAAGGTGACGTCCAGCTCCTGTACCGCTACGTCATGAATGAGCTGGTCATAGCCGCGCTGCAAAAATGTTGAGTAGATCGCCACCACCGGCTTCATGCCTTCGCAGGCCATGCCCGCCGCGAGCGTCACGGCGTGCTGTTCGGCAATGGCTACATCAAAGTAGCGCGCTGGGTACTCTTTGGAGAAACGAATCAGGTCGGAGCCTTCGCGCATGGCGGGGGTAATCCCTATCAGGCGTGAATCGCTTGCGGCCATATCACACAGCCAGTCGCCGAATACGTTGCAGTATTTTCTCTTGGGGGCGGACGGCACTTTGGGCGGCGGCGTGGGTGCCACGCTGGCTTTCTCAAGTTTGGTGATGGCGTGGTAGCCAATCTGGTCCGCCTCGGCGGGTAAAAAGCCTTTGCCTTTGCAGGTTTTGATATGCAGAAACTGCGGGCCATCCAGATCGCGCAGGTTACGCAGCGTTTCGGTCAGTGCCTCAAGGTCGTGCCCGTCAATCGGGCCGATGTAGTGAAAACCCATTTCCTCGAACAGCGTGGCGGGGCTGACCATGCCTTTCATGTGCTCTTCGGTGCGCTTGGCAATTTCCAATGCGCCGGGCAGATGAGAAAGTACTTTTTTGCCCTCTTCGCGCATTTTCAGGTAAGGCTTACTCGACATCATCCGGGCGAGGTACGTCGCCAGGCCACCGACGTTTTCCGAGATCGACATCTCGTTGTCGTTGAGCACGACCAGCATGTTGGCGTTGACGTGGCCGGCATGGGCCAGCGCTTCAAAAGCCATGCCCGCCGTGAGCGCGCCATCACCAATAATCGCACAGACGCGGCGATTATCGCCTTTGGCCTGAGCAGCCAACGCCATGCCGAGCGCTGCGGAAATCGAGGTGCTCGAGTGGCCCACGCCAAAGGTGTCGTATTCGGATTCAGCGCGGCGCGGAAATGCCGCCAGGCCGCCGTGCTGGCGAATGCTGAGCATCGCTTCACGGCGGCCGGTGAGAATCTTGTGCGGATAGGCCTGATGGCCCACGTCCCACACCAGGCGGTCCTTGGGCGTATGAAAGGCGTGGTGCAGGGCCACGCTCAGCTCTACTACCCCCAAGCCTGCGCCAAAGTGGCCGCCGGAAACGCCCACGCTATAAAGCAGGTAGGCACGCAGCTCGTCAGCCAGTTGGGCAAGCTGCTGGGTATTCATGGCCCGCAGTGCAGCGGGGTGATCAAAAGAGTCGAGCAGCGGCGTTGCCGGACGCTCGCGGGGAATCTCGTCGAACAGCTTCATGGGCATCTAGTGGTCGCGCTCGATCATATAGTGGGCTAATTCGGCCAAGGGGGCGGCTTGCTCGCCTAATGGGGCGAGAGCGGCAGTGGCCTCGTCAATCAGGGTGCGCGCTTTTTGTTGCGCGCCTTCCAGCCCCAACAGGCTGGGATACGTCGGCTTGGCGCGCGCAGCGTCAGCGCCGGATGTTTTGCCGAGTGTTATGGTGTCACCCGTCACATCAAGGACATCATCATGAATCTGGAAGGCTAGACCAATGGCGCGCGCGTAGCGAGTCAGGGCGTTTATACGCGGGTCGCTCTCGTCAACGGCAATCAGCCCGCCCATACGCACCGCCGCCACAATCAGCGCACCGGTTTTATGAGCGTGCATGTGCGCTAGGGCGTCCACGTCAGGGTGGCCGCCGATAGCGGCCAGGTCCAGTGCTTGGCCTGCCACCATGCCTCCACGGCCAGACGCCGTGGCAAGCGTCGTGATCAGGCTGCCAAGCCGCGGGTGAGCGGTGCGTGCCAGCACGTCAAAGGCCAGCGTTTGTAGCGCGTCGCCTGCCAGAATCGCGGTCGCTTCGTCATAGGCGATATGCACGGTGGGCTGGCCGCGGCGCAGATCGTCGTCATCCATGGCGGGCAAGTCGTCATGAATCAATGAATAGGCGTGGATGAGTTCAATGGCGGCGGCCGGCGCGTCGAGGTCTTTATCGCGTGCCCCCAGCGCCTGCCCAGCAAGATAAACAAGCAGCGGGCGCAAGCGCTTGCCGCCCACTAAAAGACCGTGTCGCATGGCGTTATCAAGCCGCGGTACCACGGCGCGCTCGTCAAAAAGCGCGTTTAGCGTGGCGTCTACCCGGGCATTGCTGGCCTGACGTAAGGCGGTCAATGAGGGAGCGTTGGTCGCTACCATGGGGGCGTCTCCTTACCCTCGTCATTGTCATCCTTGGGCGATTCACTATCAGCAAACGGCGTGACGTTTAAACGGCCTTCGCTATCTTCGCTCAGCGCGCGGACTTTTAGCTCGGCGGTATCCAGGCGTTGCTGGGCATCGCGCGTCAACCGTACGCCCTGCTCAAAGGCGCCCAGCGCATCTTCCAATGAGAGCTCGCCTGACTCCAGACGTTCTACGATGGTTTCCAGCTGGTCAACCGTGGCCGCAAAATCCTGCGGTGAAGGTGTGGTATCGCTCATTGGTCAATGCCTACTGTTTTCTGGCGCCCCATCAAAAAGGCTGCGCGTGTGCCTGCCATGACAAACGCACAGTATACACCGAGGCCAGGGGGTGGCGTCTGCCCCAGGCCGCTTTGTGCGTATGACTTGCACTGTTTTCATCTTGATAACGCACACATTTCATCAGTTCGTATCGGCCTGATGGGCGTGCGGTATGCTACTATACGGCCTTTTCGTGAACCGATACACGGCGCACGCCGCCGACCATAGAGGTTGATTCAGCCATGGCTAAAACGTCCCTGGAAAAGAGCAAGATCAAGATCCTGCTACTCGAGGGCGTCCACCAAAGTGCGGTGGACAATTTTCAAAATGCCGGATATGAAAATATCGAGCATCTGCCGACATCGCTAGATGAAGCATCGTTGATCGAAAAGATCCGTGATGTACATTTCATCGGTATTCGCTCGCGTACCCAGCTTAATGAGCGAGTATTTGCAGCGGCAGAGAAGCTGGTCGGCGTTGGCTGCTTCTGTATCGGAACCAACCAGGTGGACCTGAATGCGGCGCTAAAGCGTGGTATTGCCGTGTTCAACGCGCCTTACTCCAATACTCGTTCGGTCGCTGAGCTGGTATTGGCAGAAGCGATCATGCTGTTGCGTGGCATTCCTGAAAAAAATGCCCGTGCTCATCAGGGCGGCTGGCTGAAATCAGCCAAAAACTCGCACGAAGCACGCGGTAAAACGCTGGGTATTGTTGGCTACGGCAGCATCGGCGCGCAGCTTTCTGTGCTGGCCGAGTCGCTGGGCTTTAACGTTATCTACTACGATATCATCACCAAACTCGGCATGGGTAATGCAAGCCAGGTCACCAGCCTTGAAGAGCTGTTAAACCGCTCGGATGTGGTGAGCTTGCACGTACCGGACTTGCCCTCTACCCGCTGGATGATTGGCGCGAAAGAGATTGCTGCGATGAAACCAGGTGCCATCTTCATCAATGCCTCACGCGGCAGTGTCGTGGAAATTGAACCCTTGGCGGATGCCATCAAAGCAGGCCATCTCAATGGCGCTGCGGTGGATGTGTTCCCGGTGGAGCCCAAGGGCAACGATGAAGAGTTTGAAAGCCCGTTACGTGGTTTGGAAAATGTGATCCTGACCCCGCATGTGGGTGGCTCTACGCTCGAAGCCCAGGAAAATATCGGTATTGAAGTGGCCGAAAAGCTGACGACCTACTCGGATAACGGCACCACGATCACCTCGGTCAACTTCCCCGAAGTGGCGCTGCCTGCCCACCCCGATAAGCACCGCTTGCTGCATATTCATGACAACGTGCCGGGCGTACTGTCGGAAATTAACCGCGTGCTGTCCGAAAACGGCATTAACATCTCGGGCCAGTACCTGCAGACCAACGATAAGGTCGGCTATGTGGTCATTGATGTCGACAAAGCTTACGGTCCGCAAGCGCTGGAAGCATTGAGGCAGGTAGAGCACACGCTGAAAATCCGTGCACTTTACTCAGCGCACAATAGCTAGGATTGATTGGCAGCTGCGAGGCTTGGTGACAACGCAAAACACTGGGCTGATGGCGTAAAAAAACGGCTCCCGAAAGGGGGCCGTTTGGGTTGTTAAGGCGGGTAGCACTGAGTAAAAGGGCTAAGCAAGATCAAACAGCAGTACTTCGCTTGTATCCTGGCCGGTCACGCTGATCGCGTCGCCAGGCTCAAACGCAGCGGCATCGCCGGTACTGAGCTGTTCACCATTGACCTCGACCGCGCCCTTTACCACGTGCAGCCAGGCATAGCGCGTAGCCGGTGTCTTGACGCTGTCGCCTGCATCAAATGAGCCTGCATAAAGATTAACGTCCTGGTTCAGGCTCACTGAGCCTTCACGGCCCTGCTGTGATGCTACCAGGCGCCACTGGTTTTGGCGGCCTGCGGCTGGAAATGCTTTCTGCTCGTAGCTGGGCTTAATGCCAAGCGCTTTGGGCTCAATCCAGATCTGCAGGAAGTGCAGTCCGTTCTCTTTGGAGTGATTAAACTCGCTGTGCACAACGCCGGTGCCCGCTGACATGCGCTGTACATCGCCCGGGCGCATGACCTCGCCATTGCCCATGTTGTCCTTGTGCTCCATTTCGCCTTCCAGCACGTAGGAAATAATCTCCATGTCCCGGTGCGGGTGGGCACCAAAGCCATGACCACCGGCGACGCGGTCTTCGTTGATCACCCGTAGGGCGCGAAAGCCCATATGCTTGGGGTCATGGTAATTGGCAAACGAGAACGTATGGTACGAACGCAGCCAGCCGTGGTCTGCATAGCCCCGCTCATCCGCGCGACGAATTTTCATGGTGTGCTCCCAGTTGTGTTGAAGGAGTAGCTGTTGAAGGAATGCGCTCAATATACGCCTGAAACCGCACGGCGTGGGGTGAAGGTTTCTGCACGATAACGTCGATTAAATCGACGAATTTTTAAACCGCGAGTGACCTGCGTCAATCTGGCAGGATTCAAGCGCTGCGCCGTTTGCGCTAGACTATGCGCGTTTATTAACCCGGTCCGCCCTTTACGAGGGTGACTACTGGAGCTTGTTATGTCTGCACCTGTTTCTGAAGCTGGCGATATGCCGCGTATTGTCGTGGCAGCATTGTATAAATTCGTTACGTTAAATGACTTTGAAGCGCTGCGTGAGCCGCTGCGCCAAGCCATGGTCGATCATGATGTTAAAGGCACGCTGCTGCTCGCTAAAGAGGGCATCAATGGCACCGTCGCGGGGACTCGCGAAGGTATTGATGCACTGCTTGGCTGGCTGACCGCTGACCCGCGCTTGACCGATATCGACCATAAAGAGTCTTACTGCGACGAAACCCCGTTCTATCGCACCAAGGTTAAGCTCAAAAAAGAGATCGTGACGCTGGGCGTACCAGGCATTGATCCTAACAACACCGTTGGTACCTATGTTGAGCCTGAAAACTGGAACGAGGTGATTTCAGACCCCGAAGTGCTGGTGATCGACACTCGCAATGATTACGAAGTGGCGATTGGCAGCTTCGAAGGCGCGGTTGACCCAAAAACCACCACGTTCCGTGAGTTTCCCGACTACGTGCGTGAGCATTACGACCCAGAGAAGCATAAAAAAGTCGCCATGTTCTGCACCGGCGGTATTCGCTGTGAAAAAGCCTCCAGCTTTATGCTCAAAGAGGGGTTTGACGAGGTCTACCACCTCAAGGGCGGCGTTTTGAACTATCTGGAGAAAGTCCCGGAAGAGCAGTCGTTATGGCGTGGCGAGTGCTTTGTGTTCGATAACCGCGTTACCGTGCGTCACGACCTGAGTGAAGGCCTGTTCGAACAGTGCCACGCCTGTCGTATGCCGATTTCCGAAGACGACATGCAGTCATCAGCCTACGAGCCTGGGATTAGCTGCCCAAACTGCATCAACTCGCTGCCCGAGAAAACTCGCGCCGCCGCCCGTGAGCGTCAGCGCCAAATTGATCTTGCCAAAGAGCGTGGCCAGCCCCATCCGCTGGGTTATAACCATCGCGAGAAGGCCTGATAGCGGCGCCAAGGAGTGGCGTAATGTCGGCGGCCACGCCTGTGGCCGTTTTCTATCTATAGCGATGTTCTGCCATTCGCTAGCTTCCTCCATTAGTGGAATTCGTTTCCGTAAACGCGACAGCGGCCTTTGCGGCACGTTATCCTGTTACTCTTTACGCCTTTAGGAGAGAGCAGGGTGAGTGAAGCCAAGCGTAGGACGGTCGGGCGTCCGGCAAATGCCGCTAAAGCGAGTGGCGGGCATAGCCAGTCGCTGGTACGCGGCTTAACGTTACTGGAGTTTTTAGCGGCAAGCCCACTAGGGCTTGCGCTGTCAGACGTGGCTGAAAAAGCCGAGTTAGCCCCTTCTACCACCCACCGCTTGCTCCAGGCTCTGCAAAGCCAGGGGTTTGTTAGCCAGGAGAACGAGCAGGGCTTATGGCGTATTGACGTCAAAACCTTCCGTATCGGTAACAGCTTTTTAGAAGCTCGCGATGTGGTGGCATCAAGCCGCCCCTTTCTACGCCGCTTAACCGCTGAAACCGGCGAGACTGCCAATTTAGGGATCCGCGATGGGGATACGGCGGTATTTCTGGCCCAGCACGAATCGCCTCAAATGATGCGCATGATTACCCGCTTGGGCTCACGCGCCCCGCTGCATGCCTCTGGCGTGGGTAAAGCGCTGTTGGCATGGATGCCCACTGACGAACGCGCTCGCTTTTTGGATAACCGTGAACTCACCCGTGTTACCGACAATACACTGTGCAGTCCAGACGCACTGACCGCCGAAATGCACCAGGTGTGTGATCAAGGTTTTGCCTGTGACCGCGAGGAGCACGCCATTGGCCTGCATTGCGTCGCGGCCTGTATCTTCGACGAGCACGCCACGCCGCTGGCGGCTATTTCTGTTTCAGGCCCCATGGCGCGTATCCCTGAAGCACGCCTGCTGGCGCTGGGTAAGCTGGTGCGCCAGGTCGCCGATGAAATTACCGCTCAACTTGGGGGGCAGGTGCCGCAGTAACGTTCGGCTACCCGTTACATGCTGAGTCTTTTCCTTGTTGCGTTTGTTAGTGCGACCCTGCTGCCTGGCGGCTCTGAAGTTTGGCTTGCCAGACTTTGGTGTTTGGGGGAGCCGGCTATTTTACTCTGGGCGGTAGCGACCACTGGTAATACGCTGGGCAGTCTGGTCAATGTGGCGATGGGCCGCTATGCACGTCAGTTTCAGGATCGCCGGTGGTTCCCTGCATCGCCTAAACGCCTTGCCCAGGCCGAGCGCTGGTACCACAAGCTTGGCGAGGCCAGCCTGCTGCTTTCCTGGCTGCCGGTGGTGGGCGACCCACTGACGGTACTGGCCGGGTTGTTTCGGCTTCCCTGGTGGCGTGCCTTTTTATGGATTTTAGTTGCAAAAGGCGCCCGCTACGCGGTTGTGCTGGTTCTGGCACACCAGTGGCTATTGCCGCTTTGTCAAATTAAGTAACGCGCTGCTACTTCTCATATTCGTAGTGTTAACGGTCAAATCATCTTATGTTCCCATGTTACTCTGTGGGCTTTGTATGTTATCAACATGCTCGGTGAGCACATTTGTGTTTGCATAAAGCGGGCTAACAATTAAATTTAATAAAGCATTTATCTAAATGGAGGTTAAGGCGTGACGCCATTACGTATATTTCCCTGGCTAGGCATTTGGCTAATGACACTGCTTGTGTTTTTTGCCACGCCGGTATTAGCCCAAACGACGACGGTCGAAAGTGATCGTGCATCGCCTCCAGCGGAAGTGCCCGCTTCTTACGAAGCACTTGCTGATCTCCTCGAAAATGAGCAGTCGCGCCAAGAGCTAATTGATGTATTACGTCAACAGGCATCCGCGTTGCCCGCCGGTTTAGAGGCTGAGTTATCCCCTGAAGCCGCCGCTCAAGGAAGCGATTTGGCTCCAGAGGATGTCTCATTGCCACGCCAGTTGGCAGAGCTGACAAGCGATGTTGTCAGTAATATTGGCCTGCAGATTGAGCAAGCTTTTTCCATCATGGGTAACCTGTTTACCGGGCAAGGCGCGAGTGCTTTTGATTCGTCAGCTTTCGTCCAGGCCGCGATTAATCTGGGCCTCGTGATCGTTGCGACCTTCGTGATTTTCTTCGCACTGCGTCGGATGGCCAAGTCTGCCTTTACCCGGGTGAGCAAATGGTCGCTCAATGGCACCGGAATGACGCCAGTGCTGCGCTTGATTTGCTGCGTCATTATTGCGGCACTTATTGACTTTATATTGGTGGGACTTGCGTACGTGGGCGGTAACCTGGTGGCCACGTTCGCGATTGGTGAAACGGGCGAGCTTTCCACACGGGCCTCGCTGTTTCTCAATGCTTTCCTGGTCATTGAGTTGATGAAAGCAGTGATGCGGATGCTGTTTTCCTCACACTACGAAGGCCTGCGATTGTTGCCAATTTCAACCGGTGAAGCCTCCTACTGGAACCGTTGGATAGCACGTCTTATCGGCATGGTCGGTTACGGACTAATGGTTGCCGTGCCGCTGATCAATTTCTACCTGGCTGCCAGCGTAGGCCAAGCGGCTGGCACATTAATTATGATTGTGGCCTTTGTTTATGCGGTCAGTGTGGTGCTCAAGAACCGTATTCGCATCCGGGGGCACTTGAATGATGCGGCGGCCAATACGTCGATGGTGGCAAGCCGTGTATCGCTTCAGCTCTTTGCACGTACCTGGCACTTTTTTGCGCTGACCTACTTCTTAATGGTCTTCGTTTTGATACTGACGCGTCCTGGCGATGCACTGCCTTTCGTGCTTTTTGCAACACTGAAAACATTGGCTGCGGTGGTGATAGGGCTTCTGGTATCGACTTTCCTGACCCAAACGATTGGGCATCGCATTCGCTTGTCGGACGATTTGCGTCGTAAGCTGCCGCTGCTTGAGCCGCGTCTTAACAGCTACGTTCCCAACGCGCTGCGTGTGCTACGCACCATCATCCTGGTCGTCGTTATCATGGTGGTGCTGGATGCCTGGGGTGCGTTCAATTTAGCCAATTGGTACGCTTCTGAACGCGGAACGATGCTGGTAGGGCGACTGGTCAGCATTGCCTTGATTCTGATTGTTGCGCTGGGCGTGTGGTTAGGGCTTGCGAGCCTGATTGAGCATAAGCTCAACCCGGAAACCGGCGGTGGTGAGCCCTCTCCTCGAGCCAAAACGCTGCTGAGCCTGTTCCGCAACGCGCTGGCTATCGCCATGCTCACGATTACCGGGATGATCCTACTGTCCGAAATCGGCATTAACATCGGCCCGCTGATTGCCGGTGCCGGGGTACTGGGTTTAGCTATTGGTTTCGGTGCGCAGAGGCTGGTACAGGATGTTATTACCGGGGTCTTCATTCAGATCGAGAATGCCATGAATACAGGCGATGTGGTAACGCTGGGGGGCATCACCGGGACTGCAGAACGATTAAGCATTCGTTCGGTAGGCATTCGGGACCTTTCGGGCACCTATCACATCATTCCCTTCTCAAGCGTTGACACCGTTTCTAACTACATGCGCGACTACGGTAACCATGTCGGTGAGTACGGCATTGCTTATCGTGAGAGCATTGATGATGCGATTGAGCAGCTCCAGCTTGCCTTTAATGACCTGAAAACCAGCGAAGAGCATGGCTATAAGATCCTTGCCGATCTAACCGTGGCCGGTGTTGTAAGTCTGGGTGACAGTTCTGTCAATATTCGTGTGGTTATCAAAACCACCCCGGGCGATCAGTGGGGTGTTGGTCGGGCTTATAACCGTTTGGTCAAGTTGCGCTTTGATC
The DNA here is from genome assembly GCF_052379785.1 of Halomonas sp. 72. Classification (NCBI taxonomy): domain Bacteria; kingdom Pseudomonadati; phylum Pseudomonadota; class Gammaproteobacteria; order Oceanospirillales; family Halomonadaceae; genus Halomonas; species Halomonas sp. 72. Next base: position 4,113 of record NZ_JBQSYY010000022.1, on the reverse strand, counting down.
AGGCGGGCATTGAGATACCGTTCCCGCATACCACGATGTACTTCGGCCAGGACAAGTCCGGTTCAGCGCCGCCTGCCAACCTACGCATTATGCAGCAGGACTTCACTATCGATGGTAGCCCTGCTGGGCAGCCAAAGGCAGCTGAAAGTGAGGTAGATGACCGTTTTTCACCTCGCCGGAAAGATAAAACGAGTGAGACGATTGATCAGAATCTACCCACAGGTGACGATGTCTAATGCTTGAGTGTTAGCACACCTACCTTGCATTTTGGGGCCGCCTTTGGGCGGCCCCACTGCGTTCTACGTTATTAAAAATGTTCTTGGAACGGCTGTTAATCTGGTTGTCACTCTAGATAGTTCTCCGAATGCCGACCTTCCAGGTAGATCGACTCACCGCCATCGACACATAACACTTGGCCGGTAACAAAATCGTTTTCCAGCAGGTAGTACAGCGCCTTTGTTAAGTGGGTGGGCGTTCCCCGCCGGTTAAGGGGAATGCCTTCCAGACGCCATGCAATATAGTCGTGGCTACGCTGGGAAGTGGGCAGTACTACGCCGGGAGAAATACCATTGACCCGGATATGTGGCGCGAATTCGAGTGCGGCCATTTGGGTCATCTCTTTCAGCCCCTTTTTAGACAACAAATATGCCGCATAAGGGTACTGATGATAGGCCACTTTATTATCAATGATATTCACCACACAGCCTTTAGACACCGCGTTAGCAAAATGCTGAATTAACAACATCGGGGTAAATAGATTGACGCGAAACTGCCTCTCGAGGAGTGCCATGTCCGTTTGAGCAATGGGGGCGGCCTGGTACGTGGAGGCGCTATTAACCAGCACCGTTAAATACGGAAAGCGCCGCATGGCGGCTTCAATCAGTGTATCCAGCGGGTCGTGCAAAAAATCACAGGGTAGTATTTCGCACTCGCGCCCTTTACTGCGGATCGTGCGTGCTACCTCTTCAGCTTCATCTCGTGAGCTATTAACGTGAAGTGCAATGTCGTAACCTGCATCTGCTAACACTTCTGAAAAATGCCGTCCCAAACGGGTAGCGCCCCCGGTCACTAATGCTGCTTTAGTCGTCATTGTTATCCCTGTCTTTAATCATTATATGGCGTGCTTCGTTTATCTTGCGTTTGTTATTAGTTGTTTGGTTGCTTGCACACTTAGAGCATAGCGCTAGTCTGAGGTATGATCATTACAGTGATTAAGAATATTTCGACTTCTCTCTAGTTGAGTAATCGTTATGTCAACAACGGCGTTACGAGCCGGGCGAGATACACGGCTGCATGAATGCCTCATCTCGATAGGCTCGAATATTGAACCTGAGCTGAATGTCACACGAGCGTTGTCTCTTTTAAACAGCGAATGCGACCTGGTCACGCACTCTCAGCCAATCCGTACCTCCCCTGTTGGCTTTTTACAGCAGGCCGATTTTCTCAATGCCGCGCTATTGGTGCGCACGCCGCTTCCCTATGCAGCGTTTCGGCTGTATTTAAAAGCGGTCGAGAACCGCTTGGGTCGCGTACGAGGTCTGAATAAATCAGGCCCACGCACCATGGATCTGGATATTGTGGCGTGGAATGGCGAGTTAATGGATCAGGGATACCTTGAGTATGATTACGTCAGGCTCCCTATTGATGAAGTGTTGGCCGCTAGTGGGCGCTCATTAACGATAAAGCATGAGCGGTAAAAATAATTAATGCTTTACCCGTTCAGGCCGATAAATACGTCACTGACGTTGTTAATTGGCAAGTCAGACCTGCGTATTGCGCCTTGCACTTAATGAGGGCCTGAATTGTTCAGCCTAAATACCAATGTGACCTCGCTACGGGTGCAGAGCAATTTGCGCAGTAGTCAGCAAGCGATTCAGACCTCTATGCAGCGGCTATCGTCGGGCTTGCGTATTAATAGCGCCAAGGACGACCCGGCCGGGCAAGCGATTGCCAATCGTATGAACGCGCAAATCCGCGGCATGAATCAGGCCATTCGTAATACCAATGACGGAATTTCGCTGGTGCAAACGGCCGAAGGCGCGCTGAATCAGATCAATGATAATTTGCAGCGCATTCGTGAGCTGAGCGTGCAGGCCGCTAACGGTACTAATAGCAATGATGATCTCGTTTCCATTCAGGGCGAGATCGACGGACTCCTGGACGAAATTGACCGAGTTGCCGGGCAAAGTAACTTCAACGGTATTGATCTGTTCGAGAAGCGCGATCTCACTATCCAGGTGGGGGCCAATTCAGGCAATACCATCAGCATTCGTATGGAAGGCATGGGCCGTAATGCCTTGGGGCTGAGTGATTTCAGCGTGCTTTCGGATGACACCGCAACGCCCAACCCGATGGAGGCGATGGACGACGCCATTAAGCGGGTGGATCGTCAGCGTAGCTACTTTGGCGCGATGCAAAACCGCTTTGAAAGCGTCATCGACGGGCTCAACAACAATATCGTCAATCTATCAGCGGCCCAGTCGCGCATTCAGGATGCGGATTACGCTCGGGAAGTTTCCAACTTGATCCGCGCACAAATTCTCCAGCAGGCGGGCATGGCGATTCTCGCCCAGGCCAACCAGCAGCCGCAGATGATCCTGCGTTTGCTGGAAAGCTTGTAGCGTTGCTCTGCCATTTTATAAACGTTATCCATTCCTTTTTTTGGCCTGCCTTTCGATATGACGGTTTAAAGTGCGTGCTTGTCTGCTTATGCATTCCAATTTGGCATGCGTTAAACGTTTTTTTTCGTTTGTGGTCTTGTCTGGTAATTTGCTTTGATAACGCCATTCACCCCTGAACGGCAGGAAAATAATGGCGATGGAACTTTCTCATGTGAGTGCTGCGTTAGGCGTTTTGCACCCGATTTGTATAGCCCGTGGGCGTAATGCGGAGGTTTGGGATGAATCGGGGCAGCGTTATATCGATTTTATCGGCGGTATTGGTGTTCTTAACCTTGGTCATAGCCATCCGGCAGTAGTGGAAGCCGTTCAAAGCCAGGTAGAAACGTTAATGCATTCTGCATTTAACGCAGTGCCACATCGCGGTTACCTGTCGGTAGTCGACGCGTTAAACCAGTTTGTACCGGTTTCTTATCCGCTCTCTTGTATGCTCACCAATAGTGGTGCGGAAGCAACTGAAAATGCTCTTAAAGTTGCCCGGGGTGTCACTGGACGACAAGCAGTTATAGCCTTTGACGACGCTTTTCATGGTCGAACGCTGGCTGCCTTGAACTTAAATGGCAAAGTGAAACCGTACAAGTCGGGTCTTGGCGCCTTGCCGGGCCCAGTTTACCATCTGCCGTTCCCAAGCCGTGATAGCGGCGTGACTGATGAACAGGCGCTGGCCGCGCTGGAACGGCTATTTGAAGTTGAAATACCTGCCGATGAAGTGGCTTGCATGATCGTCGAACCCATCCAGGGAGAAGGTGGTTTTCGTCTACTGTGCCCTCAGTTCGCCAAGGCAATGCGCGAAATCTGTAATCAACACAATATCATACTGATATTTGACGAAATTCAATCAGGATTCGGGCGTAGTGGTAAGCGCTTTGGCTTTTCACATTTAGGCGTTGAGCCAGATCTTCTTTTGATGGGCAAAAGCATCGCCTCGGGGTTGCCACTGGCGGCGTTAGCGGGGCGGGTAGAGCTGATGGACGCGTTACCCAAAGGTGCGCTGGGTGGCACATACTCAGGCAATGCAGTGGCATGCGCAGCCGCACTGGCCGTCATGGACATCATGCAGGAGAAGGAGCTTGCCAGCTGGGGAGAGCGGCAGGAAGCACTGATAGTTGAGGCTTACCAGGCGTGGCAGTCAAGCGGCCGCTTTCCTATGCTGGGAGCCATGACGGGCATTGGCTCAATGCGGGGTATTGTTTTTAACGATACGCAAAATGCCACAGGTGCCGAGCATCTGACGGCGCTATTGACCGCCGGACGTAACGCTGGCGTTCTGCTGATGCCCAGCGGACGCAAACGCAATATTCTACGTTTATTACCCCCGCTCACCATCGAGCCAGAAATATTAAAAGAAGGTCTAAGCCTTATTGAACAGGCGTTGGAGACGCTAAGCGCATGATCGCTATGGAAGCCGGTGAAGGTGTTAGCGCGATATACCAGT
>NZ_JBQSYY010000021.1:0-65367 GCF_052379785.1 Halomonas sp. 72 | reverse complement strand
GCAGGTAGTGGGAGGCCAAGCGTTTAAACGGGGCGGTCCGAGAGTCCAGCGATGCAATCATAATCGTTCAAGCCGTCAGTGCCGGGGCATCAAAAAAAGAGAGCGCTACTTTACCTCAGTGCCTGCCTGGCTGCACCCTGCGCTAAACATGCTAGCTCAAAGCTTCTTTTACCAGGGCGGCAGAAGCAGGTGACATGGGCAGTGTCAGGGCTAATTCATGAGCTTGGGGTGACATCTTGCGCCAGGTTTTTTGAATAATTCGCACCATATGGTCATGTTCGACCTTGCGCGAGAAATCGGCAAAATAGTTTTCCAAAAATACCAGGCAGGCGCAGTCTTCAAGTGTCTGTACATCGGCATCACGGCCCAACCCCTTTTTGGTGATGAGTGTGATAACCCGCTCGGCGTCCTCAGTGCTATAGCCTGCTTCACGCATTAATTGGGCAGTTGTGTCGCCCGCGCGGATACCCTGGTCGCGCCGCCAGGTTAAGTAGCCTACTCGACCTTCAGGGTACGCTTCGCGTGCTACCTGCCAGCGCTGCAAGTGCTGGGCGCGGACAGCAATCTGTAAGCACTCGCTGGGTGCCTGGTTAAGGTGAGCAAGCCATTTGCTCATGCGCTGTGCGTAAAGCAGCTCGGCGGGGAGCGGCTCATCGGCCACGTTGACTGTTTTGGGGTCTTCGCTATGAAGCTGGTCCAGCGCGGTTAATACCTGTTCAAGGGGGTGGGACATGGTGCTCTCCTGGTTAGCTGTCGCGATACTCTGCAACGGTCTCGTCGCAGAGTATTCTGGCGTGGGGCGGGCGGTCAGGCTTTATTATCGGCGTTATAAACGTCGAGGTTCAATTCGCCTTCGCTTTTACCTACCAGGGTGGTGACCATAATGTCGCCCGCCACGTTAACGCTGGTGCGCGCCATATCGAGAATACGGTCGATGCCTGCGACGACGGCGATGGCCTCAAGCGGTAAGCCAATTTGAGCCATCACGATAGAGAGCATGATAAGACCCGCACCGGGTACGCCCGCGGTGCCAATGGAAGCAAGCGTGCCGGTGGCGACAATCATGCCGTAGTCGACCAGGCTCAGCTCAATACCCAGCATTTGGGCAATAAACAGTACGACGACGCCTTGGTAAAGCGCTGTACCATCCATATTAATGGTCGCACCCACAGGCAGTACAAAGCTTGAAACGCCTTCAGATACGCCCAGGTTTTTCTGTGCACAGCGAATCGATACTGGCAGTGATCCTGCCGAAGAGGCGGAGGAGAACGCTATCATCATGGCGTCGAGGCTGCCCTGGAGATAACGCACTGGATTAAGCCGCCCCAACAGGCGAATAAAGCCTGAGTAAATCACCAGAACATGCAGCGCACAGGCTAAATACACCACGCCAATCAGCTTGGCGAGTGGTAACAGGATTTCCAGCCCGTATTGGCCAGATACATGCGCCATTAGGCCAAACACCCCAAAAGGTGCAAAGGCCATGACGATGCCCGTGAGCTTGTACATTGCCTCGGCAAAGCTATCGAACACCACGACCAGTGCTTCACCCTTTTCACCAATCAGAGTCAGTGAAATGCCCAAGCCAATCGCAAATACAATAATTTGCAAAATGTTGCCGTTGGCCAGCGCATCAATGGGGTTGCGGGGCACCAGGTTAATCAAAATGGACGCCAGGGTAGGCGCCTCGTTTGCATTCACGCCGCTATCAAAACTGATGTTAACGCCTGCTCCAGGCTGTAGCAGTGTCGAAAGCAGCAACCCGATACTGATAGCAAAGGCCGTGGTCAAAAGATAAAGGCCGATGGTACGGGCGCCAATGCGACCCATTTTTTGCGGGTCGCGCATCGACGTAATGCCGACCACCAGCGTTGAGAACACTAGCGGTACGATCAGCATCATGATCGCGTTGATAAAAATATCGCCCAGTGGCTTAAAGATGCTGGCGTTTTCACCCAATAGCGCGCCCGCCGCTATCCCTAGCGCTAAACCTGCGAGAATTTTCTTCCAGAGGGCGATGCCTCTCCACCAGCCGAAGGCGCCTTGTGATGTGCTCACGGATCTCTCTCCTTGGAGTTTTATTTACGGTTGATCAATAGCAGGATTACGATTCGGCGCGCACTTTATCACTTTTTAGTAAGAAGGGCGGGGGCTTGTAATGGGCGAAGTGAGCGCTTACGGGCAGCCGCGGCTTCGAAGCAGTCTCTGGTTATTTAATCGCCGATGTGAGTTGCCGGGCACGTTGCTATAACGCCCCCATAGCTCCCCGCCGTGCTTTTGCCTACAATAGGGGCCTTTGATACTGGCGTTTGGCGCCGTGTTTAACTGAATACAGGCCAAGGAATAACTCATGCTCGATCCGAAACTGCTGCGCGGTGATCTGGACGCGCTAGCGCAACAACTAGCTCGTCGCGGCTTTGTACTGGATAAAGAGGGGCTTCAGACGCTGGAGTCGCGCCGCCGTGAATTGCAAACGCAGACCGAGCAACTGCAAAGCGAGCGTAATACGCGCTCAAAAGCCATTGGCAAGGCCAAAGCCAGTGGCGAAGATATCCAGCCGCTGTTGGATGAAGTCAGCGATTTAGGCGATCGTCTGGATAACGCCAAGTGTGAGTTGGCCAAGGTGCAAGAGGCCTGGGATGACGCGGTCAGCGGTATTCCTAACCTGCCTCATGAAAGCGTGCCGGAAGGTGAAAAAGAAGAAGACAACGTTGAACTGCACCGTTGGGGTACACCACGTGAGTTCGATTTTGACGTGCTCGATCATGTCGATTTAGGCAAAAAATCCGGTTATCTGGATTTTGAATTGGCCGTTAAACTGACCGGTGCCCGCTTTGCCGTTATGCGTGGGCCCATTGCTCGACTGCACCGTGCGCTGGCTCAATTTATGCTGGATATCCAAACCGAAAAGCACGGCTATGAAGAGTGCTACGTGCCCTATATGGTGAATCGCGACTCACTAACGGGCACCGGCCAGCTGCCGAAGTTTGGCGAAGACCTGTTCAAGCTGGATGATGAGCGCGAGTACTACTTGATTCCTACTTCTGAAGTGCCGCTCACCAACTTTGTGCGTGATGAGATTGTGGATCAAGCGGCATTGCCGATGAAGCTTACGGCGCACACGCCGTGTTTTCGTAGCGAGGCCGGTTCGCACGGGCGTGATACTCGCGGCATGATCCGCCAGCATCAGTTTGATAAAGTGGAAATGGTGCAGATTGTAGAACCAGAGAAGAGCTATGAAGCGCTGGATGAAATGCGTGGTCATGCAGAGGCGATCTTACAAGCGTTAGAGTTGCCGTACCGCGTAGTGACGCTTTGCACGGGCGATATGGGCTTTGGCGCGGCGAAAACCTACGACCTGGAAGTCTGGCTGCCCAGTCAGAGCACTTATCGGGAAATTTCGTCTGTTTCCAACTGCGAAGACTTTCAGGCACGACGTATGCAGGCGCGCTTCCGTCAACCGGATGTGAAAAAGCCACAGCTCCTGCATACGTTAAATGGTTCTGGCTTGGCCGTTGGCCGTTGCCTGCTGGCAATACTTGAAAATCACCAGCAGGCAGACGGCTCGGTGGTTATTCCTGAGCCGCTACGTCCCTATCTTGGTGGTCAGGAGCGTCTGGCCCTTTAAGCGTCCATTCGACGTTAACCCCGGCATCAATACGGATGGTGCCGGGGCTGTAATCGCTTTGTGATCCGCTATTGGCCATATCACTCTCAGCCCGCATGGCCATCATGCGGGGCTGAAACATAGGCGCTTGCGTCTCTTCAATACGCTGAACGTGGCCGAGTTCGGTTTCCAGCGTGCTGGCCATCAGGTTGGCTTTGTGGCGAGCTTTCTCCAGTGCTTTTACCAGCGCTTCATCGGTGGCGGCTTCTCTGTCCTGTAAATCAAATTGGACGCCGTCCATTGCATTCACACCCACCCCGATCAGCGCGTTGAGCACATCGCCCAATTGATCAAGGTCGGTTAGCTCTATGCTGAACGGGCGTTCAAGACGCGTGCGTTGGAGCATCTCCTGGTCGCCATTTTCGCTACGTGGCGCAGCGACATGGTCAGGATAAACGTTCAACGACCCGGCATTGATAGCGCGTCGCTCAATTCCCAGGGCTTCAATGGCTTCGATCAGTTCGCTGGCACGATTCTCAAGGCGTTCACGGGCTTCTCCTAACGCTTCGCTGTCGGTATCTTCCAGTGAAGAAACGGCAGGCGTGTTTTCCCAAAGGCGCGCTGTGAACGTCGCCTGGTCGGGTTCAACCTCAACCCAGGACTGTGCCTGGACATTTAAGCTGGGCGGTGCAGGCGGGGCCGCAAAGGCGAGGGGAGTGCTCAGAAGCGCCAACAGAGCGCCACTTAAAATTCCATAACGAAAACGCGGTAAACGTGCCGATACTGGGCTCATAGAGAAACTCCTTGAGGTAGAGAAGACTAGCCGGGTACGCGTCAATTAAAAGTATAGACGCTTGCTTGGAATAGCGACTACGGGGAAAGTTCAGCGTAAAAGAGGTGACGCAAAACAGTTGCTTATTATTTGCACGGTTTGTGCAATACCTTTATTACCGCCATTATGTATGGGTAACTAGCTAAGGATGAGGCTATGTCGAGATTATCGGATGAGGATTATCGAAGTATCCCCTTAAATGCTACGTTGGCGCTAGCGGCATTAGTGGTAATTATTGCGGGAATGAAAGGGGGGGCAGATTTACTTGTACCCTTGCTGCTGGCGGTATTTATCGCGGTAGTGTGTACCTCTCCGGTGCAGTGGCTACACCGTTGTGGCCTAAGCATGAGAATGTCGGCTTTTTTAACCCTGATGGTGTTGTTGGGGTTTCTTTCACTGATTGGCGTGTTGGTCGTCAACAGTTTTAGCACCTTTGTGGCGGCGCTGCCTGATATTGAGGAGCGGCTTTACGAGCACTATTGGGATTTGCTTAATACGCTCGCCATGCATGGCTTCAATATTGACCCTGATGAGCTTAGCGCCGTCTTTTTCAATGCGGATGAGGAAGGTTCTTCTTGGGTGGCAACGCTGTTGGGTGAGCTGGGCAACCTGGTGATGCAAAGTATTATCGTGGGGTTGCTGGTTATTTTTATGCTGTTTGAAACGCTGAACCTTCGCCAAAAAGTTTCGCGTGCCTTGGAAAACCCTGCACCTAGTTTAAAGCGATTTAGCGAATTCAGCTTAACGCTAAAGCGCTATTTGGCCGTAAAAACAATGATTAGCCTAGCCACGGCGGTATTAATTTGGCTCTCCTGTGTGATTGTCGGGGTTGATTTCCCATTACTTTGGGGCGTTCTGGCGTTTGGGCTTAACTTTATCCCTAACATTGGCTCAGCACTTGCGGCTATCCCTCCAGTGCTGCTGCTTCTGGTGTCCCAGGACGGCGGCGCACTACAGGCGCTGCTGCTGGCGTCCGCTTATCTGGTCATTAACTTTGTACTTGGTAACCTGATTGAACCGCGTGTCATGGGGCAAGCGCTAGGGCTTTCAACGTTTGTGGCGTTTCTTTCGCTGGTTGTTTGGGGGTGGATTTTTGGACCGGCGGGGATGCTGCTATCTGTCGTGTTAACCATGACCCTAAAAATTGCCTTGGATAGCCATCCGCAGACGCGTTGGATTGCCCATTTTCTGGGACCAGGGAGACATCGCACGGGGCGTTATCTTAGCCAGCAAGATGCAGGTCGCGCACCGTGGAAACGTAAAAATAGTGCTACGCCCGAAGAGCATCTAAAAGAGGGGGAGAGTTAACAGGAGGGGTCGCACGGCCACCACCGGTTGTGCCGGCGGTGGCCAATTTCATCAAGCGTTTTGGTCGATGAATTGCGTTAGTTGAGACTTGGATTGCGCGCCTACCAGTGAAGCGACTTTGGTACCAGACTTGAACAGCATAACGGTCGGTACACCGCGTACGCCTTGTTCTGCGGCAATTTCAGGCGCATCGTCAACGTTTACGCTGACCACTTTTAAGTTATCACCGCGCTCGGCTGCCACTTCATCGACAACCGGTGCCATAACTTTACACGGGCCACACCAGGGCGCCCAAAATTTTAGCAGGACAGGCTGGTCGGCGTTGAGGACTTCTTGCTCAAAATTAGCGTTAGTGACGTCAACATTATTAGCCATTTGCTTCTCCCGTTTGCGTTGCTCTTGCAGTGTCGTTGCCTCAAATGGAGCAACGGTCATTACGCGTTAAACCTGCGCACTTTCATTACGCCAAGTCGGCAGATGTTAGCGGGCGCGGCGTTTGCTGGCAAATATCTGCGCTTATTTTTGTGCTTAATTACAAAATTAATAGATGCTAATAGAGATTATCTCTTATAATATAAGTGAATTATAGAGTGTTTTTTTATGCCAAATAGTGCTTTGTGGTGAGTGCAAGATAGGCGGTGCCAGCGTTAGATGACCTGCCTGCTATCGGTATAGATAATGAGGTGATGATATGAAGCTACAACAACTTCGCTATATTTGGGAAGTTAACCGACACAACCTAAATGTATCGGCGACCGCTCAAAGCCTGTTTACCTCTCAGCCTGGTATTTCCAAGCAAATACGGCTGTTGGAGGATGAGCTGGGCGTTGAGATTTTCGCGCGTAGCGGAAAACATCTAACCCGGGTAACGCCAGCAGGTCAGTCCATTATTAACCTGGCGGGCCAGGTGCTCAAGCTTACCGAAAATATTAAACAGGTAGCCCAGGAGCATAGCGATGAGCGGCGGGGAAGCTTATCTATTGCGACCACGCATACCCAGGCACGCTATGCACTTCCGCCGATTATCAGTGAATTTACACTGAAATATCCGGAAGTCGCGCTACATATGCAGCAGGGTACGCCTAAGCAAATTGCGCAAATGGTGAGTGAGGGGCAGGCCGATTTTGCGATTGCCACTGAATCGCTGGAGCTGTTTACCGACTTGGTACTCTTGCCTTGTTACCGCTGGAATCGCTGTATCCTGGTGCCTAAAGGCCACCCACTAGCAGCGCTGAGTGGACCTTTAACGCTGGAAGCGTTGGCAGAACATCCGCTGGTGACGTATGTCTTTGGATTTACCGGTCGTTCCCAGTTGGATGATGCGTTTAAAGCGAAGGGGTTGACGCCTAACGTTGTGCTAACGGCGGCGGATGCCGACGTGATTAAAACCTATGTGCGGCTCGGCATGGGCGTTGGGATCGTGGCACATATGGCGGTAGACGATAACTTGGACGGGGATTTAGTCGCGGTGGATGCCAGCCACCTGTTTGCGAGTTCAACGACTAAAATAGGCATTCGCCGGGGCACGTTTATGCGTGGCTATATGTACGATTTCCTGGCGCGCTTTGCCCCACACTTGACGCGAGACCGTGTGGATGAGGCGCTCATTGCTGGGCCACGCTTTGAACAAGCGCTGTTTGAAGGGATAGAGCTGCCTGAGTACTGATAGCTTGTGGCACTGATGTGTGACAAGTGCTTGTTACACGCACTTACCACACGTACTTATCACAAGCGCTTATTACAAGCACTTATTACAAGTACGGATTAGAAGTACCTACGAAAACACTAACGCTTTAAGCGCTCACGTTGTTAGGGGGGGCATGATGCCAGCGAAACCGCTGGCAAGCTGCTAACAACGTGAGTCGTACGTTTGGCTTGTGGCCTAACCTGGAGCCAAGTCTTTCAATACCTGGTTTTTCAATGACAGGTTTTCAGAGAAAGGCTTAATGCTGTAGGTGCAAGCCGCACTCGCGTTTTTCTTCCACCTTGGTGGGGTCGAAGTAATCGAAGTTGTTAGGCAGGTCGTGCGCCTGTAAATATTGATACATCTCTTTAGCACTCCAATGCAACACCGGCGCCACTTTAACCAGCCCATCACTGTTACGGCTGACGGGCTGCATTTTGGCCCGTTCGGGCGTGTCTTCTGCACGAAGCGCTGTAAACCATACGTCAGGGCGCATCTCACTTAATGCACGTTCAAACGGCTCAATTTTGACCTCTTGGGTGAAGGCCGCATGGCGCGGGTCATCAATGCCCGGCATGGGGCCTTCGAGCGCTTCACGGTGCGCGCGCGTCCGCTTGGGTATATAGCTGACCATGTTCAGATTCAAGCGCGTTATTAGCTCGTCGGCGAATTGATAAGTGGCTTCGGTGTTATAGCCACTGTCCATCCAGACAATCGGCATGTCAGGACGTACCTGTGTCACCATGTGCAGAATAACGGCTTCAAAAGGGCGAAAGTTCGTCGTACAGATCGCCCTTTCACCTTGTGTTAATGCCCACTCAATAAGTGCTTGTGGGTTCTTGCTAAAATCGTTCTCGGAAAAATCACGATTGATCGCATCTAGCGATGAGGACATGCTGCCTCCTTGTCATATTAATGAACCATACCGCTAGGCTATCAAACTGTCCGCCGTTCCCCCCAATACCGTTTGGTTTGGCTTTTATATTCCTTTTTGATTTAAATACGGCGGCTGTTATTCCAGTGCCTTAATAAGATGGCGAATTTTATCCAGTGTCTCCACGTACTCTTCCTCAAGTGCTGAGTCGGCAACCAGCCCACCGCCGCCCCACACGTGAAGCCTCCCGGCATCCGCCGCTAACGTACGAATAGTAATAGAAGTGTCCATGCTGCCACGTATATCAACGTATCCCATGCTTCCGCAGTACACGCTGCGCTGACACGGCTCAAGCTCGGCGATAATCTGCATGGCGCGAACCTTGGGCGCACCGGTAATCGACCCGCCGGGAAAGGCCGCCGCCAATAAGGCAAGAGGGGAGGCGTCGGACGCGAGCTGTCCGCGCACTACGCTCACCAGATGATGCACATTAGGGTAGCTTTCCAGCTTGCAGAGTTGGGGCACATTGATACTGCCCGGCTTACATACACGGCCCAGGTCATTGCGCAGTAAATCAACGATCATGACGTTTTCAGCACGATCTTTAAGGCTGCTGGTTAGATCATTGGCCAGAGCAAGATCCTCATCAGCCGTAGCGCCCCGTGGTCGGGTGCCTTTTATAGGACGAGCCTCAACCGCGCCATTATTGCTTTTGATAAACCGCTCGGGTGAAAGAGAGAGGACGGCCTGTTGGCCCCAAGCCATGAAGCCTGAAAACGGTGTGGGCGTGGCGTTGCGTAAGCGTAAATAGGCCTGCCATTCATCGCCCTGGTAGGCAGCAGAAAAGCGCTGGGCGAGGTTAATCTGATAACAGTCGCCCGCCAGAATATAGCGCTGAACGGCTTTGAAGCGTTCAGCGTAATCGCTCTGGCTAAGCTCTGCTTGAAAGGGTTCGGTTAAGGCAAAAGGAGGGCGTTTGGGCGGCGCCTGGTCTAGCCACTCTAGAACCTGCTCTCGACGCTGCGCGGTGGCTACCAGCCACGCCCGCTTTGCTACGTGGTCAAGGGTGATGCACCAGTCATAAAGGCCCAGGCGCGCCTGAGGTAGGTGAGCCACCTGAGGTTGTTGGTGGGTCGCCAGTGAGCGCCCAAGGTCATAGCCCCAGTAGCCTATCAGCCCGCCCATAAAGGGCAGCTCACTATGTAAGGCGTGTTGATCAACCTCTGTAGCCTGTAGCGGTAGCTGATTTAACAGCCACTGCTGCTGAGCAAAGCAATCGCCTGGCGGTAGAGCCGCTATATTGAGCTGTTCACTCGCAAGCTCTGACTTGCCTGTGGCGTCCACTTCCAGCGTCGCTAAGGGGTCGCTGCTCAGAATATCGTAGCGCCCTTGAGCGACGGGGCGGCCACTATCCAAAAGTACTGCACCTGGGCGTTGGCGAAGCGAATCAAACAGCGCTAACGGGTCAGAAGAATAGGGCAGCGTAAATATCGACAATGCCGTGGTCATGGAGCAAACGCCTCGCCGGTAAAAGGCTGCTCATTTTAGAGGGCGTTGAAGGCCGACACCAGCAATGTAATCGATGTGCTTCAAACGGTTTTAGCGAGATTGTTGACACTGGCGAGAGGGGTAGACTTTTTGCTTACAACCAAAGATGCATAAAATCGCCAGTATTCTATGGTTGACGCTAGAAAGGCGCACAGCTAAAGTTTGAACACTTTCCTAATTGTCGACAATTCGCCATGAGTTCATCCATTAGCGCCCCTTATTCTGTTGATTCGTCGCTTGAAATAGCGCCGCCTGAAGTGCGCACGCTAGCCGAGCGGGTATTTCATCAACTGCAAAGCGATATTGTGCGTGGCGTCTTGGCGCCAGGCAGCAAAATCACTGAGCCCGGGCTTTCAAAAACGTACGGCATTTCTCGTGGTCCGCTTCGCGAAGCCATGCGGCGTTTAGAGTCTCATCGCTTGATTGAGCGCGTACCTCACGTCGGCGCACGCGTCGTTAAGCTCTCTATGAAAGAGCTGATAGAGCTGTTTGATGTACGCGAAGCGTTGGAAAGCATGGCCGCAAGGCTAGCAGCGGAGCATATGTCGGCAGAGGAAATACAAGGCCTTCGTGATGTGCTGGCACTGCACGAAGGGCAGGCCGATTTACAGCGCGGTGAAGCTTACTATCAGCGTGAGGGCGATCTCGACTTTCATTACCGCATTGTGCAAGGCAGCCACAACAAGATGCTAATGAGCCTGCTGTGCAATGACTTGTACTACCTGGTGCGCCTTTATCGTACGCAGTTTAGTGCCAGCGGTACGCGCCCGCAGCGTGCCTTTGTTGAGCACCACCGGATCGTGGACGCCATTGAATCAGGTGACGCCGAACTTGCTGAGCTATTAATGCGCCGCCACGTCAGTGCCTCGCGTGCCAATGTTGCCGACCGTTATGCCGCGATTCTTAAACAGCAATCATCTGAGCCTGCCGAGGAACGGCAGGCCACTACCCTTCAGGAGACACGCTAATGTCAACGCTCACCCCAGGCGCCCGTTTTAAAGCCGCCCTTGACGCCCAGCGCCCACTGGCCATTTTAGGCACTATTAACGCGTATACGGCGATGATGGCTGAACGTGTCGGCCATCAGGCGATCTACCTTTCCGGCGGTGGGGTGGCAAATGCCTCGTTTGGCCTGCCTGATTTAGGGATGACCAGCATGAACGATGTCGCCGAGGATGCGCGCCGTATCTGTGGTGCAACGGACCTGCCGTTGCTGGTGGATATTGATACCGGATGGGGCGGCGCGTTCAATATTTCCCGTACAGTGAAAGAGATGCAGCGTGCTGGCGTCGCCGCTGTTCATCTGGAGGACCAGGTGGCGCAAAAACGTTGTGGTCATCGACCCAACAAGGCAATTGTTTCCCAGGCTGAGATGGTTGATCGCATTAAAGCGGCCGCCGATGCCCGAATAGATCCCGATTTTTATCTGATTGCACGCACCGATGCTTTTCAAAAAGAGGGCCTGGACGCGGCTATTGAGCGCGCCAATGCCTGCGTTGAAGCCGGTGCGGATGCCATCTTTGCTGAAGCCGTATACACCCTTTCTGATTACCAGGCATTCTGCGAGCGAGTGGATGCCCCGATTCTGGCCAATATCACTGAGTTTGGTGCGACGCCGCTCTTTACTCAAGCCGAGCTTGGCGAGGTTGGTTGTCGCATGGTGCTTTACCCGCTCTCTGCGTTTCGAGCGATGAACGCTGCTGCCCTGAATGTCTATCAAAGCATTCTGGATAATGGCCATCAAAAAGAAGTCGTTAACACCATGCAGACGCGCGATGAACTCTACGATTTCCTCAACTATCACGATTTCGAGCAGAAACTGGATGTATTATTCGCCGAAAAGGGCGAAGAGCCGCAATGAGGTGCGCACGACAACACGGTTATCTGCAATTAATGATAGGTACAACGATAAGCACACCAGGAGACTCGTCATGGCTGATAAACCGCTAGCGGGAGCAGGGCTGCGTGGACAAAGTGCGGGAACTACCGCCTTGTGTACTGTTGGAAAGACTGGCTCGGGCCTAACGTACCGTGGCTTTGATATCAAAGAGCTGGCTGAAAAGGCTAAATTTGAAGAAGTAGCGTACCTGCTCTTGAAAGGTAAATTGCCCAATCAGGCAGAGCTTGACGACTACATCCGCAAATTAAAGGGCTTGCGTGGGTTGCCCGATGCGCTGAAAACGGTGCTTGAGCAAATTCCGAAAGATGCTCACCCGATGGATGTTATGCGTACTGGAACCTCCATGCTGGGCAATCTGGAAACCGAAGAGAGTTTTGACGAGCAGCAGGACGTCGCTGATCGGCTGCTGGCCGTGTTGCCTTCGATCATTTGCTACTGGTATCGCTACTCTCATGACGGAGTGCGGATTGATACCCAAACCGACGCTGCATCGGTTGGCGGGCACTTCTTGCATCTACTGCGTGGCGAGCCGGCCTCTGAGCTCCATGCGCGAGTGATGAACGTATCGCTTATTTTATATGCCGAGCATGAGTTTAATGCGTCGACCTTTACCGCCCGGGTGTGTGCCTCAACGCTTTCTGATATGCACTCTTGCGTCACCGGCGCCATCGGTTCGCTGCGTGGCCCGCTGCATGGCGGTGCCAATGAAGCGGCCATGGCGATGATCGAAAACTGGAAATCGCCGGAAGAAGCGGAAAGTCAGATCATGGGCATGCTTGAGCGCAAAGATAAAATTATGGGCTTTGGCCACGCGATTTATCGCGAGTCTGATCCACGCAACGAGATCATCAAGCAGTGGGCAAAAAAGCTTGCCGATGACGTAGGCGATACGGTGCTTTATCCCGTATCTGAAAGGGTCGAAGAAGTGATGTGGCGTGAGAAAAAGCTGTTCTGCAACGCAGACTTCTTCCATGCCAGCGCCTATCACTTTATGGATATCCCCACCAAGCTGTTCACACCAATTTTTGTCATGTCCCGGCTAACGGGGTGGGCCGCACATGTCTTTGAACAGCGCGCCAACAATCGAATTATCCGCCCCAGCGCTGACTACATCGGTCCTGAAAAAAGCGAATGGGTTCCCATTGAGGCGCGTGATTAATCAGCGTGCGGCCCGGCAGCTTGCTTGCCGGGCGTTTTTTTAGCTCCCTTTTCATGAGTTTGCTTGCTATGAATAGCCAATATCGTCAACCACTGCCAGGCACCAGCCTTGATTACTTTAATGCGCGCCAAGCCGTTGAGGATATTCAGCCAGGAGCCTACGCCACGCTCCCTTACACATCACGCGTGCTGGCAGAGCAATTGGTACGCCGCTGTGATCCTGAGCTTCTCACCGATGCCCTTAAGCAGCTCATTGAACGCCGACGCGACCTGGACTTCCCTTGGTATCCTGCGCGGGTGGTATGCCACGATATTCTAGGCCAGACGGCGCTGGTTGATTTGGCCGGGCTGCGCGATGCCATCGCTGAGAAGGGCGGTGACCCGGCCAAGGTCAATCCCGTTGTCCCCACCCAACTGATTGTTGACCACTCGTTGGCGGTAGAGCATCCGGGTTTTGAAGAGGGGGCTTTTGAAAAAAATCGCGCCATTGAAGACCGGCGCAACGATGACCGCTTCCACTTTATCAACTGGACCAAAACGGCTTTTGAAAACGTTGATGTTATCCCGCCTGGCAACGGCATCATGCACCAGATCAATCTGGAGAAAATGTCGCCGGTAGTGCAGAACCGGGACGGCATTGCTTATCCTGATACCTGCGTGGGCACCGATAGCCATACCCCCATGGTGGACGCGCTCGGGGTTATTTCAGTCGGCGTGGGTGGCCTGGAAGCTGAGAGCGTCATGCTTGGTCGCGCTTCCATGATGCGCTTGCCCGATATCGTCGGGGTAGAGCTGACCGGTAAGCTGCAGCCAGGAATCACGGGCACCGATATGGTGCTGGCGATCACCGAGTTTCTGCGTAAAGAGCGCGTGGTCGGTGCCTATCTGGAATTTTATGGCGAGGGCGCCGATGCGCTGACGGTCGGCGATCGCGCCACGATTTCAAACATGACGCCCGAGTACGGTGCGACGGCGGCGATGTTCTATATCGATAGCCAAACCATCGATTATTTGAAGCTCACCGGTCGTGAAGATGAACAGGTGGCGCTGGTAGAAACCTATGCCAAGCACACCGGCCTTTGGGCGGACAGCCTGACACAGGTTGAGTACGAGCGGGTGCTGAGCTTTGATCTTTCATCGGTTTCGCGGACGTTGGCAGGGCCTTCCAACCCGCATGCGCACCTGCCCACTTCCGAGCTTGTTCAGCGCGGTATTGCGGTAGGGCTTGATGCAGCACGCGAAGAAGAGAAAGCGGGCAAAATGCCTGATGGCGCCGTTATTATCGCCGCTATCACCAGCTGCACCAATACGTCCAACCCGCGTAATATGGTGGCGGCTGGGTTAATTGCGCGCAACGCCAACCGGCTCGGCTTGTTGCGTAAACCCTGGGTAAAGTCATCTCTGGCGCCTGGTTCAAAAACGGTCAAGATGTACCTGGAAGAAGCCGACTTGATGAATGAGCTGGAGGATCTGGGTTTTGGCGTGGTGGCTTATGCGTGCACCACCTGTAACGGCATGTCGGGTGCGCTTGACCCTGTTATTCAGCAGGAAATTATCGACCGGGACCTTTACGCCACGGCAGTGCTTTCCGGTAACCGCAACTTTGATGGGCGGATTCACCCCTACGCCCAGCAGGCCTTTTTGGCCTCGCCGCCATTAGTGGTTGCTTACGCCATTGCAGGCACTATTCGCTTTGATATTGAAAAAGACGTGCTGGGGATCGACCAGGCGGGGACTCCCGTTACCTTGAAGGATATCTGGCCAGCGGATGAAGAGATCGACGCTATTGTGAAATCCTCTGTGAAGCCCGAGCAGTTCCGCCAGACCTATATCCCCATGTTTGATATTGATAAAAGCGCACGTGCCCAGGTTAACCCGCTATACGACTGGCGCCCCCAGAGTACCTACATTCGTCGCCCACCTTACTGGGAGGGCAATATGGCGAAAGAGCGTACCTTGAAAGGCATGCGCCCGCTGGCCATCTTGCCGGACAATATCACCACCGATCACCTATCGCCTTCCAACGCCATTCAGCTTAACAGCGCGGCGGGTGAGTACCTGGCGAAAATGGGCCTGCCGGAGGAGGACTTCAACTCCTATGCGACTCATCGCGGTGATCACCTCACCGCCCAGCGCGCTACCTTTGCCAATCCCAAGCTGTTTAACGAAATGGTCCGCGATGAAGAAGGCAATGTCGTTCAGGGATCGCTGGCGCGGGTCGAACCTGAAGGGGAAGTGACCCGCATGTGGGAAGCTATCGAAACCTACATGGCGCGTAAGCAGCCGCTGATCATTATTGCTGGCGCCGATTATGGCCAAGGCTCATCAAGAGACTGGGCTGCCAAAGGCGTGGCGCTTGCTGGTGTGGAAGCCATTGCTGCTGAAGGGTTTGAGCGTATTCATCGCACAAACCTGATTGGTATGGGCGTAATGCCGCTAGAGTTTGAGCCGGGAACCACGCGCACGACATTAGGCCTGGATGGCACCGAAACCTTTGATGTTGAAGGGGCTGTATCGCCAGGCGCGATGCTTACGCTGGTGATCCATCGTCAAAACGGGGGCAGCGAGCGCGTAGCGGTCAAATGCCGCCTGGATACCGCCGAGGAAGTATCAATTTACGCCGCCGGTGGTGTGCTGCAGCGCTTTGCCCAGGACTTCCTCGAGTCAACGGCTGCTTAAGTGCCGGGTTATTTTTCGGAGTGAACAAGATGACTGATGTCGCCAACGCCCGCCATGTGCCGCAAATAAAAATCCCCGCCACCTATATGCGTGGCGGCACCAGCAAAGGCGTGTTTTTTAAATTAAGCGATTTACCCCAGGCTGCTCAGGTGCCGGGAGAGGCGCGTGACAAGCTGCTGCTGCGTGTGATTGGAAGCCCCGACCCGTACGAAAAACAGATTGACGGTATGGGCGGCGCGACCTCAAGCACCAGTAAAACGGTCATTCTTTCCAAAAGCCATTCGCCTGATCACGATGTGGACTATGTGTTTGGCCAGGTATCCATCGATAAGCCCTACGTGGATTGGAGCGGCAACTGCGGCAATCTTTCGGCGGCGGTAGGCCCGTTTGCCATAGCGAATGGGCTGGTTGATCCGGCACGTCTGCCTGAAAACGGTGTGGTCGAGGTGAGAATCTGGCAGGTCAATATCCAGAAAACCATCGTATCGCAGGTGCCCATCGTGAATGGGGAGGTTCAGGAGACCGGCGATTTCGAGTTGGATGGCGTGACCTTTCCCGCCGCCGAGATTCCCGTGGCTTTTATGGACCCGGCTGACGGCGAGGGGGCGATTTTTCCCACCGGCAACCTGGTGGATGACCTGAATGTGCCGGGTGTGGGTATTCTGAAAGCTACCCTTATCAATGCAGGTATCCCCACGGTGTTTATTAATGCCGCTGATATTGGTTACCGCGGTACCGAGCTGCAAAACGCCATCAATGGCGACGGTAAAGCATTAAGCATGTTTGAGACTATCCGCGCCCATGGCGCTGTACGTATGGGGTTGATAGGGGATGTCAGTGAGGCAGCGAGCCGCCAACATACGCCCAAGGTAGCGTTTGTTGGGCCGCCAGCTGATTATGTTTCCTCGAGCGGTCAGACCGTTAACGCTGGTGATATCGATCTGGTGGTGCGGGCGCTTTCCATGGGTAAATTGCATCACGCCATGATGGGCACTGCCGCCGTGGCAATTGCTGCTGCCGCTGCGATAGACGGTACGCTGGTTAATTTGGCGGCCGGGGGCGGAAAGCGTCAGTCCGTTACGTTTGGCCACCCGTCGGGCAGTTTGCGCGTTGGCGCAGAGGCCAATCTGGTTGACGGGCACTGGCAGATTGATCAGGCCATTATGAGCCGCAGCGCGCGCGTGCTAATGGAAGGTGCGGTACGCGTACCGGGCGACAGCTTTTAACTCACTGCATTGATCGGGAGGCGACCCCATGAATGTCACAGCGGAGATAAACGAGCGGCCAGAATACGATGATGAGCTACAGCTAATCGCTGATTATGTGCTGAGCTTTGATACTCCCTCGTCGGCGGCACTGTCTACGGCTCGTTACTGCTTAATGGATACGTTGGGCTGTGGGCTTCTGGCGCTGCGTTTTCCAGAGTGCACCAAGCATCTTGGCCCGCTGGTAGAAGGCACCCAGGTGCCATTTGGGGCGCGTGTGCCGGGCACTTCGCTACGCCTTGACCCGGTAAAAGCGGCCTGGGATATCGGCGCAACTGTCCGCTGGCTGGATTATAACGATACCTGGCTTGCCGCCGAGTGGGGGCATCCTTCTGACAACCTGGGTGGTATTTTGGCGGTTGCTGATCATCTGTCGCAAAAGCGGGTTGCCCAAGGGGATGCGCCTCTGACGATGCGTGATGTGTTGAACGCCATGGTCATGGCGCATGAAATTCAGGGAGTGCTGGCCCTGGAAAACAGCTTCAACCGGGTGGGGCTGGATCATGTGCTGTTGGTGAAAGTGGCTTCGACGGCGGTGGTTGCCAAGCTAATGGGTGCTACGCGCGAGCAGTTGCTGGCTGCGCTTTCCCATGCGTGGGTAGACGGCCAGAGCTTGCGCACCTACCGACATGCGCCCAATGCCGGGTCGCGCAAAAGCTGGGCGGCTGGCGATGCCACTTCCCGAGGCGTTCGTCTGGCGGATATGGCATTACGCGGTGAGATGGGCATTCCCAGCGCGCTTAGCGCACCGCAATGGGGGTTTTACGATGTGTCCTTTAGCCATAGTAATAAAGACCTGAGCCTTAAACCTGAAGCAGAGCGGCGCCTGCGTTTTCAGCGTGAGTTTGGGTGCTATGTTATGGAAAACATTTTATTCAAAATTGCTTTCCCGGCGGAGTTCCATGCCCAAACCGCCTGCGAAGCGGCCGTACTTCTGCACGCTCAGGTAAAAGAGCGCTTGGCTGATATTGAGCGCATTGTGATTACCACACATGATTCAGCGATTCGGATAATTTCCAAAACCGGAGCGTTGGCTAACCCCGCTGACCGCGATCACTGCCTGCAATACATGACGGCCGTGCCGCTTATCTTTGGCTCGCTTACCGCCGAGCACTATGAAGACAGCTTTCATGCGGCTCATCCGCTAATTGATGTACTGCGCGACAAAATGGTGGTCGAGGAGAATAGTGATTATTCAGCGGATTACCACGACCCGCAGAAGCGCTCTATAGCGAATGCGGTACAGGTCTTTTTCCGTGATGGTAGTGCAACAGACAAAGTTGCAGTGGAGTATCCGATAGGCCATCAGCGACGTCGAGAAGAGGGAATGCCGCTATTGGTCGATAAGTTTGAGCGCCATCTCGCCACCCGTTTCCCTGCATTTCGCTGCGAAAAGATTAGCCAGCTCTGCGGCAATCAAGCGACGCTTGAAGCAATGCCGGTGGATCAATTCATGTCACTTTGGATGATTTAAAAGTTTGCCTAGTCACGAGGTCACGGGCAGTAATGCGAAAGAGAGAGGAGTCGTTAGGTGAGCTTTTCAATGTTGGGTATGTGATAAACACTTGCCCGGCAAACAGCTGCTGTGCTGCCGCCGGGCAGTAGTAATCCTGCTATGTTGCAGGGCTTACTGCAGGGCTTAGTCTTCGAGTACGATTTGGTCGCGCATGCGATCTACGGTTGCTGCGCCGATGCCGCTGACGCGCGTTAAATCATCAATACTTGCAAATTCTCCCTTGGTATCACGCTCTTCGATAATGGCGGTAGCGCGGCTTGGTCCAATGCCGGGAAGCTCGCTCAACAGCTCGGCGTTGGCGGTATTAACATTGATAGGCGCGACGGCTTGAGCCAGTGCGCTACTGGATAATCCCAGACTTAAACTAAGTAACAGGGCGGCAAACAAGCTTTTTAATGTCATGTTCATTACGCGTATTGTTCCTTCTTGTCGATAAAGAAAAGTAGCATAACCAGGCACTGTGCTAACGGGTGCCTTAACTAACTTAACGCGTTCGCTATCCTATTGTTGTCAGTGATGTAGGACACTGTTTGTAGGATTTTCGCTTGTACTGGTTAGCAAATAGCTTACAAGCGGGTCGTGTTGGACTGATATAATGCTTAAAAATGCGTATGGAGTAGTGTTGTGTCTGAATCCCCGTTGATTATCGCGCTTGATTACCCGTCACTTGACGCCGCCTTGTGCATGGCGGACCAGCTAGACCCCACCCGGTGTCGTTTAAAAGTAGGTAAAGAGCTTTATACCCGCAGCGGCCCGGCTATCCTTGAAGCGCTGCATGGGCGCGGGTTCGACGTGTTCCTTGACCTCAAGTTTCATGATATTCCCAATACGGTGGCGGGGGCTGTTCAGGCCGCAGCAGAGCAAGGCGTCTGGATGGTGAATGTGCACGCCAGCGGTGGCCGCAAGATGATGGAGGCAGCCGCCGAGCGTTTGGTTAGTCAAGGTTTAGACACGCACCTTATCGCTGTTACCGTATTAACCAGCCTCCAGGAAAGCGACCTGTGCGAAGTGGGTTTAAACGTTTCACCCGCCGAACAGGTGGAGCGCTTGGCGCTGTTGACCCAACAAAGCGGCCTGCACGGCGTTGTATGCTCAGCCCAAGAGGCGGCACATTTAAAGGTTGTGTGTGGTGAGTCGTTTTTAAAAGTAACGCCCGGTATTCGGCCGAGTTTTGCCGCCGTTAACGATCAGCAGCGTATTATGACGCCGAGCGAAGCGATGCAGGCAGGGAGTACACATTTGGTGATAGGGCGGCCTGTTACTCAGGCGTCTGACCCCATGGCGGCGCTGGCGGCTATCGAAGCAGAGCTTCAGTAGCACGATATGTGTGCGGGTTTGTTTACTCGCCCTCTACACCGGTAATCGGCTTGGTAGTGCCCCAGCGGCGGCAGCTGGGGCACTGCCAGGCAAGGGCATCACTCGTAAAACCACAGCGTCTGCATTGATGGCGTGGACGATCTTTTAAAAGCGCATCCGTGTGGTATTTCAGCAGTGATAAGCGAGTGTCCGGCGCCGTTCTTCCACTTAGCTTCTGGCTTTCGACATACAGATCCAGCAGATAGTCCAACCCGCCAAGGCTCGGCGCATCACGTAGCCAGTTTCCGGTTAACTCAATGGCGGTATCCACGCCATCCCGCTGGTGAATAAGCTCGCCGAGCATCACGATAACGCTGGTGTAAGGTGCCTGGCCCAGTAGACGGTATAAGTGTTTCTCCAGACCTGCTATATCGTCGTTACGCGCATAGGCCCGCTGAAGGGTTGGCAGCATGGTTGGGATATGCGCGGCATCCTGCTCAGGAATATGGTCAAGGCGTTCTATCGCGCGGCCATAGTGGCCGTTATCCATCTCAAGATCCGCCAACAGTAGTGTGGCGCGAATGCAACGTTCATCCAGCAGTAAGGCTTTTTTTAGATGCTTTTTCGCGAGCGCACGGCTGGACTGTTGGATCTCTTCTATGGCCAGCTCGCATAGCCAGTGTGACGCTGGGCGTCGCATACCTGGGTGCTGCTTTAGCAGGGGTTGGATTACCTCTAAAGCGGTTTGCCACTCCTTTTCGCGCTCCAGAAGATCCACCAGTAGCTGCTTGGCCGCATAGCGGCGATCATCGTCGGTGGATTGCTCAAGCAGCGAGTGCAGCAGTCTCTGGGCACGGTCATGAACACCTAGCGCTATAAAATCGCGCGCAAGCTCAAGCTGGATGCGTTCGTTGGTGCCATGCGATAGGGCCGGGCGTGCAAGCAGGTTTTGGTGAATACTGACGGCTTTGTCTGCCTCGCCACGCGTGCGAAAGAGCTTACCCAGCGCGATATGGGTATCTACCGTATCGCTATTAACATCAAGTGCACTGATAAACGTGTTAATGGCTTCATCGGGTTGCTCATTCAGCAGGTAATTTAACCCAACGAAATATTCGCGCGACAGTTGAGAAGGCGGCGCTGTTGGCGCTCGCCGGTGGCGCTGGGCAGCGTATCGAATGCCTAGCCCGAAGCCTATGGCAATCGCTACCAATAGTAGCCCTAGCAGCATGACATCATGCATTTACGCTAGTTCCTTAAACTCCTGGGTGCGTAAACGATCAAGCTCTTTGCGCTGCTGTTTGTTATGGCGCTCGCTGCGTGCAAGACGTGCTTTCAACCGTACGTATACCCCCATCATTGCGAGCATGCCGAGTATGACGCCAAACGTTAATGTCGCCAGCAGCCATACCGAGAGTGTGATGGGGGGGAGTTCAACCCAGATCAGATTCAAGGCAATGGTTTGCTGATTGTTGACGGCAAACAAGATGCCTACCAGTAGAACAACCAGCAAAATAATGGCGAGAATCAGCCCTTTAATCCAACGCATGAGAGTTTCCTAGTCAGTGACGTTCGCAGTATGACCCTATTGTGTATGAGTCTTGGCGCGACGTCATCCCACAGTCACAGATTATCAAAGTATGGCGGCTTCGGGCTCTGTGTTAGTAACCCAGCGCACGGCTGGCATCTACCTGTTCGCGCAGCTCTTTGCCGGGCTTAAAGTGCGGTACATATTTACCGTCCAGCTCGACCGGGTCGCCCGTTTTGGGGTTGCGGCCAGTACGCGGCTCACGGAAGTGCAGTGAGAAACTGCCAAAGCCACGTATTTCTACACGACCGCCGCTGGAAAGAGCGTCCGTCATATCATCCAGTATAATACGTACCGCCGTCTCGACTTCTTTGGCGGATAGCTCCGGTTGACGCATCGCGATTTGTTCGATTAGTTCAGATTTTGTCATCGGTTGGCTCCCTGTAAACGGTGAAGGCTGCCGTTAATAATAGCGGCTGACCTTGATAACCTCGAATTCAGCATACTGTGCAAATTGATATTAAACAATTCAGATAAAACAAGGTACTAGACTGAATAACAGCATAGGCGAAGCTTGGCGCTGGCGCGACCCTTTAGCTTAGGTATACTGACGCTTCATTTTTACCAATGAAAGAGGCTGACCTTGAACGACGATACATCCCCAGCAGCCGTGCTACGTAAGCGACTCTACTGGCATTCGCGTCGCGGTATGTGGGAGCTTGATCTGTTGCTGATCCCGTTTTTAGAAAAACGCTTTGACACACTTAGCGAAGAGGAGCAGTTGACTTATCAGCGCCTAATTGAAGAAGAAGACCAGGACTTGTTTGTTTGGCTCATGCACCGTGAATGGCCTGAAGACCCAGCGTTAAAGCATATGGTGAAAATGATCGTTGAGCATGCAGAAAACACCGATAATTCTGCCTATCGTACCCTCTAAAACGGCAGGCCTGCTTCACTCGGGTTTGGCGATGGGGCTCTGTTCGTTGAGCTACTGGGTATTGGGGCTTTGGGTAGGCAGCGGCATTACCTTTGTCATCAGTCTTTTGCTGTGGCGTACTCTCCATAGGCAAGTCCATGGCGTACTTTATCTAAGCAAGCGTGATACGGCTATTTATGGCCGTTGGCGAAAGCCCTATGGAGAGCTGAGCGATGAAGTGGTGGTTCGCTGTGATTACCTGGGGCCTTGGTTGGTGGGCTTGTGGGTGGGGCCACAGCGGCTCTGGCTGTGGCCCGATAGTTTCTCTCGTCATCATCACCGTTTGTTGCGCCGCTTATACCACCGTGCCGGGCATTAAATCCGCTAGCGTTAAACAAGAAATCGCAGGGGCGGGAAGGTGAGACGGCCAATCCATAGAGTAATGTAACCCGCGTGATTCATGCCGTTTCAATGCGGCGATAACGGTTAGCTGAGCCAGCCTGATTGCTTGACGTAACTGCATGTACTCAGGTTGAAACTGGCCGGCTCCTAAGCGTTCCAAACGCTTATCCAATAACGCCAACTGCTCATGGGCGGCAGCCAATCCTGAGTTGCTGCGTACAATCGACACCTGTTGGCTCATCGTGGTTCGTAGCTCGTGGCGCCATTGAGTCAGTAGGTCCTGCTCTTCAACGCTTAATAACCGGGCGGACGGTGGTAGGGGCGTAATGGGCGGCGCGTGCCATTCGTTGAGATGTTGTTCTCGAAGTGCGCTTGCACAGCTACGCGCATACACCAGGCACTCCAATAGTGAGTTGCTGGCCATGCGGTTGGCACCATGTAGGCCGGTACAGGCAGCTTCACCGACTGCATAAAGCCCCGGTATGCCTGTCGCGCCCTGATGATCGGTGGCAATGCCCCCGCAGCTATAGTGGGCGGCGGGGACGACGGGGATGGGGTGCTGGGTAATATCAATCCCGCGCGAGGCGCAGTGTGCCAAAATGGTTGGGAAGTGGTGGTGAATAGCTTTTTCACCAAGGTGGCGGATATCCAGCCATACGTGCCCTTGGGTGCCTTGCTGAATTTGAGCATCGATGGCTCGCGCAACAACGTCCCTGGGAGCAAGTTCTGCGCGAGGATCAATGGCTGGCATAAACCGCTCACCGGCTTCATTGAGCAAGTAACCACCTTCGCCACGTACCGCTTCGCTAATTAAAAACGCGGGGCCGTCAGGATCATACAGGCTGGTCGGGTGAAACTGCTGGAACTCCAGGTTCATTAATCGCGCGCCAAGCTCCGCAGCCATCATCATGCCTTCGCCGCTACCGGGGGTAGGGGTTGTGGTGTGGCGATAAAGGCCGCTAGCGCCCCCGGTGGCTAGCGTGGTGTAAGTCGCGGTGAGTGTTTGCCGTTGTCGCTCTGTATCGATGCCATAGGCACCTGTGCAGTGCCCGTGGCAGTTTTGGAGTAACCCTAAAATAGTGATATCGCGGCGCAGGGTAATATTGGCATGCGCGGCGACTTTGTCTTGCAGGGTATCTACAACGGCGCGTCCCGTGGCGTCGTCAGCATGAATAATACGCCGGGCGTTATGGCCGCCTTCACGGGTCAGGTGATACGGATAGCAAGCGTCAGGGGCGGGGTCCGGGGTAAAGTGTACCCCTCGATCAATTAACCATTGGATGGCCGCCGGGCCGTGTGTAACGGTAAAACGTACAGCCTGCTCATCACATAACCCGTCACCGGCTACAAGTGTGTCACGAATATGCGCTTCCAGGTTGTCTTCGGGGGAGAGCACCGCTGCAATGCCACCCTGGGCCCATCGGCTGGCGCCTTTATCATTGTGGGCTGGATTTACCAGTGTCACCGACAGGTGGTCGGCAATGTCCAGGGCGAGGGTTAACCCGGCAACGCCGCCGCCAATAATTAATACATCCGTTGTTGGCGTGCTCATGCGGCCCGCTCCTTGTTTTTGCTATCTGGCGCTATGGCGCATAAAAGGTAAGCGCATAGCGTAGTTATTAGTCGTTGACGATGTATAGACGCAAAAAAATCCGCGTCGATCAAAATGATCTCGCAGATAATAAAGTCATAAGGGGAGATAAAAGCAATGGTGCCCGGAGCCGGACTTGAACCGGCACGGAGTTACCTCCGAGAGATTTTAAGTCTCTTGCGTCTACCAATTTCGCCATCCGGGCAGTGCAATTGGTGTATCGTTGCACTTAACACAAAAGTGGAGGCTGGAGTCGGAATCGAACCGGCGTACACGGAGTTGCAGTCCGCTGCATAACCACTCTGCCATCCAGCCTAAAGAGTCGATGGAGCGGGAAAAGAGATTCGACCGGGCTGGCGTTCCAGCTCTCGACCTAACCTGCTTGCCGCACAATCCAAGTTGGAGCGGGAAAAGAGATTCGAACTCTCGACCCTCGCCTTGGCAAGGCGATGCTCTACCACTGAGCTATTCCCGCTCGACTCGAGGGCGAATTATACGCATCGTTGAGCGGTTGTCAATCATCAATGATGCAAACATCCCCTTCGAGGAATCAACTGCTTACATGGAGCGGCTAAGGTGCGGCCAGGCAGCCTTTAAATATTGGATCATGGACCAAAGCGTTAAGGCCGCAGCGACGTACAGCACTACCACACCCAGTAGGGCGATCTCATGTGTGGGAGGCAGCGCCAAAAGGATCAGCAGGGCCACCATCTGGAGCGTGGTTTTAAGCTTGCCTATCCAGGAAACCGCGACCAGGCCCCGCTTGCCCATTTCTGCCATCCATTCGCGTAGGGCCGATATCACAATTTCACGGCCAATAATGACAAGCGCAGGCAAGGTCAGAATGAGTGTATCGTAGCGCTCAATCAGCAGCGCGAGTGCCACAACGACCATTAGTTTGTCGGCCACTGGGTCTAAGAAAGCGCCAAAGGGTGTTGACTGATTCCAGCGGCGGGCCAAATAGCCATCTAGCCAATCGGTCATCGAGGCTAGCGCAAAAAGGCCAGCCGCCAGCGGCATGCTCCAGTTAAAAGGCAAGTAGAACAGCACAACGAGCAAGGGAATAAAGGCAACTCTTGCCAGTGTAAGTACGTTGGGTATATTCATCGCGACTGGCGATCCTTACCGGAGAGTCATTAAATTCGAAATGTAGTAAAGGCTATTCTATCCGCCTTAGCGACTAGCATCTATGCCCAATGGTGGTTTATCCATTCAGGGCCAAATAAATACTCTCTGCAAGTGCGGCACTAATGCCTGGGACTCTTGCCAGCTCGGCGCGGCTCGCTTTCTGCACACCTTGCAATCCGCCAAAAAAACGTAACAACTCACGGCGCCGTTTAGGGCCAATGCCGGGAATGTCTTGCAGCGTAGAAGTGCGCCTGGCCTTGTCGCGCTGGGCTCGGTGGCCTGCAATTGCAAAACGGTGCGATTCATCCCGAATATGCTGAATCAAGTGCAGGGCAGGGGAAGCGGGGTCCAAGGGAAGTGGGTTATCCGATGTTTCCAAAAAGAGTGTCTCAAGCCCGGCTTTGCGTGTGGTGCCTTTGGCAACGCCTAGCAAAATGATCGTGGTAATGCCGAGTTGGTTGAGCACCTCGCGGGCCATATTAAGCTGACCTTTGCCGCCATCGACAATCAAAATATCCGGAGCGATGGCTTCGCCGCTTTCTACGCGTTTCAGCCTCCGCGTCAGCGCTTGCTGCATGGCGGCGTAATCATCGCCCGCCGCCACGCCTTCTATGCGGAAATGGCGATAGTCGCTCTTGCGCGGTCCTTGATGGTCAAAGACCACGCAGGAGGCCACGGTGGCTTCACCCTGGCTATGGCTGATATCGAAACACTCAAGCCGTTCGGGCATGGATTCAAGGCCCAGCGCTTTCTGAAGCGCTGCAAAGCGTTGGGTGAGCTGCGTATGGTTCGCCAATTGAGACGCTAACTGCTGCTCAGCATTGGTCATCGCCAACTGCTGCCACTGGGCGCGATGCCCGCGTACCTGGCTTGTCACACGAATACGCTTGCCCGCTTGCTGTGTGAGCGCCTCGGCAATCAGGTCGCTGTCATCCAGCACATGACTGGTAATGACTTCACTGGGCACGTTATGCGGTTGGCCAAAATAGTACTGGCTTACCACCTCGGTCAGTAGGGCTTCTGGGGAAAGGTCCAGACCGTTTTTGGGCGCATGGTGGCGGGCGCCGAGCATGCGTCCATCGCGAACGCTTAACACCGAAACGCCTAGCGCGCCTGGCCGTTGGGCGAGCGCGAAAATATCGGCATCGCCGTTCTGGTTATCGACAAACTGGCGCTGCTGTAGCTGGCGTAATTGCTGTATCTGGTCACGGAAGCGGGCAGCCTCCTCAAAATCCAGGTCTTGGCTGGCGGCTTCCATCGCCTCGGTCAGCGCTTGGGTTACGTGCTCACTTTTGCCTTCCAGACACATAACGGCGTGTTCAACGTCGCGGCGGTAATCCTCTTCTGCAATGTAGTCTACGCAAGGAGCGCTGCAGCGCTGGATTTGATGCTGTAGGCACGGACGAGAACGATGGGCAAAAACACTGTCTTCGCAGTTGCGAATGCGGAAGATTTTCTGCATGAGTGACAGGCTTTCGCGTACCGCGCCGCTGCTGGGGTAGGGGCCCAAGTAGCGGCCGTCATCACGCCGTTGACGTGCGCGTTTATATTCAAGTCTGGGATAGTTGTGGCGGTCGGTGACGAAGATAAACGGGTAGGACTTATCATCCCGTAATAAAATATTGTAGGGCGGGCGAAGCTCCTTGATCAGGGTTTGCTCAAGTAGCAGTGCCTCGGTTTCGCTGCGGGTTACGGTGATTTGAATATCCGCAATCCGTGCCACCATCGCCTGCGTTTTAGTGTTCAACTGGCCACGAAAATAGCTGGCAAGACGGGCTTTTAAGCGTTTCGCTTTGCCTACATAGAGCGTATCGCTGTGTTCATCAAGCATACGGTAAACGCCGGGGGAGGTGCTTACCGAGCTTAAAAACTGTTTTGCATTAAATGTCATTGCACCGTATCGAACGCCGAGGAGTGGCTAAGGATGTTAGGTTTATCCCTGACTGGCGTCAAAGCCATCCACTAGCCCATGACGTAGTGCCAGGTGTGTCAGTTCGACATCGGTGGCCACCTGAAGTTTATCAAATAGCCGATAGCGGTATGTATTCACGGTTTTGGGACTCAAATGCAAACGGTCAGAAATATCCTGAACGCGCTGACAGTTGACGATCATTAATGCAATTTGTAGCTCGCGATGGGAGAGATGGCTAAACGGGTTGTCTTCGTTAGTAAAGTGAGACAAGGCCAAGCGCTGGGCTATCTCTTGGCTGACGTAGCGACGACCATGAAATACCTGGCGGATCGCATCGGTCATTTCTGTTGCGCCGGCGCCCTTGCTTAAAAACCCGGATGCGCCAGCCTCCAACATGCGGCGTAGTACACTGTCTTCCATGTGCGCCGTTAAGATCAGTACCTTGATATCTTCCATCGTACGATGGATGCGGCGCGTTGCTTCCAGCCCGCCTATCCCCGGCATGCGTATGTCCATCAGGACAATGTCCGGTTTTAAATGACGGCACTGGGTGACTGCGCTTTCGCCATCGTCGACCTCACCGACAATTTTGATATCGCTCTCTTCATTTAGCAGATGAGCAATACTGGTTCTTACCAGATGATGATCATCGGCGATTAGAACGTTGATCAAGGGGGCTGGCTCCTGCGTGGAAACATAGTGGGCTCAGAAGGTAGCCTCTGACGCTGACCCATAGAGTGCCACAGCTGACTATAAAGTAGAATTAGCAAACGCGTATTTGAATGGTTTCTTGACCTTGGTCCGGTTTCATAATAGCATGCGCCTCGCTTAGTCCGTAAGGGCGATGGCATTGGGGCCTTAGCTCAGCTGGGAGAGCGCAACACTGGCAGTGTTGAGGTCAGCGGTTCGATCCCGCTAGGCTCCACCAGAATTAATCGAAAAAGCCTCGCTATTCATAGCGAGGCTTTTTCGTATGTGTGTATCAATGGCTCTTGGGTGATGGTTGCCTAAAACTCGCCATCTGATGCAAAACATCAATATCAATAGCCACCAAACAGGGTTCTTTGGTGGCTATTGATGCGGGTTTATTCGCTAATCTGGCCAAGCAGTAAAAACTCGATTAACGCCTTTTGCGCGTGTAAGCGGTTTCCAGCTTCTTGCCATACCACGGCGCGGGGGTCATCAAGCAGCGTATGGCTGATCTCTTCGCCACGGTGTGCAGGTAGGCAGTGCAAGAACAGTACATCGCTTTGCGCCTGATCCAGCATGGTTTCTGTGACCTGGAAACCGGCAAAATCCGCTTCACGCTTGGCCTGCTCTTCCTCTTGACCCATGGACGCCCAAACATCGGTGGTCACCAGGTCTACGCCCTGAACGGCTGCCTGCGGGTCGTGCATTAGTGTGACGTGATCCCCAGCGGCCTCCATGATGTCGGCGCGTGGTTCGTAGCCTTTCGGGCAGCAAATGCGCAGATGGAAGTCAAACTGGCGCGCCGCGTTAATCCACGAGTGACACATGTTGTTACCGTCGCCAATCCAGACGGCGGTGCGGCCCTTAACGCTTCCGCGTAGCTCGGTCCAGGTCATCACGTCGGCCAGTAGCTGGCAGGGGTGATAGTCATCGCTTAACGCGTTAATGACGGGAACGCTGCTGGCGCTGGCGTAGGTTTCAAGGCCTGCATGAGAGAAGGTGCGGATCATAACGGCATCGACCATCTCAGAAAGCACGCGAGCGGTGTCTTCGATTGGCTCGCCGCGCCCTAACTGAGTGTCGCGCGGAGATAAGAACAGCGCGTGCCCGCCAAATTGCGCCATGCCGGTTTCAAACGATACACGTGTACGTGTCGACGATTTTTCAAAGATCATCGCCAGCGTTCGGTTCGCCAGCGGCGCATACTCCGGCCCGTTGGCTTTAAGATCTGTTTTGATTTTAATGGCACGCTGAATCAAATAACTCAGTTCATCAGGCGTCAAATCCAGCAGGGTAAGGAAATGGCGTGTCGCCATGATTGCTTCTCTCCGCGTAAAAACACCATCCTAGCGAGGCGGCGGGGGATGCGCAACGCGAACGGCACGCGTAGAATGGCCTCCAAAGATGAAGGCCGAGCACCGTACTCAGGTATTAAGGCAGGCGTCAGGCGCCTGGGTGATCTACGGTTTATTTCGTGCGTATACTGACCTTCGTTGCGCTAGTTCTTTACTTAAGGAGTACTTTTATGAGCACAACAGCCGAAAATATTCAGCGTCAAATTAGCGAAAATCCCATTTTGCTTTACATGAAAGGCTCGCCTCAGCTGCCGCAGTGTGGCTTCTCAGCCCAGACGGTCCAGGCCTTGATGAACTGCGGTGAGCGCTTTGCGTTCGTTAATATTTTGGATAACCCGGATATCCGTGCTGAGCTGCCTAAAATCGCCAATTGGCCTACTTTCCCGCAGCTGTGGGTTGAAGGTGAGCTGGTCGGTGGCTGCGATATCGTCGTGGAAATGCATCAAAACGGCGAGCTCGAAAAGCTGGTTAAAGAAGCTGCCCAGCGGGCAGGTGCGGAAGATGGTGCAGATAACGCCTAACGATAACGCCCGAGTTCCCCGCTCGGGCGGTTGGCGGGCTGCGGCGTAGCCGCTAGAATGGCGTTTTATCACGCATTGTGGCACCTGCTGTTATTGAAAGATGCATCATCAGGACAGCCCGCCGAAGGAAGTATTGCTCAATGAGCTATCAGGTTCTGGCCCGCAAGTGGCGACCACGTACATTCCACGAACTCGTGGGTCAGGCCCATGTTCAGCGCGCCTTGGTCAATGCGCTTGACCAGGGGCGTCTTCACCACGCCTATTTATTTACCGGCACCCGCGGTGTCGGTAAAACCACGCTTGCCCGCATATTGGCCAAATGCTTGAACTGCACAGCTAACGGGCGCGGCGATGAGGGCATTACCTCAACACCGTGTGGTCAGTGCGATAGCTGCGTAGCCATTGATGAAGGGCGTTTTGTCGACTTGATCGAAGTCGATGCGGCGTCGCGCACCAAGGTAGAAGATACCCGCGAATTACTGGATAACGTGCAGTATGCGCCCACCCAGGGGCGTTACAAGGTGTACCTGATTGATGAGGTGCACATGCTTTCAACCAGCAGTTTTAACGCGCTATTGAAAACGCTGGAAGAGCCGCCCCCTCACGTTAAGTTTCTGCTTGCCACTACTGATCCGCAAAAGCTGCCTGCAACGGTGCTGTCGCGCTGCCTTCAGTTCACGCTTAAACACATGCCGCCTGAGCGAGTTGTTGAGCATCTCACCTATGTACTGGGTGAAGAGGGCGTGGCCTTCGATGAAAGCGCGCTATGGCTATTAGGCAAAGCAGCTGAAGGCTCAATGCGTGACGCCATGAGTCTGACCGACCAGGCGATTGCCTTTGGGCAGGGCGCCGTCCGCCATGTCGATGTAGCGGCGATGCTGGGAACCCTGGATCACCGGCATATTTTAGCGCTGGTAAGCGCGCTGGCGGATGTAGATGTGCAGCAACTGCTGGCTGAAGTAGCACAATTGGCAGAACAGGGCCCTGATTTTGCTGCCGTGCTAGACGAGCTGTCGGCTATTTTGCACCGTCTTGCCGTTGCCCAAATGGTGCCGGACGCCGTGGATAACAGTCATGGTGATCGAGAGGCTATTTTACAGCTCGCCAGCCGCTTTACCGCTGAAGATATTCAGCTCTACTACCAAATAGGGCTTCAAGGCCGAGGCGATATGGCACACGCGCCTGACTTGCGCAGTGCGCTGGAAATGACGCTACTGCGCATGCTGGCATTCCGGCCGCAGGGCGTGCCCAAGCCGCCCCGCACGCCGCTGCCGCTGCGTGCTGAGCCAACAGGGTCGGAGGGCAGTCAAAGCGTGGGGCAGAGCGCAGCGCCAGCCAGTACGGCGACTCAGTCACCTGCTTCAGCCTCGGCCAGCAATTATGTTCAATCAGAGCCCGAAGCGTCTGCCGCGTCTGCGGTTAGCTCTCTATCCGATGCTCCCGTACCTGGGACTGGGGATCAGCCAAAGGCAGACACAGACTATATAGACACGCCGCAAGCAGAGCTCGAAAAAAAACATGTCCAGCAGCCAGCGTCTGATGCACGTGTTGAAGGGGAAGCGCTTGGCGATAGTCCCGAAATACGGATGGGTTCAACAGGGTATAAAGCAGACGATAACGAGGCAGCTGCCGCGGATAGCCCAATGCCGCCGCCATGGTCGCTTGATGAGGTGGAGCAAGCCGAAGCACATGAAAGCGGCCAAACGGAAGCGCCTTCGCCAAGTGCTCGCAAAGCCCCCGCTTCAGAGGCTGTGTTGGCTTCAGCGCCGGTATCAACCTCTGAGTCAGAAGCCGTGCCAGCCCCTGAGCAGACAGCGCCCATCGCTGACATCGGCAATGAAGTGCTGGACCATGCAAAATGGCTGCTATGCTTTGATTCTTTAGGCTTGGGCGGCTTAACGCGCAGTTTGGCGGCGAACTGTCTGCTGGAGAGCGACGATGGCAATACGTTGACGCTGCGCCTGGATCCAAGTCAGGCGGCCATGCAGGCAGAGATTCATAAAACGCGCATCGAGCGCGCATTAAGTGAACAAGGGGTGCCGCGCCGGGTCGAATTCGTGGTGGCCGAGCTGTCGACACAGAGTGAGACACCGCGTCAGCGCGAAGAGCGGTTGAATCAAGAGCAGCATGCGCAGGCTGTTGATCTCTTGAACCACGATCCCAATATACAGAAGTTACAGCAGGCGTTTGGTGCGACGCTGATAGAATCAACCGTCAAGCCCGCGGCCGCCAAGCGTTAGCACTGCACCGGATACTCGTTTTTTAACAACCCCGTCTTTAATTAGCCAGGAGAGCACACCATGTTGAAAGGTGGAATGGGCAACTTGATGAAGCAAGCCCAAGAGATGCAGGAAAAAATGCAGCGCATTCAGGAAGAAGCCGCTCAGTCAGAAGTATACGGTGAAGCCGGCGCAGGCATGGTTAAAGTCACCATGAACGGACGCCATGACGTGAGTCAGGTCAGCATCGATCCAAGCGTAATGGAAGAAGATAAAGAGCTGCTTGAAGATCTTTTAGCCGCCGCGGTGAATGATGCTGTACGTAAAGTTGAAACAAACTCTAAAGCTCGGATGGAAGAAGCAACGGCTGGATTGAACCTGCCGCCTGGTTTCAAGATGCCGTTCTAAGTAATGCGATTTTCTCCTCTTATTGAACAACTGATGGATGCGTTTCGTGTGTTGCCAGGGGTTGGGCCGAAGACGGCCCAGCGTATGGCAATGCATTTGCTTGAGCGTGAGCGGGCAGGCGGTCAGCGTCTTGCTTCGGTCATTCAAAAAGCGATTGACGAGGTCGGCTATTGTCAGCGCTGTCGCACGCTGACCGAAGCTGATATTTGCGCGATATGCGAAACGCCTCGCCGCGACGATGCCTTATTGTGTGTGGTTGAGTCACCCGCTGATCAGCTGGCGATTGAGGAAGCGGGTGGCTTTCAGGGCCGCTATTTTGTGCTTCATGGGCACTTGTCGCCTCTGGATGGTATCGGTCCTGACGCGATTGGGCTTGAGCAGTTGGAAGCGCGTGTAGCAGAAGGCCATATCGAAGAAATTGTACTGGCGACCAACCCAACCGTCGAAGGTGAAGCAACCGCGCACTATATCGCCGCTCAATTGGCCCACTACGGCGTGAAGTTTTCACGTTTAGCTTATGGTGTGCCTATGGGTGGTGAACTTGAGTATGTCGATGGCGGTACCTTAAGCCGTGCGTTTAATGGCCGACAGCCCTTTACCAGCGATTAACCCATCAACATTGCAAGCGCAATCGCGGTTGTAGCAACCTGGAAGTATGCTTTGTCTTCTCTAGCCTCCCCCGTGTACCAGTGGATTGACAGCCCCGAGGCGCTTGACGCGGCTTGTGCACAAGTGGCCAACGCCCCTGTCATCGCGCTGGATACAGAGTTTTTCCGTGAAAACACGTTTTTCCCCGTCCCTGCATTAATTCAATTTGCTGCCGGGGACGTTGCGTACTTGGTTGACCCGTTGGCCACGTCCTGCACGCCCGCCTTTCGGCAGTTACTGCAAAATAGCGCCATTAAACTGCTGCATGCGTGTAGTGAAGATTTAGAAGTTTTTCAGCATTGGGCCGGGGTGCTGCCAACGCCATTGGTGGATACGCAGGTTGCTCAAGGGTTTCTCGGTGAAGTGCCCTCGATGGGGTATCAAAAGCTGGTGGAGTTTTGGATAGGCGAAACGCTGCCCAAAGAGGAGACGCGCTCCAACTGGCTAGAGCGGCCTTTGACGCCCTCTCAGTGTGACTATGCGGCGTTGGATGTTATTTACCTGCTTCAAGTATGGGCGCATCAGGCTGAACGACTGGAGGGGTTAGGCCGCGGCCAATGGCTGCATGAAGAGTGTGCCAGTTTGATCGAACAGGCCGGGCGCAGCGTTGAAGCGGATGGCCAGTGGTACGCCCGTCACCGTCAGCTATGGCGGCTTGATCCGCGCCAATTAGAGGCTTATCGCCTGATGACCATTTGGCGGGAAGGCGAAACACGGCGGCGTAATTTGCCGCGCAATTGGCTTATTAGTGACAAGTTGCTGTTTGCGGCTGCTGACGCTATGCCGAAAAATCGCTATGAGTTGGCCGAGGTGGAAGGCTTTAAGCCAGCGTTGGTCAAAAAAGAGGGCGACACGCTATTGGCAATGGTTAAAAAGGCCCAGCACTGCGACGAAAGTGAGCTGTTGGCGCGCTGGCCGGACCCGATGCAGCCCGCCTTTAAACAACGTTTCAAAGCTCTAAAATCCGTTATTAACACGAAAGCAGCCGGGCTTGGCATGGCGTCTGAAGTGTTGATGCGCCGCCGTGATATTGAGGCGTTGGTCATGCAGGACATGGCAAGCCAGCCTTTAACTCTGCCACAAGGATGGCGGGGCGAATGTTTGGCCGATGAGCTTGAGCAGGCATTAAAGGAGTTGTCTAAATGAGTGACAAGCTGCTTTGTGAGATTTTTAAAAGCTCGCGAAAAGATGAAATGTATTTATACGTTGATAAGCGCAAAGGGCTCACGCCCGTTCCTGAGGCGCTGCTTGCAACGTTTGGAAAGCCCGTCGCGGTATTCACCATGATTCTCACCGCCGATAAAAAACTGGCCCGAGTAAATGTTGATGACGTTAGAGCCGCTATTGATGAGCAGGGTTTTTATCTGCAGATGCCGCCTGCAAAAGAGGATTACTTGCTTGATGTACATCGCGCGCAATTAAACGCGCGCGATGCGGCGCAGTAGCCGCTACCGTGAATTTCCTGGCCCATGCCTGGCTTGCCTATGAAGGGAGTGATGATTTTCTTTACGGCAACCTGATTGCCGATGGTGTTAAAGGTTGCCATCTGGGTGATTGGCCAGCGGATGTCGCGAGCGGCATACAGCATCACCGTAAAGTGGATGCCTGGGTCGACCAGCATCCAAGCGTGCTAAATGCGAAACATCGGGCGCCTGCAGATAAGCGACGCTACGCTGGTATTGCGCTGGATATTGTGTGGGATCATTTTTTAGCGCGAGATAAGGCCGGCTTGCTTGAGCAGCAGCAAATGGTAGAGCGCTGTTATCGCCTGTTGTCAGCGAGACCGGCGCCCAATCGGCTGGAGGCGATGATGCCCTTTATGATCAAGCACGATTGGCTAAGAAATTACGCCGATTTTGATTTTACCTGCAAGGCAGTTGCAGGCCTTGGTCAGCGCTTGTCAGGACCAAATCGGCTTGCTGAACTCATCCCTTGGCTGCAAAGCGACTATCGTTTACTGGAAGCGGATTATCATTCGCTATGGCCAGCGTTAAGCGCCACGTTAAGCAGCGATGGGGCTGTAAATTACGCGTATAACCCGCAAGAGGAGTAAGGATGGAAACCGGAATGCGCGAGCGCTTTTGGGAGCGTTACACGCTGGAAGAGCTTACCCCGCAAGAGTGGGAGGCGCTTTGCGATGGCTGCGGGCAGTGTTGCCTGTTAAAGCTACATGATGATGAAACGCAGGAGCTGGCCGTCTTGAACGTCGCCTGCCGCCTGCTGGATATTCAAAGCTGCCAATGCAGTGATTACCCGAATCGCTTTGATAGTGTGCCCGACTGCACCCAGCTGACGCCTGCACTGGTAAAAGAGTTTACCTGGCTGCCCGCTTCGTGCGCGTATCGCCGAGTATCCGAAGGGCGGAAGTTAGCTGGCTGGCATCCGCTACTGAGTAATGATGCCGAGCGCGTGCACCGTAAAGGCATCAGCGTGCGTAGCTTTGCGGTCTCGCAGGATGATGTGCCCGAACGAGCGCTTGAATCCCACATTATTGCTGTACTGCCCATGTAAGTAACCATCCTGCAAGTGGCAGCCCCAGCCCTCTCCTTTTTGACGACATTAAGCCGGTTCACACAAATATCCAGCCTGACGTGATCGTTAGGCGACGGGCTTGTGCTTGGCCATATTTCTTAAGGCAAGCATTATGCCTTTGAACAAGGATGGTTGAGCTGATCTGTTTTTAGCTGCTCTGTTTTTAACCGGCTTGGTGGACGGCTTAAGCGGCGTGTCCCAAATGGTTGGAAAGTGATCCTGGTGCTTCATTGTTTGCTCCAATAGTAGAGGTAAGGGTGTTCGACTAAAGTTGAGTATGAAGCAAAATTGTTTTTGTGGAAAGTATTTTCAAAAAATAAAAGGCAGCACGAAGGCTGCCTAACGGTGGGAGGTTTAAAGCAGTGGGCTGCTTAGATGGCGCTATCCTTGAAATCGGCGGCTAACCCCAATGCCCAAAGGATAAACGCGTCCTGCCTAGCGGTATCTTGCCACGCTTTAAATCGGCCGGATGCACCGCCATGCCCGCTGCTCATATCGGTATGCATCAAAACAGGGGCGCTGCCTAGCTGCTGCTGAGTGACTTGCGCGTAATATTTGGCAGGCTCCCAGTAGCTCACCCGTGTATCAAACCAACTGCCTTCAATCCAAAGCGCGGGATACTCTTGGGCCGTTATATTGTCCATGGGCGAGTAGTGACGAATGCGTTCGGCCACTTCGGGTGTTTCGGGGTTTCCCCATTCGCTGTACTCAGCGGTGGTTAGGGGAAGTTCGGGGTTTTGCATCGTGCGCAAGACATCCAAAAACGGCACATCAAGCACAGCGGCACAAAAAGCCTTGGGAGCACGATTAACACACGTGCCGACCAATAAACCGCCAGCGCTGGCGCCGTAAGCGACTACTCGCGCAGGATCACTTACTCCGCACTCCACCAGCGCATCCCGCGCGGCCAGAAAGTCGTTAAAGCTATTCTCTTTGTGCGCCATTTTACCCTGCAAGTACCAGGGTTCACCCCGCTCGCCACCGCCGCGCACATGGGCAACTGCAAACGCGGCGCCGCGTTCAAGCAACTCCAGGCGGGCAATAGAAAACCACGGGTCAAGCGCTTCTCCGTAAGCACCGTAGCCATAAAGTAGCGTGGGTGATGGCTCGCCGACCAGGTCCGCACGCATTACGATAGAGACCGGTACTTGCTCGCCATCTGCGCTGGTGGCCCATATTCGGCGACTTACCAACTGCTCCGGTGTTAAACCACCATAAACGGGAACGCGCTTAAGGAGTGTTCGCTCGCCACTGGCAAGATCA
Organism: Halomonas sp. 72; assembly: GCF_052379785.1. Lineage (NCBI taxonomy): Bacteria > Pseudomonadati > Pseudomonadota > Gammaproteobacteria > Oceanospirillales > Halomonadaceae > Halomonas > Halomonas sp. 72. The sequence goes on along the minus strand of NZ_JBQSYY010000021.1, from coordinate 28,587 downwards.
AGCGCAAACCAGCTGGGGGGCTGTGTAAAGGACTCCTCGCGTAAGCGTAATTCCTGGGTGTCAAAATGCGGCGCATCTTCAAGTGATTGGGAGCAAGGTTGCTCTGGCAGGCTAAGGTAGTCGTCAACCAGGCGATGATGCTGTGCATCCAACACCCAGCGCCGCAGCACTACCTGCGCCTGGGTATGGTCGCGCTCTGCGATAATCAGCCCCCAGGAAAACGCGTCAATACCTTCCAGTGTGGTGTCATCGCGCGGCGCGATAATTGGCTGCCAGCGTGCTTCAGGGTTACCCAGGGCAGGTTCGTCCAGGAAGTCGAGCTGAAAATGCGCGCTTGCCTGGTTATGGACGCGGTAAAAGGTGCCTGGCCGGTGATCAATCGTGTACTCAACGCCGGATTGACGGGGCTGCACACAGAGTGGCACGGCCGATGGCTGATGCGCGGGCAGTGCGTAAATCTCGTTGGTATCTTTCGAGCCGCTTTCGATCAGTAACCACTGGCGCGAGCGGGTTTTGCCAATGCCCAGCCAAAACTCAGGGTCCTTTTCACGCAGCACCAGAGTAGGCGCTGTGTGCTGTGCAGGTGCGTTAAAAGGGAGCGATACTTGCCAAATGCTGTCAGGGCGTTGGGTTGCATCAAATCGAGTAAAAAAGAGGGTTGCCGAGCTTGCTGTCTGGTCTTCAGCCCAACATAAGCCCGCGCCAATATCGCTGAGCAGAGAGACAGGCTCGCCGCTGGGCAGCGATTTTATCCAAAGCGTGTAGCGCTCGTCTCCTTGTGTGTCCTCTGTCCAGGCGAGCCACTGCTCGTCAGGAGAGAGCGCCATATCGCCCATGTCATAAAATTCTTCATCCGCTGCACGGGCTTGAACATCAAAAAAACATTCACGCTGTGCCGGTTGCCCGTTTGGGAAACGCCACCAGCGAGGGTAATCATCGTCGGCGCCGGTCTCGCTCCAGAACGTAAAGTGGTCAAGCGCTGTCTCAAGGCTGGTGACGGCAAGCTCACGGCGCGCAAGATGGCTTTTATAGAGCGTTTCGGCCAGCGGAGTCAGTGGTGCAAACCATTGGGCCTGCTGCTGGTTGGCGGCTTCTAAAAATGCGCTAACATCAGGCGAATCTCGTGCTTCCAACCAGTGCCATTTGGGATCATTAGCGCGATAATAGCGCGCGACGGGTGAGCCTGCGAGCGTGTCTGGCTGTGCTTTCATAAATTGATAGGTACCATAGCGGGAAATTAACGTCGGGTGCATGCACCCACATGAGGGGTATTATGCTGTTTACAGGTTCAATGTCACAGCTGTGGCTAAGTTATTACGGTATTTCGCTGCTGGTCGTCATTGCCATCTATTTTGCGGTGGCGTTTCTACCGCGTTTGCCGCGCCTGGTGGTGACGTGGGGAATGGCGGGCGCCATGTGGACGCCAGCGATGTTTCGTCTACCGTTAGTAGAAGAGGGTGAGTTCTATACCGGTTGGGCGCCTGCGGCGATGGTGGCCGCGGTTGGTTTTCTTGAGCATAACGTTAATGCGCTGCGTGGCAGCCTGTTGTGCCTGGTCGCTGGGATTGCTATCGGCGCAGCGATAGGCATTGCTCTCTGGTGGTGGCGTCGGCCGCCAAGTGCGCCGCCCGCCAAGCGCGTGAAACAGGAGGAAGCTGAAGACCCACAGCCTACGCGTCGCCGCGAACCGGTTATTGGTTAATGCAGATAATGAAAAGCGGAAGGAGGCGCGGTTATGTGTGAGCTGTTGGGGATGAGCGCTAACGTCCCGACCGATATCTGCTTTAGTTTTTCAGGCTTTTTACATCGTGGTGGCGGCACTGGGCCGCACCGCGACGGGTGGGGTATCGCTTTTTATGAAGAGGGCGGGTATCGCGAGTTTCGAGACCCGCATCCTTCTGTCAACTCGCCCATCGCACGGCTAATCTGCGACTACCCGATTAAATCAAACGTAGTGATTAGCCATATCCGCCAGGCAAACGTTGGCGGTGTGCGGCTGGCGAACACTCACCCTTTTACGCGTGAAATGTGGGGCCGCCCTTGGTGCTATGCGCACAATGGTCAGCTAAGCGAATGGCAGCACTTACCGTTGGGGGTGTACACGCCGGTTGGCAATACCGATAGCGAACATGCTTTTTGTTGGCTAATGGGTCAACTGCGAGACGCTTTTCCAACGGCCCCGGCATCGCCTGAATCTTTATGGGAAATTCTACACGCACGATGTGAACAGCTACGCACGCTGGGCGTGTTTAACTTGTTGCTGTCCGATGGTCAGTATCTCTATACCTACTGCTCGACGAAGCTTGCGCATATTACCCGGCGAGCACCCTTTGGTGATGCCGAGCTTTCTGATGCCGAACTTACGGTTAATTTTGCCGAGCACACGACACCCAATGATGTAGTTTCTGTTATAGCCACCGAGCCGCTAACCCACAATGAAGCCTGGTGCACCATGGTGCCCGGCGAGCTTTTAGTGTGGCGTGAAGGAGAAATCGAGGCGCGTTACTGTCCATAAGAACTGTCCATAAGAACTGGCCATTACGCTACATTGTTACGTAGACATTTAGAAAAGATGGGAGGAAGGTTAGGAGGAAAGTTAAGAGTTCGGCCCTTTATCGGCTAAAGTTGAAACACAAGTTTCAATCGATCGTTTTACAGCATGTCTGGGGTCGTATATCGTTGGTCCTCTTGCCTCGCGACAATAACAAGGTCGGTTATAACATCGACATGGATAGCGGAGATTGCCCATGAGCGAACACGCCACAGCGCCTATTTTACGCGGCCCAGCGCTTGAAGGGTTGGATAAGTACGACTCTGTCACAGATGTTTTTCACGCGGCAGTAAGCCGGTATCAGCAAAAGCCTGCTTTTAGCTGCATGGGCAAAACGCTTACTTTTGCTGATCTTGACCGCCTTTCAGCAGACTTTGCCGCTTGGCTTCAGCACGAGACTGATTTGAAGCCGGGCGACCGGATCGCCATTCAACTGCCCAATGTCTTGCAGTTCCCTGTGGCGGTATTTGGCGCCATGCGGGCAGGTCTGGTCGTGGTAAATACCAACCCGCTTTACACCGAGCGGGAGATGACCCACCAGTTTAAGGATTCTGGCGCCAAGGCTGTGTTGATATTAGCCAATATGGCTAAAAAGCTTGAAAACGTCGTTGATAAAACCGATATCAAACATGTGCTGGTCACCGAGCTGGGAGACCTGCACGGCCTGCCCAAACGGTGGTTGATTAATGCGGTCGTGAAGCATGTGAAAAAGATGGTGCCTGCCTACTCGCTGCCCACCGCGTTAAGCTTTCGTGATGTTTTGAAGAAGGGCGCTTCTTTAAATCACACTGAGGTAAGCCGAGAACAGGATGATTTGGCCGCGCTGCAGTACACCGGCGGTACAACCGGCCTGCCAAAAGGGGCGATGCTAACCCACCGTAACTTGATTGCTAATATGCTGCAGGCGCGTGCCGCTATTGGTACGCATCTAAACGTGGGCGAGGAGTTAGTAATAGCGCCGCTGCCGGTTTACCACATCTACACCTTTACAGTGAACTGCCTGTTTTTAATGGAGTCGGGCAATCATTCGCTGCTGATTACCAACCCCCGTGATCTGGACAGCTTTATAAAAGAGCTTAAAGGGCTAAAGTTCACAGCGTTTATTGGCTTAAATACGCTGTTCAATGCGCTGTGTAATCGTGACGACTTTAAGCAGCTCGATTTTTCCCATCTAAAGCTGACTATTTCTGGTGGTATGGCACTAACCAAGGCAGCTGCCCAGCGTTGGGAGCAAACGACGGGTTGCCCAGTTGCTGAAGGGTATGGATTGACAGAAACCTCGCCAATTGTGAGCTTTAACCCAACCGATGCTATTCAGTTGGGTACGATCGGTAAGCCCGTTGCAGGCACCTCGGTAAAAGTAGTGGATGCTGATGGCAATGATGTGGCTTTGGGTGAGCCGGGCGAGCTTTGCGTGCAGGGCCCTCAAGTGATGAAGGGGTACTGGCAGCGCGACGATGAAACCCGTAACTCCATCGATGAGGGCGGCTGGTTCCATACCGGTGATATCGCCGTGCTTCAGGATGACGGCTACATCCGCATCGTTGACCGCAAGAAGGATATGATTCTGGTGTCGGGCTTTAACGTCTACCCCAATGAGGTGGAAGACGTGGTCGCCGCCCATCCGGATATTATCGAAGCGGCGGTAGTCGGTGTGCCGGACGACGACGCAGGTGAAGTCATCAAGCTGTTTGTCGTCTCCAAAAACAGTCAGTTGGATGCCGAAACGCTGCGCAGCTGGTGCAAAAAAGAGCTAACCGGCTATAAAGTGCCCAGGTTCATCGAGTTTCGTGATGAACTGCCCAAAACCAATGTGGGCAAAGTATTGCGTCGTGAACTGCGCGATGAAAATAAGCCTGCGGCCAGTGAGGCAGATAGTTAGAGGAAGCGTCTATAGTGACGAAAATAGATAACGCACTGATGAGCGATTACGCCACTGGTTAGGCGTCGCGTTGGTGAAAGCGTTACAATATTCGGCCCGCTCGCGTAGCGGGCCGAATAGTTATTTGCCCTACCGATATCCATTGGTACATCTGCTTTTCAATAACGAATGGAAACTGAGCCTAACGTGACCACCGATATGCCCTCTGATCTTACCGATAATCAACGCCTGGCTACGCTTAATGAAACCATAAGCAACGTTATGCTGCGTGATGCCCAGCGTCTTGAGCGGCGCGTAGCAGGGCTGGCGCGTCGCCTGCGCGACAACAAGCCGATTGGTCACGGTTTGCACGAGGTGGAGCGCGATATTCACCGGGCACAGCAAGTGTTTAACCAGCGCGAGGCGTTGAAGGTGACCTTTAACTATCCGGCTGAGTTGCCGGTGGTTGAGCGTCGGGAAGATATTTTAAACGCCCTTCGTGACCATCAGGTGGTGGTAGTGGCGGGGGAGACCGGGTCGGGCAAAACGACTCAGCTCCCCAAAATGTGCCTGGAGTTAGGCCGTGGACGTAAAGGACTTATCGGTCATACGCAGCCGCGGCGTTTAGCGGCGCGCAGTGTTGCCGGGCGGCTGGCCGAAGAGCTTGAGGTGCCGCTTGGCGAGCAGGTGGGCTATCAGGTACGTTTTACGGATCAAAGCAGCCCCACCACGCTAGTGAAGCTAATGACCGACGGCATCTTGCTGGCTGAAACCCAGCACGATCCCTTGCTGCTGCGCTACGACACCATCATTATTGATGAAGCTCATGAGCGCAGCCTGAACATCGATTTTCTGCTGGGCTATTTAAAAAGGTTGTTGCCTAAACGTCCTGACCTTAAAGTGATTATTACCTCGGCAACCATTGATGTTGATCGTTTTGCCGCGCATTTCGGTACGCCTAAAGCATCCGCACCCGTCGTTGAGGTATCAGGACGTACGTATCCGGTCGACGTGCATTATCGCCCTTTGGTGCGTGATGAAGAAGATGAAGAGGATCGCACCTTACAAGAAGGGATTTTGCACGCCGTGCTCGAAATCGAAGCCATCGAGCGCGAAAAAGGCTGGCTACATGGCCCCCGGGATGTTCTGGTATTTTTGCCAGGCGAGCGAGAAATTCGTGAAACAGCCGATACGTTACGCCGGGCTGATTTGCAAGGGACGGAAATTCTGCCGCTGTACGCACGTCTCTCCAATGAGGAGCAGAACCGGGTTTTTTCTGCCCACCGTGGAAGGCGCATTGTGTTGGCCACTAACGTTGCGGAAACCTCGTTGACGGTGCCCGGCATTCGTTATGTGGTGGACCCGGGGCTTGTCCGGATTAGCCGCTACAGCTATCGGGCAAAAATTCAGCGCCTACCGATTGAGCCGGTAAGCCAGGCCAGCGCCAATCAGCGCAAGGGGCGCTGCGGTAGGGTGGCAGAAGGGGTGTGTATTCGTCTTTACGACGAAGAGGACTTCGTCTCGCGTCCAGCCTTTACTGATCCTGAAATTCAGCGGACCAATTTAGCCTCGGTCATTCTGTCGATGCTGGCGCTAAAACTGGGTGATATTGAAGCGTTCCCCTTTGTAGACCCACCGGATAGCCGCTTTGTAAAAGATGGTTTTCGGCTACTGTTTGAGCTGGGCGCGGTCAACGAAAAGCATCACCTGAGCGAGTTGGGGCGAAAGTTAGCGAAACTTCCCATCGACCCGCGCTTGGCACGGATGGTGTTAGCAGGAGCGGAGCGCGGTAGCCTGCGTGATGTTCTGGTGGTGGTGTCCGCGCTTGCCATTCAGGACCCGCGAGACCGTCCGGCCGATAAACGCCAGGCTGCCGATCAGGCGCACCAGCGTTGGCACGACCCGGATTCGGATTTTGTCGCGCTGCTGAACTTGTGGCACGGCATTGAGAATGCCCGCGAAGCATTATCCGGCAATCAGCTGCGCCGCTGGTGTCGCGAGCACTATATTAATTATCTACGCATGCGTGAATGGCACGATACGTTCCGTCAGCTTAGGCAGTTGCTGCGCGATATGCAGATCGATGTTCCTGCGCCGCTACCGCGCAATGATGAGGAGAGCGAAGAGCAGGCGCGTCAGGCCAGACGCAAGACATCAGGTAAGTTACACCAGGCGCTTCTTTCAGGCCTGTTGTCTAACCTGGGCACGGTAGTGGAAAATCGCGAGTACCTGGGCGCACGTAATCGTAAATTCATGATTCACCCCGGCTCGGGGCTCGCCAAAAAATCGCCCAAATGGCTAATGGCATTTGAACTGATTGAAACCACAAAACTGTATGCACGCACCGTTGCCAAGATCGATCCCCAGTGGATCGAGCCGCAGGCTCAGCACTTGGTGAAACGCAGCTATAGCGAACCTCATTGGGAACAAAAGCGCGCGCAGGTCGTTGCTTTTGAGCAAGTAACGCTGTTTGGCCTGCCTATTGTCGCGCGTCGGCGTGTGCACTATGGGCCGATTGCCCCCAAAGAATCGCGCGAGCTGTTTATCCGCCGTGCGCTGGTGGAAGGCGAGTTTACGACTCAGGGCGCGTTTTTTGCTCATAACCGCGCACTCATTGACGAAGTGGAGGCGCTTGAAGACCGCGCCCGCCGCCGTGATATTCTGGTCGATGAAGAGGCATTGTTTGCGTTTTACGACGCGCGTATTCCAGGCGACATTGTCAATGGTAAAGGCTTCGAGCACTGGCGCAAGCAGGCTGAACGCCAGACGCCTGCGCTGTTGAATTTTGATCTGGATGCGCTGAAAGCGCGTGACGCCGCCGATGTCACCCAAGCGCAGTACCCTGACCATTTAACACTTGCCGGGGTGGCTTATCCGGTGAGTTATCACTTTGATCCCAATGCAGACGATGATGGCGTTACATTGACCGTACCTGCCGCCATGCTGCCTCAATTGCCTGTGCACGCATTAGAGTGGTTGGTGCCTGGGCTGTTAAGAGAAAAGTGCATTGCGCTTTTAAAGTCGCTGCCTAAAAGCATTCGCCGCCAGGTGGTACCCATTCCTGATTGGGTCGATGCAGCGTTGGAAACCCTGGTGCCTGATCAACGCCCGCTCACAGAAGCATTGGGCGAATTTATACGTCGACGTACCGCAACGCGTGTTCATCCGGATGACTGGCGGCTGGATTTACTCGATGCCCACCTGATTATGAACATTCGAGTCGTCAATCATGCTGGAGAGCTGCTGGGTCAAGGGCGCGATGTCAGAGCGCTGGAGCAGCGCTTTGAAGCGGCGGCCAGTGCCGGTGCTCAGGCGTTGGCCGAGCAGGCAAACCAGGCGCCTACGCTTGACGGCCTGCCTGAGGAGCCATTGCCTGATTCGCGTGTGACTACACAGGCGGGCATTCGTGTCGAGGCCTACCCGGCGTTGGTGGCTGAAGCCAGTGAGTTTAAGGTCGCACTTTTTGATCATCCGGCAAAGGCATTGGCGGCGCATCAAGAGGGGGTTGCCCGGCTGGCAATTGCCAAACAGCCTGACCAGGTAAAAGCGATTAAGCGCCTACCCGGTGTTGAAAAATGCGCGCTGCTGTTTGCCAAAGTGGGTAGCAAGCAAGCGTTGCTGGATGACCTGATGTTAGCCGTCTTTACTCAAGTCGTTGCCCAGCACCCTTTGCCGCGTTCATCGGTCGAATTGAGTGCTCGTCTGGACGCTACCAAAGCAGAGTTGATTGATTACGCGACTTCCCTGCTTGAACAGGTCGAGGCGGCGCTAAAAGGTCACTTGGCAGTGAGCAAAGTGCTTAAAGGCAAGCTCAATTTTGCGCTTGCCCTAGTGTATAACGATATCAGCGTACAGATGCAGCGGCTGGTCTACCCGGGGTTCATTCGTGATGCAGGCCCATGGCTGACAGAGTATCCTCGTTACACCGAAGCCGCGCTCATCCGCCTTGAAAAAGCCGCACGTGAGCGCGGGCGTGACCAGATGCTGATGCATGACGTTCAGGCCCTTGAAACTCGCTTTGATGCGCGGCGTAAAAGCGAGCGTCGGGGGCGTGTTGAAGATCCCGAGTTAGTGGAATTTGGCTGGTGGATACAGGAGCTTCGCGTTTCCCTTTTTGCTCAGCAGTTGGGAACGCTGATGCCTGTATCGGCAAAGCGCCTTGAAAAGCGTTGGCAAGAAATAATTAGCGTTTAAAAGATGACTGGTAAACCCTGCAAATAACGCACACAGTAATATTAAGCGCGAGCCTTGGGACTGAGTCTGAACAGCAAGCAATAGGGGCAAAAGCCGCTTAGAGGAGATAGGCATGACAAACGTGGTGATAACCGGGACAGGGCTTTATACACCGGAACACGCCATTGATAATACGGCGCTGGTGGCTGCATTTAATACGTGGGTGGATAACGAAAATGCGTGTCATGCGGATGCGATTGCACGGGGTGAGCGTGAGCCGCTAGCCCACTCCAGCAGCGAGTTCATCGAAAAAGCCTCTGGTATTAAAAGTCGTTACGTATTGGATGCTTCAGGTATTTTAGATCCTGAGCGGATGTGTCCTCGGCTGCCATTACGTCAAAATGACGAGCCCTCTATTCAGTGTGACATGGCCGTCTCTGCCGCACGCCAAGCGCTGGAAAAGGCCCAGGTAGCACCTGGTGACATCGAACTGGTGATTGTGGCTTGCTCCAATATGGAGCGTGCCTATCCTGCGTTAGCGGTAGAAGTGCAGCAGATGCTGGGTGCCAAGGGTTATGGATTTGATATGAACGTGGCTTGCAGCTCTGCTACGTTCGCCCTTGAATCGGCCGCTAATGCTATTGCGTCCGGCAGTATTAAGCGCGCCCTGGTAGTGAACCCGGAAATCTGTTCGGCACATTTAAACTTTCGAGACCGTGACAGCCACTTTATTTTCGGCGATGCTTGCACCGCTGTGGTCCTGGAAAATAGTGTCGATGCAGTGGCCGATGAGCGCTTTGAAATTATAGGTACGCGGCTTGTTACCCAGTTTTCCAATGCCATTCGCAATAATGCCGGCTTTTTAAACCGTGTGACGGACAGTGATCCGTTAGCAATTGATAAGCTCTTTGTGCAAGAAGGGCGGCGAGTTTTCAAAGAAGTATGTCCCATGGTAGCCCAGTTGATTACAGATCACTTGACCTCGTTGGAGCTATCGGGAAGTGATCTTAAAAAAATGTGGCTGCATCAGGCTAACCGCCATATGAACGATCTTATCGCTCGCAGGGTATTGGGTTTTGAGCCCAGTGAGGCGCAAGCGCCCATCATTTTAGACCGCTATGCAAACACAAGCTCCGCTGGTTCCATTATTGCCTTTCATTTACATCATGAGGATATGGTGGAGGGCGACATTGGTGTGATTTGCTCCTTTGGAGCAGGCTACAGCGCAGGGTGCGTCGTAGTTCGACGTCAGTAACAGTACGACGTCAGTGATAGTACGTTAGTTTTTGAAGAGGAATAACCATGCTGCGGTTGTTAGCCAGGCAAGCCACCACTTTTTCACTGCGTAACGCAGCCCTACCAGCTGTGCTGCTTATCACCATGGCGGCTAGCGGTTGTGCCAGCACGCAAATGGCTCAAGATGCGAATCCGGATGATCCGTGGGAGGGCTTTAATCGCCGCGTTTTTGCCTTTAACGATGTCGTTGATCAGTATACGTTGAAGCCGGTAGCCCAAGGGTATCGCACGATTACGCCGAGCCCTGTACAAACCGGTGTCAGCAACTTTTTCTCCAACCTTGGCGAAATTCGTACGACTATAAATAGTCTTCTTCAAGGAAAACCGGCGAACGCTGGGTTGGCAACATCCCGTTTTTTGATCAACACAACGGTGGGTATCGGTGGGTTGCTTGATTACGCGACGTTGATGGAGATTAACGCAAGCGACGAGGATTTTGGGCAAACGCTGGCGGCCTGGGGGTGGGATGACTCACGCTACCTTGTCTTGCCGTTTTTGGGGCCCAGTACGTTACGTGATGCTACGGGGCGGCCTGCTGATATCATGACCTACCCCATCGTTTACGTGGATGATAACACCACCGAGCTTGTATTAAGCGCGCTCAATATTATTGACCGACGCGCCGCATTACTTGATCGGGAAAACTTGATTAGTGGTGATCGCTACAGCTTTGTGCGCGACGCTTATTTGCAGAGCCGCCAGTTTGAAATTAGTGACGGCGAGTTAGGCGATGACCCGTTTGCAATGGATGATTTTGACTTTAACGACAGCGATTTCAATGACAGTGATTTCGACGACAGCGATGTTAGTGACGACGATTTCGCCGATTGAGGCTTGATATGGATCATTCCAGGCAACTGGTTGCGGTAATTGACGCGCCCGGTCCGGAGCGCGATGCGCTGGCAGAAGCCATCACGTGTGATGGTATGGGCGTATATGCTGCAGATAATATCGACTATCTTCCAGCAGAAACCGCTTTGATTGTTGCGCATGCGCACTCGGTGCCTCAGCAGCAGTGGTCGCAGTTGACGCGTCGCTTACCCACGTTGGTGGTAAGCGACTCACGTCAGGATGCGGACCTGATCAAGGCGATTGACATAGGGTTGGTGGACTATATCGTTCATCCTCTACGCCATGCTGAACTGCTGCGACGAATGATTCGTAAGGCTATTGAGCTCAATGAGTTAGCCATTGAGCGAGACCGTGATAGAGAAAGACTCGCTGAATTAAACGAGAGCCTGGAGACACATCTGGCGCTGCTGCGCATGGACCAGCAAAGTGGGGGGCATATTCAGCGTCGGTTATTGCCTGCTCACCCCAAGGTGGTGAACGGCGTTTACTATGATTATTGGTTTGCGCCCTCGCTTTATCTATCCGGCGACTTTCTGGATTATCAGCGTTACAACGACCGTTACAGTGCGTTTTATTTTGCAGACGTTTCTGGGCACGGCGCATCCTCGGCGTTTGTGACCGTGCTGTTAAAGTATTTATGCAACCGTTGGCTGAATGAGTGGGACGGCCAAAAGCCCGAGTGCTTGGCGCCGGACTGGTTGGCCGCTATGAATCGAGAGTTGCAGGGGACCGATATCGGTAAACATGCAACGTTGTTTGTAGGTGTTATTGACCATCACTCTCATACTCTTCACTATTCGCTCGGTGCACAGCTGCCGATGCCTTTTTTGGTTGCGGGCGGTAAGCTCTCTCGGCTTGAAGGAGAGGGGATGCCAGTAGGCCTTTTCCCCGATATAGAGTATCCTTCGCTGAGCTGTGCCTTGCCGGCCGAATTTCGATTATGGCTGTGTTCAGATGGTGTATTGGAATGCTTGCCGGGTAAAACGCTCGACACGCGGCTCAAGGAGCTTGAGCAATTAGTAAGCGAAAGTGTCACGCTTGAGCAGTTGCGCGAACGGCTAGCCAAAACAAGTGTCCTGCTGGCAGCAGGGGAGACGGGTGAGGCGAACCAGGAACGCGGTGCTTTACCCGATGATCTAACAATCATGATGGTGAGCGGATTTGGTCATGCTGATTGATGAAGGCCGTATTAAAGCGGCGTTCGACTCCGGTGTTTTTGTCTTAAAACTCTGTGGCGATGTGCGGTTAACGCTTTGTGCCACGCTGGATACCCAGGCACAACATCTGGCTGAAACGCCTGGGTTACGTGCGGTAATGATTGACTTGCGTGAAGCGACCAATGTCGATTCAACGGCATTGGGTTTTCTTGCAAAGGTGGCGATGGCTGTAAAAGGGCGCTTGGCTCACCCGCCTACTATCATTGCGGATAATCCTGATGTTCGTAAAATGCTCGATGTTATGGGCTTTGCGCGTTTTTTTACCTTGATGGAGGTGCCGCTTCAACAGCCGCCAGCGCTTAGCGATGCGCTTGTTGAGCTGCCTGAAGAGCCTGCGGATGAAGATGGGCTGCGCGAGCGAATTCTTGAAGCGCATCGTATTTTAATGCACATGAATGAGCATAATCGCGAGCAGTTCCAGCCGTTGGTTGAGATGTTGGAAGCGCAGAATATAGAACCCCACCATTAAAAAAGCCTCCCTGATAAAGAAAGGGAGGCTCCGACGACTGACAACCCCCCACTTTTGTGGGGGGTGTCGTTTAAGCATGGTGCAATTTAATAACTTATGACTTTCGCAGTGTGCCGAGCAATGTTTCCAGCTCACGCTGGTCGGCCATAAATTTGCGAATACCTTCCGCTAGTTTATCAGACGCCATTTCATCTTCATTCATGGCCCAGCGGAAATCGCTTTGCGTTAATGGCTCGTCCGCTGAGCTACTCGCGCCCATCGGCGTTAGCTGGCGAGTTAGATCGCCCTGCTGTTCATCCAACTCGGTAAGCAACTTGGGCGAAATGGTCAGACGGTCGCAGCCTGCCAGAGATATAATCTCGCCGATATTACGAAAGCTTGCGCCCATTACGATGGTGGCGTAGTTATGGCCCTTGTAGTAGCTGTAAATCTGTTTGACAGACTGTACGCCTGGGTCATTGTTACCGTTAAAATCGGCTTCAGGCTGACGAGATTTATGCCAATCGAGGATGCGCCCGACAAACGGCGAAATCAAAGTGACGCCTGCATCGGCACATGCTTGAGCCTGAGCAAAACCAAACAGCAGCGTGAGGTTGGTACGGATGCCTTCACGTTCAAGCTGCTGCGCTGCCTGAATACCCTCCCAAGTGGAGGCCATCTTGATTAGTATGCGCTCAGGACCCACGCCCTTTTGGGCGTACCGCTCGATCAATGAATGCGCGCGCGCAATAGTGGCATCACGGTCGAATGAAAGCCGAGCACTTACTTCGGTGGATACGTAGCCGGGCACCAGTTCACTAATTTCACTGCCAATCTCGACAGCCACGCGGTCAACCGCATCATCAATGTCCTTGCTTTCCTTGGCAATAGCGGCCAAGTGGGCGCGGCGCTGCTCTTGCTGAGCGGCTTGTAGGATGAGCGAAGGGTTCGTCGTTGCATCTTGTGGCGCAAAACGTCGGATGGCTTCAAGGTCGCCGGTATCGGCGACTACCGAGGTCATTTCTTTAAGCTGTGTTAGCAGGCTAGTGGCCATTCATTACTCCTTGCGTCGTTAGTCCTTTACTGTAGCAAGGCAGGCGCTCGCTGAATATTATCCGATGTGGGGGTATTGGATAAGTCAGGTGTTGGCGGAGAGGCTTGCCAAATAAAATCATCGCTGGATATCTCTCCGATTTTAAAGCGTGCGGCTTGTTCACGCATCCTTTCTGCAGCGGCTTCAAGCGACATTGCATCCTGAGCAGTAGCTTCAACCTGCTTGGTATTGGCCCGATTCACCTGGGTCTGTTCGTGCAGTGTTGAATTCAGATGTTCAATGTGGCGGTGCTGCTCATTAGCCGCATCAGCGATTTGAAGCATGATGCTATTGGCTTGTTCGGTCGTTTCAACAATCGCGTTCATGCCGTGGCTGGCCTTGTTGGATAAGGTATGGCCACGCTCAATACTGTTGCCTGATGCGGCAAGCAAGGTTTGGATTTGGCGCGCAGCTTCAGCGCTGCGTGAGGCTAGTTGGCGTACTTCGCCCGCCACTACGGCAAAGCCTCGGCCTTGCTCGCCAGCGCGAGCGGCCTCTACAGAGGCGTTCAACGCAAGAATATTGGTTTGAAAAGCGATGGAATCAATAACATTAACAATCTCATCGACTTCTTTTGAGCGTGCGTGAATCTCCTCCATGGTGGTCAGGAAGTTGGTCATTATCTGGCTACCGTCTTGGGTTTGTGCCGCCGCCGTAGACGTTAGCTGGGTTGCATCGGCGGCAAAACCAGCGGTGGTGGCAACGTTCTCTGTCAGCTCATCCAGGTTAGCCGCGGTCGTTTCGTGGGATGCGTTTTGCTGGCGCGTTCGGATAGCAAGGTCTTCATTGCCTAGTGCCAGGCGTTGAGCGCTATCGAAAATATGGCGGCTATTACTATGAAGCTCTGAAACGGTTTCAATGAGTGCACGCTGCATATTATCCAGCTCTTGGTAGAGCTGACCTATTTCATTATTGCCATGAGCCGGGACCTTAACGCTTAAATCACCCTCGGCCATTGTACGAAAGTGTGCGACCAAGCGGTTAATAGGTAATAGAACATGACGCTGCCCAATCCAGGCCATTAAACCTAGCAGTGCCAAGGCAATAGCAATGCCTCCTGACAGCAATTGACCAATCAACTGACCGCGGCGTTGAGCGTTAGTCATTAGCTCTGTACCCTGACGGTCAGCCAGTTGATAAAAGCTACGTGCCTCTTCGGTTAGGGCTTGGCTATGTGCTAACGCATCAAGCGTCAATTGCCGGTAGCCGCCGCGGTCACCTGTCTGAACGGCGTTTAATTGTTCATTCATCGTGCCAATAAGCGCTGTTGCCTGCTGCTCAATAGCGTCTCGGAGTGTCGGGTGAGGTGTTTCAGCGGTTGCTTCCAAAAACGTTGCCAGCGCTACTGCCATTTCAGAGAGCTCATTTTCGACCGCTTGAAGCGCCTCTGTCGGGTCTCCTAGCGAGGGGCGCAATTGGCGTTCAAGCGCTCTGTCCAAACGGTGCAATCCCTCAAGGCCCGCTATATGAAGCCGGTTTAGCGATGACGACTGTTGAACATTAACCTGTTCAAGAAGCGCTAAATCGTTCTGGCTCTGCTGCATCATTTTCCATGTCAGTAGGGCAAACATGAGCACACACAGTGCGACAAGCAGTAAGGCGGATAGGCTTAGCCAGCGTAGTGGGATATTTTTCAGCGCTCTAAAATTCATAGTGCTTCCATGAGTTGGTCTTGGAAAAGGCTTATGAATCCTAGGCTAAGCAGTTTATGTTTCAGTTTTTCGGGGCTGCGGTGCTTAATTTTCATCACCGCGTTACTATTAGCGGCCTATCGATTGCTGCCGTGCTTGATGGTGGCTAATTAATTCAGGGAGTCCTATGGAACTTAACCCACGACGGGTTGCTTTGTTGGTTGCTGCCAACACAGCGCTTGCCCCTTTTGCGATTGACGCCTATTTGCCTGCGATTGGTGTGTTAGCGGAATCTGTTAATGCCAGCATTCATCACGCGGAGCTTTCGATTAGTGTGTTCCTGTTTGGTTTTGCCATTGGTCAACTTGTCTTTGGACCGCTATCTGACCGGATAGGACGCAAGCCGGTACTCATGGGTGGTTTAGTCGTATTTATGCTGGCAAGCCTGATGATTACCACGGCTGATAGCCTCAACTCGCTTTTGTTTTGGCGATTTATCCAGGCGCTGGGTGGCGGAGCCTGCGTGGTTAACTCTGCCGCCATTGTACGCGACTGCTTTAGCGGCCGAGAGGCTGCCAAAGTGATGTCGACCATGGCCATGATCATGATGTTGGCTCCCCTGGTGGCACCGGCGGTGGGGAGTATGCTGCTGCATGTGGCAGGCTGGTGGCTGATTTTTGTTTTTCTTGCGGCATATGCCGGTTTTTTGCTTTGGCTGCTGGGGACGCGGTTACCCGAAACCCGTGATATGACACTGCCTGCAGCGTCGCCTCGTCAGGTGCTCGGCAATTATGTAAGCGTGCTGCGGCATAAAGAAGGCATGGGGTATATCTGTGCAGTGGCCGCCTCTTTTGCCGGTCTTTTCGCCTTTGTAACAGCATCGCCCTTTGTCTATCTTGATTATTTTGGTCTCTCTCCGGGGATGTATCCGCTGATTTTCGGGGTTAACGTCGTTGTTATTGCGCTCTCCAACCGCGTTAATATTTATATGCTGCGTCAACGCACACCCCAACAAAACCTGCGCTTGGGGTTAATGATCCAGATGATCGCGGGCTTGGGCTTGGTGATCGTTACAGCGCTGGATATGGTCACTCTATATACCGTTGTGCCTCTGGTGATGGTATTTACTGGCATGATTGGCTTGATCACTCCGAATGCCATCTCGTCACTGCTGGATCACTTTGGGCATATCAGTGCGACCGCAACGGCGTTGCTGGGTGGCATCCAGTTTAGCTGTGGCGCGCTTGCCGGGGTGTTGGTCGGGGCGTTTGAAGTCGCCCACCTGTGGCCCATGGTATTGACCATGCTGGGGGCGTCATTACTTGGAAATATTGGTGTGCGGATGCTAACCGCCAATTCAGAACAGAGTCGCTAGTCGTTTTACCCTGTCGTAGTGTTCTCCTTTGCTATACGACGTTTTGCGTATTTAACGATTTAGAGATTGTCATATTTCTGCAATGATACGTGTGCAAACTCTCTTTTGTGAAAGGCCAGAAGGCCAACTCTTCCGGTAAGCATCAGCTGGCCGGATATCAAACCAGAGGGGAACACGACGTGAAAAAGCATACGCTAAGTGTTGCAGTAGTAGCCGGTCTAGCGGTAGGTGTTTCAAGCGCTGCCATGGCTCGCGACACAATCCAAATTGCGGGCTCTTCTACTGTACTGCCGTTTGCAGGTATCGTGGCTGAAGAGTTTGGCAATACGTATTCTCAGTTTAATACGCCGGTAGTTGGTTCTGGTGGTTCAAGTGGCGGCCTTCGTCAGTTCTGCCAGGGCGTTGGTGAAAACACCATCGATATCGCTAACGCTTCTCGCTCAATTCGGAGCGGTGAGGTTGAGAGCTGTGCCGAAAACGGTGTTAACGAAATTATTGAAATCCAATTCGGCTACGACGGCATTGTATTTGCCTCGCGCCTTGATCGTGGCGAGTTTGCACTAACGCCTGAGCATGTTTTCAAAGCAGCTGCTGCTCAACTGCCGCAAAACGGCGAATTGGTTGATAACCCCTACACCCGCTGGTCTGAAATCGACAGCAACCTGCCTGACCAGGAAATCGTACTGGTTATCCCGGCTTCCAACCACGGTACACGTGAAGTCTTTGAAGAGAAAGTCGTTCACCCGGGTTGTGACACTGTTGCTGAAGTAGAAGGCGATGCTTGCATCAACCTGCGTGGCGATGGCCGTATCGTTGAAATTGCCGGCGATTACACCGAAACCCTAGCACGCCTGGATGCTCAGGAAGATGCAGTAGGTGTCTTCGGTCTTAGCTTCTACGATCAAAACCGTGACCGCTTGCAAGTGGCGACCGTTGATGGTGTAACACCTAGCCTGGAAACGATTGGCTCTGGTGA
The DNA here is from genome assembly GCF_052379785.1 of Halomonas sp. 72. Classification (NCBI taxonomy): domain Bacteria; kingdom Pseudomonadati; phylum Pseudomonadota; class Gammaproteobacteria; order Oceanospirillales; family Halomonadaceae; genus Halomonas; species Halomonas sp. 72. Next base: position 11,114 of record NZ_JBQSYY010000021.1, on the reverse strand, counting down.
GTATCCGGTTTCTCGTCCGCTGTTCTTCTACGTGAAAGGCGAGCACATTGACGTGATTCCTGGCCTGGCGGAATACACGGAGTTCTTCCTGAACGAAATGACCTCTGGCTATGGCAGCCCGCTGGAAGACGCTGGTCTGATCCCGATGGATGAGAGCGAGCGTAGCCAAGTGCTTGAGCAGTTCGAATCCCGTACGGTCGTAAGCGTCGACTAAGTGCGGCACTGCTTCAGATTCGGTGTACCTTATTAAGTTTGTTTTTGCGCCAGCATCATGCAGTTGATGCTGGCGCTTAAACGTAGCAAGTCAAAGGCGGAAAGATAATGAGCAACTTTGCCTTGATAGCCACGCTGTTGGTGTTGATGGCCTTGGCATACCATTTAGGCTTGACGCGCAGCCGTGCGGTTGCGGCAACTCAAGATGTACGAATGCATTCGCGGCCGGGCTATTACGGTACGCTTGTGGCGCTTTGGTGCGGCTTGCCTGCACTCGCTATATTTTTGTTATGGTCATTTTTAGCCCCTCAGTTAATCGATATGCTGGTTATTCAGCAGTTGCCTACTGACATGGTTGCCAGTATGAGCGACCGTGAAATGCAAACGTTTCTGGATCGTGTAACTGCCTTGGCAAACGAACGTGGCGTAGCGGGTGGTGGTAGTCCTGAAGAGTGGGCCGCTGCGGCACATATGGCAAGGCTTCAGACGTTTGAAAATTTTAGCCTGGTGGCATTAGTCGCCGTGCTATCTGTGGCGGGCCTGGTCATTGCACGGCGGCGTATCACGCCCCAGTGGCGCGCCCGTAACCAGGTTGAACGGGTTATTATGTTTGCGCTAGCCGCAAGCTCGGCTGTCGCTATATTTACAACGATTGGCATTGTGCTCTCCATGCTGGGCGAGGCAATGAAGTTCTTTAGTTTTATTAGTCCCGTCGACTTCTTCTTTGGCACTACCTGGAACCCTCGATTTAGCACCTCTGGTACCTCTGACCAAGGGGAGTTTGGTTTATTACCCCTCCTCTGGGGCACCATAATGGTCAGTGGCATTGCACTGTTGGTAGCGATTCCTGTTGGGTTAATGACCGCAATCTACATGGCAGAGTACGCGCCGCCCTGGTTGCGCAATGTGGCCAAGCCGGTGATTGAGATTTTGGCGGGTATCCCGACCATTGTTTATGGCTTTTTCGCGCTGATGGTTGTGGGCCCCTTTCTCTCCGCTTTTGGTGATCTGATTGGCATTAATATTCGCACAACCAGCGCGATAACAGCGGGCCTGGTCATGGGGATCATGATCATTCCTTTTGTCTCTTCGCTGTCTGACGACATTATTACCCAAGTGCCTAAGTCGTTGAGGGATGGTGCATTAGGTTTGGGCGCCACCAAGTCTGAAACGATTCGACAGGTGGTATTGCCCGCCGCGCTTCCCGGCATTGTGGGTGCTTTTTTGCTGGCAGCTAGCCGCGCGATTGGGGAAACCATGATTGTGGTATTGGCCGCTGGTAATAACCCTGTACTGCATGCCAACCCTTTCGAGGCGGTATCGACTATTACCGTAACGATTGTTAACCAATTGACCGGGGATATGGATTTTGCAAGCCCCCAGTCACTGGTTGCGTTTGCCCTCGGTCTTACCCTGTTTGTGATCACCTTAGGCCTAAACGTCATCGCACTGGTTGTCGTGCGTAAATATCGCCAGCAATACGAGTAAGTGACTATGTCCATAACGATTGAGCAGCGCCGGCAACACCGGCTGATGACGATAGAAAAGTCGCTGGCGAAACGGCATCGTAAAGAAAACAGCTTTCGGCGGATGGGACTTGTCGCTGTTATTACCGGTATGGTGCTGGTCGCCATCCTGTTTATCAGCATACTAATGCGTGGTGTGCCGGCATTTTGGCAGGCCACCATGTACATGGATGTGTATTTCGACCCCGAGATTATCCAGCTTGAGCCTAAGCCTGAACGCGCTAGTGGCGAGAGCCAGTTTGAGTTTGAAGAGCGTTTTTTACAGTGGGAAACACAAGCAGGGCTGGCCAATTGGCAATCCTTAATTGATAACGCACTGGAAGAGGCGTTGGGGGTAGAGGTAGAGGGGCCGCAGTTACGTGATCTGCGTGCGCTTGTCACCTCTGGCGAGCGCTACGCGTTGCGTGATCGGTTTATTGAAGATCCTTCGCTGTTGGGGCAAACCGTCGAACTCAAGATGCTGGCGAGTGCGAACGTGGATGTCTGGATCAAAGGCAATATTGATCGTGATTTGCCGGATGCACGCCAACAGCTAAGTGCTCAAACGCGCGCCTGGGCTGACCAGCTTGAAGCGTCTGGCGTCATTCGTAACGCGTTTAGTACCTCGTTATTTTTAAATACTGACTCACGCAGCTCTTTGGCATCAGCGGGCCTGGCCGGTGCCTTTATGGGTTCGCTGTTTATGATGATCATCGTCATCGCGCTGTCTGTGCCGTTAGGGGTATCAAGCGCTATTTATCTGGAAGAGTTTGCGCCCAAGAATCGCTTAACCGATCTAATTGAAATCAATATCAATAACCTGGCAGCGGTTCCTTCCATTGTGTTTGGTTTGCTGGGCGCATCTATCTTTATTGGCTATTTAAGACTGCCTATTTCAGCGCCGCTGGTAGGGGGGCTGGTGCTTACGTTGATGACGTTACCGACCATTATTATCGCTACGCGGGCATCGTTACGCTCCATTCCGCCCTCTATTCGTCAAGCGGCGTTGGGGATCGGGGCATCGCGAGTGCAGACGGTATTTCACCACGTATTGCCCTTGGCGCTTCCCGGTATTTTGACAGGCTCTATTTTGGGTGTTGCTCAAGCATTGGGGGAAACAGCGCCCTTGCTTCTGATCGGTATGAACGCGTTTGTCGCGAGTGTGCCAGCAACACCGTTGGATCAATCAACCGCGCTGCCAGTACAGATTTATCTATGGCAAGGCAATGAGCTGCGTAATTTCTTCGAAGCACGCACGTCTGCGGCCATCATTGTATTGCTGGGACTAATGTTAAGCTTGAATGCATTGGCGATTTGGTTGCGTAAAAAATTCGAGACGAGGTGGTAAGTGAATACTTCAACAGAGCCGATGACAACAACTCCCATGGTTAGCGTCGGGGGCGGTGAAAGCCGCACCAGCAAGGCGAAAGACAAGGTCAAAATGAGTGCCGAAGCCGTTAAGGTGTTTTACGGTGACTCTCAGGCAATTAACGGTATTGACCTGGATATCTACGAAAACGAAGTGCTGGCCTTTATTGGGCCTTCCGGTTGCGGTAAATCGACATTTTTACGCTGCTTAAACCGCATGAACGACACCATCGATATTTGTCGTGTTGAAGGCAAGATTACATTAGATCAAAACGATATTTATGCGGCTAACCGCGATGTAGTATTGCTGCGCGCTCAGGTGGGGATTGTGTTCCAAAAGCCGAACCCCTTCCCGAAATCCATCTACGAAAATATTGCATATGGGCCGCGCTTGCACGGCTTGGCTCGGCGTAAGGCCGAGCTTGACGATATTGTAGAAAGCAGCCTGCGCCGCGCAGGGCTTTGGGAAGAGGTAAAAGACCGTCTTGATCAGCCAGGTACCGGGTTGTCAGGTGGTCAGCAGCAGCGTTTGTGTATTGCACGGACGGTCGCGGTAAGTCCGGATGTCATTTTGATGGATGAGCCGTGCTCTGCACTTGACCCGATTGCCACGGCCAAAGTGGAGCAGCTGATTGATGAGTTAAGTGAGAGCTATACCATCGTTATGGTGACTCACAATATGCAGCAGGCCGCTCGAGTGGCAGACCGCACTGCGTTCTTCCATATGGGCGACCTGGTCGAAGTGGATAGCACTGATCAGATATTCACTAACCCTCAGGATCAGCGTACTCACGACTACATTACCGGACGGTTTGGATAAGCAACAACTTCCTGGCGTGAGTGATAGGAAAGCGCGGGGCTAACGCTGCAAAGCGTTGGCCCCGCGTCGTTTATGTCAGTCGATAAGCTCAACAGCAACCGCTGTGGCCTCGCCGCCACCAATACACAGGCTGGCAATGCCACGTTTGCCGCCTTGAGTACGTAGGGCATGAATAAGCGTGGCAATGATGCGTGAACCGGTAGAGCCAACAGGATGCCCTTGGGCGCAGGCGCCACCAAAAATATTGACCTTGCTGTGAGGTAAGCCAAGATCGTCCATTGCCATTAGCGTCACCACGGCAAAGGCTTCGTTAATCTCAAATAAATCGACGTCGCCGACGCTCCAGCCAAGCTTTTTCATCAGGCTTTCTATGGCGCCTACCGGGGCAATCGTAAACTCGCTGGGGTGGCGAGCGTGGGTTGCATGCCCCAGCATTCTGGCTAATGGCTTCACGCCGTGGCGTTCGGCTGCTTCTGCGCTTGCCACAATAAGCGCTGAAGCGCCATCGGAGATAGAGCTGGCGTTTGCTGCAGTGATGGTGCCGTCTTTAGAAAAGGCTGGTCGCATGTGGCGAATTTTGTCGAGTTTGGCTTGAAACGGTTGTTCATCATGTTCAATAAGCGTGTCGCCTTGGCGCGTAGATACGGTGACGGGCGCCATTTCAGCATCCAGTTGCCCACCGTTGGAAGCAGCGATAGCGCGCTCGAGCGAGGCAATGGCAAAATCATCCAAACGCTCCCGCGTGTAGCCTCGCCGTGAAGCGATATCCTGAGCGAAAACGCCCATTAATGTGCCCGTTTCAGCATCCTCAAGACCATCCAGAAACATGTGGTCTTTGAGCTCGCCGTGGCCTAACCGATAACCGCCGCGGGCTTTGGTCAGCACGTAGGGGGCGTTGGACATGGACTCCATACCCCCCGCCAGTAGAATTTGCCCGCTACCCGCTTTAATTACGTCGTGGGCGAGCATGGCGGCCTTCATGCCCGAACCACATAGCTTGTTAATCGTCATTGCGCCGCACGCATCGGGTATGCCGGCCTGACGCATGGCTTGGCGAGCAGGGCCTTGTTTGACACCCCCCGGAAGCACGCAGCCCATAATGCCTTCATCAATGGCATCGGGCTCAATGCCCGCGCGTTGAACCGCTGCACGAATAGCAACCGCGCCCAGTTCAGGGGCGCTCATGCTCGATAAGCTGCCCATCATGCCTCCCATGGGGGTGCGTGCAGCGGATAGAAATACGATATCGGTTGCAGTATTCATTAGCTAACTCCTTAGGATTTATTGTGATTATTCTGCTGGGCGATAAGCGATGCGTTGACCCGTTGGCGGGGCTGTGGTTTTCTCGTGGATAACCAAGCAAGCGCTAGTGTGAGTGAAATGAATGTAATAAATGCATCTGTGCGCCGCAAGGAATTGACGCGTTTAGCGGCTCAGCTCTTTGTCCAGGAGGGCTTTGATCGTACCACTGTACGTATGCTGGCGCAGGAAATGGGGATCAAGTCCGGCAGCCTGTTTCATCACTTCAAGGATAAACAGGAAATCCTTGCTGCGGTAATCGAGGAAGGAGTGCAGAATGCGCTAATGATTGCTCGTCAATCGATTGAACGCTGCTCGTCTGACCCTGAAGAGCGGCTGCGCGCGATGGCACGTGCTCATCTGGAAACGCTGTTTACCGACCGCAATGCTCATGTGGTGGCCCTGTTTGAATGGCGGCGCCTGGACCCTGCCGCTAGCGCACACTTAAGCCATTTGCGCGATGCGTATGAGGCCTTGTGGGTGCAGGTTATAGACGATGCACTGGAAGCGAAGCTTATCCGTGGGGATCGCTTTCTGGTTTCGCGATTTATATTGGGCGCTTTGAACTGGACCGTGCGCTGGTATGACCCCGGTGGCCCACGTACGCCAGATGACCTTGCGGATGAGTTGGTGGCGATGATCATGGCGCGCTAAGCGCTATTTTTTTAAGCAACCAGCCAGATGCCCTCAATGCTTTTTTCTAGCAGGAGTAAATAGGCACTTGCTGCCAGCGACTCGTCTGTGTATTTCCTCGACCAACGTATAACCCTTTAACGCGGTAGATAGCTTGCGCTTCCTGCGGATTGCTTTTAGCGTTGAGGTTATCTATTGGGTTACGTTAACGTAAACCGAAAGAAATACGCGCATGACTTAAAACGTTACCCCGCCTGTTGCAAGACTGCTCATTACCAACAACATAAGAGAGCCATCATGACAGCGACACCACTCCCCGATTATTCGGGTTATCTTGAGCATTTCTCAATCGACCAGATGGTTGCCCGTCTGGATGATCATCAGGACGGCCAGCTCAATGCTTTTGAAGCGTGCTGCGGACGCCATGTGCGAGCGGGGCGCGGAGAAGTGCTGGCGCTGATTCATGAGGATACCCAAGGGGTAACACACACCCTGACGTATGCCGAGCTGGACGAACAGAGTGGCAAACTGGCGGGTTGGTTGGTGGCGCAAGGCCTAAAAGAGGGAGACCGCATTGCCTGTATGCTGCCTCGGTCAGAGGCATTACTGATAGCTGTGCTGGCTACCTGGCGGATAGGTGGTGTGTATCAGCCGCTATTTACAGCCTTTGGGCCTGATGCAGTGGATTACCGTTTAGGCCGGGCAGATACCAAGCTGGTGATCACCGATCACGCCAACCGCGATAAATTTGACGGCTTGAGTCAGTGCCCGTCAATACTGACGGTGGGAGGGGCGAGCCGCGAACATCCAAATGATCTGGATTGGCAGGCTGCCTTGGCGCATGCGTCGATGACGACCCAGCCGCCTCGTCTTGATCCTGCCCAGCCTTTTTTGCAAATGTTCACCTCGGGTACCGTGGGCAAGCCCAAGGGTGTGGCCGTGCCGCTTTCGGCAATGACCGCCTTTGCGCTGTATATGGAACTTGCCGTTGACCTGCGTGATGATGACTGCTTCTGGAATATGGCGGACCCTGGGTGGGCGTATGGCCTTTACTACGCCATTACCGGACCGCTGCTGTTAGGTGTGACCACGCATTTCTGCGAAGCCGGGTTTAGTGCCGAAGGGGCGCTTGACTTTATGAAACGTCACCGGATCACCAATTTTGCGGCAGCCCCCACGGCCTATCGTTTAATGAAGGCGTCAGGGTTGTTCGATGATGCCTATCAAACGTTATCGCTGCGCGCTGCGAGCTCGGCAGGCGAGCCGTTAAATACTGAAGTGGTCAACTGGGTCGAAAAATCGCTTGGCTGTTCAGTGATGGACCACTACGGGCAAACCGAAACGGGCATGACCTGCAACAATCATCACACCCTTGATCACCCCAAGCATGTAGGTGGCATGGGCGTACCTTTGCCGGGCTATCGGCTGGCCATTCTGGATGCAGAGTATAATGAGTTGCCAGCGGGAGAGCCGGGCGTACTGGCCGTGGATATTGAACATTCACCGGCGCATTTTTTCCAAGGGTATACGTGCCAAGAGAAAAACCCCTTTGTGAAAGGCTATTATCTGACCGGCGATGTAGTGATCTGTAATGAGGATGGTTCGTTCCAGTTTGCAGGCCGTGATGATGACATCATTACCACCGCTGGCTACCGGGTAGGACCTACCGATGTGGAGAATAGTGTCATGATGCATCCTGCCGTGGCGGAATCTGCGGCGGTCGGGCAGCCTGATGAAATTCGCGGCGAGGTGATCAAGTCCTATATTGTGCTTCGCGAAGGGTACGAGCCAAGCAATGAGCTGGCTGAGGCGATTCGCCAGCAGGTGCGTGAACGTCTATCTGCCCATGCGTTCCCTCGGGTCATTGAATTCGTCGAGGAGTTGCCTAAAACGCCTAGCGGCAAGATCCAACGCTTCAAGCTACGTGCGCAAGCGGTTGAACAAGCCGGCCATAACAATTAATCAATCCAGGGAGAGCCATTATGCAGGTAAAGGAGAGCACGTTTTTAATTACCGGGGCGGCGTCTGGGTTGGGCGCAGCAACGGCTGAGCGGTTAGTGGCCGCTGGCGCCAAGGTGGTGCTGTGTGATGTAAAAGACAGTATTCGCTGTCATGCTGCCCAACTAGGAGAGCGCGCAAAAGCCTGTATGGCCGATATTACCTCTTCAGAACAGATGCAGCAGGCGTTCGAGGTCGCTGCCAAATTGAGCGAAGAAAAAGGGCTCGCGGGTGTTATTCACTGTGCTGGCGTGATTAGCGTGGCCAAGCTAGTGGATCGGGAGGGCAATCCGGCTGACCTGGATGCCTATGCCAAAACAATCCATATCAATCTGGTAGGCACCTTCAACGTCATGCGCTTGGCAGCGGCGGCCATGGCAAAAAACACGCCCAATCAGGATGGCGAGCGTGGCGTGATTATTAACACGGCATCTATAGCCGCCTTCGATGGCCAAGTGGGGCAGTGCGCTTACAGCGCCTCTAAAGCAGGCGTAGTGGGGATGAGTTTGCCTGCCGCTAGAGAGCTTTCTCGGCATGCTATTCGTGTCATGGCGATTGCGCCGGGCGTGTTTGAAACGCCGATGATGGGCGACATACCTGATGAAGCCGCCCAAGCGCTTGCCGCCTCTGTTCCTTTTCCCAAGCGGTTAGGCAGGGCAGAGGAGTTTGCCCAGCTAGCCGAGCATATTATTGTTAATTCCATGCTTAATGGTGAGGTGATTCGGTTGGACGGTGGTATTCGGATGCAGTGAAAGCGCATCCGTTGCTTAGACATCAACTCGCCAGCAATTCGGCTGGCGAGTTTTTTTGCGTTTAGCCGATCAATTCTCAATGCTTCGACCAAAGGACTAGCGTTAATGTGGCTTTAATTCAAACGCTCGCTTGACTCGCTTTGCGGTGCGCGCTAGCTTTCAAACATGTGTTTGAAAGCTGTTTTTTTGAAATCCAGCGCTGCTTTCAACTCCCCGTTTAGGAGAAGTGCTATGCCAAGTTATCAGGCCCCTCTGCGTGATATGCGTTTCGTCATGGACGAAATGCTTGATTACCCTGCTCACTACGCTGCATTGCCAGAAGGTGATGACGCTTCACCCGACGTAGTGGCCGCCATTCTGGAAGAGGGCGCGCGCTTTTCTCGTGATGTTCTCCTGCCAATTAATCAAAGCGGCGATGAAGAGGGTTGTGTGCTAGAGGGCGGTGAGGTGAAAGCGCCTCAAGGCTTCAAGGAGGCGTACCAGCAGTACGTAGAAGGCGGCTGGCCAAGTCTGGCGGCTGATCCCGAGCACGGTGGGCAAGGGTTGCCGCCTTCGCTTGCTATGGTGCTTTCGGAAATGATCTGCGCGACCAATTTAGCCTGGGGTATGTATCCAGGGCTTTCTCATGGTGCCGCTGACGCGCTGCGCCATCATGGCACCGACGAGCAGAAAGCGACGTATCTTACCAAGCTGGTGGAAGGCGTTTGGACGGGCACCATGTGCTTAACAGAGCCTCACTGTGGTACCGATCTTGGGTTAATCAAGACTCGCGCCGTGCCAGCCGCTGGGGAGGCTTATACCATTACCGGCACCAAGATATTTATCTCCGCTGGTGAGCATGATCTGGCCGAAAATATTGTCCATCTGGTGCTCGCCAAACTGCCTGATGCGCCAGAAGGGTCAAAAGGTATTTCACTCTTTGTCGTGCCTAAGTTTTTACCTGATGCGGATGGCAATCCCGGTGAGCGCAATGGGGTAACCTGCGGCTCCCTGGAACATAAAATGGGCATTCATGGTAACGCGACGTGCGTTATGAACTTTGATGGTGCCACTGGTTATCTGGTTGGGCCGCCTAATAAAGGCCTGGCGTGCATGTTTACCATGATGAATGCTGCGCGCCTTGGCGTGGGTATCCAAGGGCTTGGCCTCATTGAAGCCAGTTTTCAAAATTCGTTGAGTTACGCCCGTGACCGCCTACAGATGCGTGGTTTGTCAGGCAAGCAGGCGCCCGAAAAACCTGCCGACCCGATTATTGTTCATCCGGATGTGCGCCGGATGCTGCTAACGCAAAAAGCGTTTGCCGAAGGTGGGCGCATGCTGGTGCTTTACGCCGCCCAGTTGCTGGACACCGTTGAGCTTGGTCAGCCTGGTGAAGAAAAAGAGCGTGCTGAAACCTTGCTGGGATTGCTTACGCCGATCGTTAAAGCGTTTTTAACGGAAGTTGGTTTTGAGAGTACTAATGAAGGCGTACAAATTTTTGGTGGTCACGGCTTTATTAAAGAGTGGGGAATGGAGCAGTTAGTGCGTGATGCACGTATTACGCGGCTCTATGAAGGTACTACCGGCATTCAGGCGCTCGACCTGCTGGGGCGAAAAGTGCTGATGAGCCAAGGGGAGTCGCTCAAGGTCTTTACCAAAGAGATTCATAAATTCTGTAAAGCCGAGGCTGATAACCCTGCGCTTAAAGAGTTTGTTACGCCGCTGTCTAAGCTCAACGCAGAGTGGGGTGAGCTGACGATGGGGGTTGGCATGAAAGCGATGCAGGATCGTGAGGAAGTTGGGGCGGCAAGTGTCGACTACCTGATGTATTCCGGCTATGTCGCGCTTGCTTATCTGTTTGCGCGAGCGGCTAAACAAGCATCTGTTGCGCTTGAAGGTGATGATAAGGCGTTTTATGCCGCCAAGCTTAATACTGCGCGATTCTACTATCAGCGGCTACTGCCGCGTACGAAAGCGCATGCGCAGATGATCCAGGCCGGTGCTGGCAGCTTAATGGCTATCTCCAGCGAAGATTTTGGTCTGGGCTTTGAGATCTAACATGTAGTGTGTGCAGGCACGCTTTGGCTATTCGCCAAACGTTTTTATCAGTACTGTGTTCGGTGGTTTGCGGCAGTCTCTTGTTATGGAGCATATCCATCAAGCAGACCTGCCGCTTTTTTATAGGGCGCTGGATCTTTGTAAAGATAGTGCTTGCCAAACGCCCGGCGAATCCGTAAAGTACGCATCCGCTGCCGGGGACGCCCAGCGTTACCAGCGGTGAAGAAGGTGAAAACCTTCGGTTTGTCAGGAGGTTAGCGAGGTTTAAGTCGCTTGCTTCACCCGCTGAAAACAGCGGTTGACAAACATCAGGAAATGCGTAGAATACGCCTTCCTCGCTGATGCAAGCGGCTCCGGTCATCGAGTCGAGTGTTGGTAGCCTCAAGTGAAACAGCTCTTTAACAATTTGATCAGGTAATTCATGTGGGCGTTTGCCGATGAGGGTGACAAGTCACCAAATATCAAGGCAAGCGCACAAGAAGAATTTTC
>NZ_JBQSYY010000020.1:0-67319 GCF_052379785.1 Halomonas sp. 72 | reverse complement strand
CCGGAAACTCCGAGGCCTGGGTCTGGACGCGTACCGTGCTTGGAAATCGGCGGGCAATGGGCGAGGGCCCTGGTGGAACGCCGGAGCCTCGCACATGAATGAGGCCCTGCCGAGAAAGTGGTTTTACGATCTGGGCCTGATCTCGATACTCGATACGGTAAGATGGCTCAAACGTTGTTCATGAACCGCCGTGGTACGGAACCGTATGCCCGGTGGTGTGAGAGGACAGGGGAGGCGACTCTCCTTCCTACTCGATGCCTGAGAAAGCATTAGTTATGCAATTAGTCTTCAGGAGACGTACACAAGATGCAGGCAAATCGCTACTCTGACAAACCCGGGCAGTGCGTTGGAGTGGCTTATAAACCATAGTGGCGCTGCATACGTCTTCTCCCAGCTTTGACAACCCAAGGTGAACCGTGAAACGAGGCAAGTGGATAGTGGCCGTTTGGCTAGTGGTACTGCTCAGTTGCGTAGTGCCCTACACCCTTCTAACAAATACCGCGGCCTGGTATGGCAGCTTTCTTTTCTGGGCGTGTGCTGGGCTCGTGGTGATTGCTCTCAATATCTTTATTACCCAAGATTTTAAGGAACACGATCGTGACTGAGGCGATGATCTGGGGGGCTATTGCCCTTTATCTACTGGTAGCGGTCGGGATTGCGGTTCTCTCGCGGCAGGGGGCTGCGAACAGTATGTCGGGCTATTTCCTGGGTAATCGGCAGATGAATGGGTTTGTCTCGGCGCTAAGCTACAGCGCAACCACGTATAGCGCCTTTATGATGGTGGGGCTGGCGGGGCTAACCTACGCCGGTGGTGTCGGTGCACTAGGCTTTGAAATTATCTATTTTGCGGGTGTTTCTTTGGTGGCTGTTTTCGGTCCGCGTTTTTGGGCTGTCGGCAAAAAATTTGGCTTTGTTACTCCCAGCGAAATGTTGGGGTATCGTTATCACAGTAAGCCTGTCGCCATGGCCGTTGCTATCACCAGCTGTATCTTTCTGATCCCTTACTCTGCTGTGCAGCTGGCCGGCGTGGGCTATCTGCTGGAAGGCATGACGGATGGCGCCATCACGTTTACCGCCGGGGTGGTCATGGCGACGTTAATCGCCGTTTTCTTTTCCTATATTGCGGGTATTCGTTCGGTGATGTGGACCGACTCGTTACAGGCGCTGATGATGATTGTCGCCTCAACGCTGGTCGCATTGTTGGTAATCCAAGGGCTGGGCGGTTTCAGCGGCCTGTTTGGCACGCTTGAGGCGGAGCATCCTGCGGCCCTCACCGTTCCTGGCACGGGGCTTTTTAGCCTGGTGACCTTTTTGGGGCTGAGTATTCCCTGGTTCTTTTTTAGCCTTTCCAACCCGCAGGTCAGCCAGCGTCTGTTTATGCCTGCGTCGTTGCGCGCCATGCGCCAAATGCTGATTGGCTTTTTGGTGTTTGGCTTTCTCTATACGCTGGTGTCCGTGCTGTGGGGATTCTCGGCACTGGCAGCGTTTCCTGATCTTGCGCGGGCTGATCTCGCTACACCCACACTGCTGGCTTCTGACTTTGTCCCCCCCGTGTTGGGAGTGATCGTGATGGTGGGCATTATGGCGGCAGCGGTCTCAACGATTGATTCCATCATGTTAACCCTCGCCGCCATGTTTTCTCGGGATGTTTACGCCAACGCCAAACCCGGCGTAAATGAAAAGCGCCAACTGCTGGTGGGCAAGATCGTTGTGCCGGTTATTGCTCTGCTGGCGCTTGGGTTTGCTGAGCTGCAGCTGGATTTAATTGCGGTACTCTCCGTGGCAGCTTCGTCAGGGTTGGTCGCCATGGTGCCCGCGATTATCGGCGCTTTTTACTGGAAGCGAGGCACCGCGGCGGGGGCGTTGGCAAGTATCGTGGGGACCAGCGTTTTTGTGCTGTTAATGTACGCCACGGGTAATTCGCTGCTGGGGTTGCCGGCCGGTATTTGGGGCATCGTGGTCGCGGCAGCGCTTTTTGTGGGCGTAAGCTTCATCACCACCCCTCATGCCGCCTCAAGGGATGCTTTTTTGGCGGCAATCACAGAAGTGCTGGAGCGCAATAAGCGTGTGAAGGTTGACGCATCCTCGGCGTAAAAGTATCTGCCCAGGTATAAGCCCGGTGATTAACGCCATTCTGCCAACTGCTGGCGATGGCTCACCTGAGCCTGGGTAGCGCTAACCGGCTGTAGCCACACCTCGGTGCCGGGCAGGCACTGGGAGAGCAGGGCACAGGCGCTGGGGGTAATCGCGCCCATGCGTGGGTAGCCTCCAATGGTCTGGCGATCATTCATCAAAATAATTGGCTGGCCATCGGGCGGCACCTGTACAGCTCCCAGCGGGATGCCTTCTGAGATCACGCCGCTTACTTTACTTTCAAGCGCTTGCCCTGTAAGTCGAATGCCCATCCGGTCAGCGCGCTGATCAACGTGCCATGGTTGATTAAATAATTGATAGAGGCTGCGGCCCGCAAAGAGGGCCGCCTGGGCACCTAATACCATTGGCAGCCAACAGCGACCGTTGGGGATCGGCAGTTGAGCGCTTGCTGGAAGTTGGCGTGGCGTCACGGACGCGCCCTGCCAATACAAGCGGTCATTGAGTTGTAAGGGTTTGCCATCCTCATAAAGCCCGCCAAGCTGCTCACGGGCCGTGCAGGCGCGGCTACCCAATACCACTGGCGCCTCAAGCCCACCGGGAAAGGCGAGGTAGGCACGCAGCCCGGCACGTGGCTGGCGAAACGTGAGTGCTTGCCCAGGACGTAGAGTGAAGGGCGCGTTAACCGCCAGCGGCTTATCATCAATACGCGCGTCAAGGTCGGCACCGGCCAACGCTAGGCACACGCTTGCGTCGGTTTCCAATGTCAGGTTGCCGCCCATCACAATCTCTAGCGCGGCGCTCTCAAGCGGATTGCCCAGCAGCCAATTGGCCCAGCGAAAGGAGATCCAGTCGGCGGCGCCGCTTTGGGTAACGCCCAGGTGGCCGACGCCGAAGCGCCCGGCATCCTGAATAAGCGCAAGGGGGCCTGCCTGCTTTACGGTGATGCTGGCCTGGCTCATGCGCGCTCCTCCAGCGGGGTTGTATCACCTCCGGCAGCTTCAAATTCGGCTTGAGAGATGGCCTTGAAGCGTACCTTATCGCCGGGTCGCAACAGCGGTTCGCCACGTTTTGCGTACTCAAAAAGCGGCACCGCCGTGCGGCCGAGAATATTCCAGCCGCCAGGCGAAAGCAGCGGGTAAATCGCCGTTTGGCGCTCGGCGATGCCTACGCTCCCAGCCGCCACCCGGCGTCGTGGGGTTTTCAGACGAGGGGTGGCCAGGTCTTCATCCACCAGCCCCATAAAGCCGTAACCCGGCGCAAAGCCAAGCGCAAAAACGCAGTAGTCGTGACCGCAATGGCGCGCAATCAACTGCTCAATACTTAACCCGGCGCCTTGGGCCACTGCCGGTAGTTCAGGCCCCACGCTTGCGTCGTACCACACCGGGATTTCATGCAGTTGACCCTGCTGTGTATCGGTAGGCTGAAGACCCTTGAGAGCTTCGCGGATTCGTGACGTTGCCTCGACAAACGTCATGCGTCGGCAGTCGTAGTGAACGAGCAGGGTCGTATAAGAAGGAATAAGATCAATCAGCGCAGCGCTAAAGGCGTGGCGCAGGGCAGTGTCCGCGGCCATGATCCAGCCCATATTGCGCTCATCAATCTCATCAAAAAGACGCACCGTGAGGGCATCCATGGCAGCGGTTTCAAGACGCAGTTTCACGCGGACTCCAACACCTTGAAAGCTTCACGGATCGCACGTACGGCAGCAATCGACTCGGCGTTATCACCATGAACACAGAGCGTGTCGCAGGGAAGTCGCAGCGATGAGCCGTCGCGGGCGGTCAGGGCGTCGCCCTTAGCAAGCGCTATGGCCTGGGCCACGATGGTCGATTGGTCGTGGTGAACAGCTCCCGCCAAGCGACGCGATGCCAAGTGGCCGTTGGGCTCATAGGCTCGGTCAGCAAAGGTCTCAAACCAGAGCGTGATGCCCATTTTAGCAGCCAGTTCGCGATGCGGCTCGGTATTGGTGGTGGCCATTACCATCAGCGGAAGGCTTGCATCAAACGCTCGCACGGCACGCATCGCGCCTTCCAGCAGCTCAAGGTTGGTAGCCATATCGTTATACATGGCGCCGTGCGGCTTGATATAGCTAAGTTCGGCACCTTCCGCGCGGCAAATACCGGCAAGCGCGCCCGCCTGATAAAGAATCATATCTTCGACTTCAGCCGCCGAGCAGGCCATGGAGCGTCTCCCAAAACCCATCAAGTCAGGATAGCCTGGGTGAGCGCCGATCTGTACCCCATGCTGAACAGCCAGTGCCACGGTACGACGCATGACGTGGGGGTCGGAGGCGTGGTAGCCACAGGCGATATTGGCGCAGTCAACAAAAGGCATGACCTCAGCGTCCAGCCCAAGTGTCCAGTTACCGAAGCTTTCGCCCATGTCGCAGTTGAGCGTGGGGACGGGCATAACCACTCCTGTTGTTATTAATACGCTTAGTTAGCAGCCAACCACCATTAGCTATTTTTTATGCTTGCGTACTAGCCCTGATCGCTTGGCATCAAGAGAAGCATCCCGTCGGATACGCTCTTTGGGACTGGTGTTGTCATTGGGGTAGCGCAATGAGATTAACGCTTGTTTCTGGGCTTCTAGTTGAGAGCCAAGCGTTAGCGTGTGCTGAAAGAGCAGTTGATGAGCTTCCGCCAACAGGGCCGTGCTATCGACCTCTATGGGCGTATTCATGTTCATCACATTGGCAATCAGGTTAGCCTGATGTTGAACATTATAAAGCACTTCGTCTAGCTGCAGCGTGTCGGCATAGCTAACGGTCTTGAGTTGATATAACAAGGCTGCCAGTTGAGACGCTGGATTATTAGATAGCCAGGCATCGGTAATGGGCCCTGACAAGCGAAGGCAAAGGAGTGCTTTATCACTGACTAAAAAGCTTTCATGGCTTTGGCGTATAGCCATTGCCGCGTGATTGGACATTCCCCATTTAGAGGCTAGCCAAGCGCCAACCAGTGTATGGTCGCAGCCAAAGCAGCGTTGCTCTGCTTGCGTTATTTCAGCATGTGATAAGGAAGTATCGGTATAGAGCCTGTCGGCTTCTTCAGGGTAGGCTGCCTGTAACGCTAATATGCCAATATCCTGTAGTAGCGCCTGTGTAAATACGCTGCCACTTTCGTCAGGACATAGCTGCTCAGCCAAATAGCGGGCTACCAGAGCAGCAGTGATGGTGCGTTGCCAAGCCTGATGACGATTAGGCGCTTCTTGAAACAAACTAAACCCTAATATAACGGGCAGCGTTGCGTTTATACCAAGACGCTGCATGGCTTCAATACAGGTTTGAATAGGTGGCGCTGAACGCGTGTAATAGGCGCTATTCGCGAGCGCAATGAGGCGCAGTGTTAACGCTGGATCGTGTTCAATCGCTTTGGCGTAATCACTCAAGGTTGAACTTGATGAACGGGCTATATCAAGTACCTTAAGCGCTACAGACGGTAGCGTTGGTAGGCTCTTGCACTGTAAAAGTGATTGGCTCAAAAACGCTGGCAGTTCATCAGTCAGTGTTATGTAGAGCGTATCGACTGATACTAAAGGGCCCGTCATGGGATAATCTCCTTGTGTGTTGTCAGCGTAGCGGGCAGCGGCTGTCAGTACTTTCGTTAATCATATACCCCGTAGGCGTCGACGTCTTCCATGCTGATGCAATGAACAGCGCTTGTACAGCGGGTGAGTACCAACGAACGGTTTGCGGTTGTCATCTTTTTGTCATGATCCGTGGCATACCCTACGCGCCGTCAATCCGCGACGATAGGAGTGCTTTATGCGGCTGGCCTTGTTTGACCTTGATGATACTCTCTTGGATGGGGATTGCAGCGACCGCTGGAATTTATGGATGTTCGAGCAGGGTTGGATCAGCAACGCCGAGACCTTTCTCGCCCGGGCTGAGCAGATGCAGCAGGCTTATCATGCGGGTCAATTAAAGCTGGAAGAGTACCTGACGATGACGCTGGCGCCACTTAAGAACAGGCTCGTTACTGACGTCGAAAAAGAAGTAGAGCGTTTTGTTGCGACGCATATCCAGCCGCGTATATTCGCTCAAGCCTTAGCCTGCCTGGCTGCTCATCGTCAGGCGGGCGATACGTTAGTGCTGATTTCTGCCTCATCGCACCACTTGGTCGCGCCCATTGCCAACATGCTGGGAATTGCCCACGTGCTGGCGGTGGATCTAAGTATTGATAAAGAGGCAGAAGAAGCGCGTTATACCGGTGAGAGTGAGGGCATTTTCTCTTACCGCGGCGGTAAAGTGCTGCGCTTACAGCAGTGGCTAACGGAGCACCAGATTACCCCCAGTCACACCATGTTCTACTCGGACTCCCGCAACGACTTACCGCTTCTGCAATATGTCGATTGCCCCGTGGTGGTTAATCCCGATCCTGTACTGGCTGAGGTCGCGAGCCTTGAAGGGTGGCAGAGGCTTGATTGGCGAACCTGGCCGCTACCAGGTTATCAGTTGTAAAGATACCCTACGCAGATAATTGTATGGGGAGATGTTTATCTTTTAAGGCGCCAACGCCTGCCAAATCAGATTAACACCCACCAGAAACATGGCCAGTATAACCAGGCGATAAAACCACTGCTCATTAACCCGGCTTTGTAGCCAAAGGCCGCTGCGCACGCCTACCCAAGCGACCGGCACCAGGAGTAGCGATGCCCAAGCACTGGTCATATTGATTTCACCAAGCCACAGGTACGGGCCCAGTTTAATCACGTTAACCGCTGTAAAGGTGATAACGCAGGTGGCGATAAAGGTCTCTTTAGGCAGTTTTCGTGGCAGTAGGTAAAGATTGAGTGGTGGGGCGCCTGCATGGGCAATAAAGCTTGTGAAGCCACACACGCTGGCGGCAGGCAGCGCCCAATGCGTTGAGATAGGCTTGGCGGCCAATGGCTTTAACAGCATATACGCAGCAAACACCACTGAGATCGCACCCAATACCAGGCGAACGCCCTGTTCGCTCAGGCTGCCAAAGAGCAGTGTGCCCACCGCAACACCGACGAAGAGCCCTGGCAAAAATCGCCATACTTCGGCCATGTCATGCTTGCCCCACCATGCTTTCACTGCCAATACGTCCATTACCAGCAGTAGCGGCAGCAATAGGCCTGCGGCCTGCGTGGGACTAATCACCAGTGCCATCAGCGGCACCGAAAGCGTGCCAAAACCACCGGCAAAGCCGCCTTTTGAGACGCCCGTCAGATACACCGAAAATCCGATCAATAGCCAAGCGATAATGGAGTAGTCCGGCAGCATGGCAATTCCTAAAAAGCCCGAAGTTGAAACGCCTAGCGGGAAAAAACGCGTGGGCGGGGCTTGGAGTTAGCGAAAATGTTTTGCGGTCTCTTATGTACTTTCACCGATTTGAAGCGTGAAGCCTACATCGTGTTGTCGGCGATAAACATGTTTACCGCGAAGTCTGCGAATGAGCTCCTGTGCGGCCAGACGGCCCATGTCTTCGCGTGGGGAGAGAATGGTAGTGAGTTTCGGCGTGATATGTTGACCTAACGGTAAGCCGTTGAAGCCTGCAATGGCAATATCATCTGGCACACGAAGACCTTGGCGTTGGGCGGCCAGCAGGGCGCCCGCGGCTAGGTCATCATTGGCAAAGTGAATGGCTTGGGTTTGCGGATATTGTTTCAAAACCTGCGCTAACCCTTCCGCGCCCGCCTGCAGGCTGCCCAAAGTGTCCAGTTCTAACAAGGGGACCTCAAGCCCCTTTGCCTTCAGAACTTCTTTATGCCCCCGGTAGCGCATCCCTGCCCGATAATCGTGAGAGAGCCGCGCGCCAACATACACGATTCTCTGATAGCCTCTGTCGATAAGATGGTTCGCCATACAGCGCCCGGCAGCCGTATGGTCAAGGCCTATGTTTAGGTCCATCCCTTTACCGAGCTCCATCACTTCCATAATCGGATGGCCCCAGTTAGCTAATAGCGTCCGACACGCATCGTTATGGCGTAGCCCGGCGGTGACCAAAGCCGAACATGACCAGCCTAAAAACGTACGCACCAGTTGATACTCACGGTCCAGATCGTAATCAGTATTGCCGAGCAGGATCTGATACCCCTGCGCTTCTAGTGTTTCCTGCAGACCTTTTATGACTTCCACAAACACGCTGTTGATCAGCGATGGCACGATGATGGCAATCAGCCGGGAACGGGAAGATGCCAGGCTACCCGCTACCAGGTTGGGCACATAGCCCAGACGCTCTACGCTTTCCAAAACGCTTTGGCGGGTACTGTCGCTCACCTTGTCGGGGTGGTTCAGTGCCCGCGATGCCGTAATCGGGGAAACCCCTGCGGCCTGCGCCACCTGACTGAGCGTGATTTGATCGGAGCGACGGCGTGACTTGTTAGCGGCCGAGAGGTCTTTAGACATTAGTCACACGTCCTTGATGTTCAACTTGTCGATACGCTGAGAGTAATCTAGAAGTAATGGTAGCGCTATCATGACAGCGCTACCATTTTCCTTGTCATGATAGGCAATAAGAGAAGACCCAAGGAAAAAATAAGGCATCGCAACGCTAGTAACCCACACAACAACAGCGAGGTGTCGGCTGGTGAGTCAACACGATAAGCAAGCACTTCAAGTAGGCGTTATTGGCTTGGGTGCAATGGGGATGGGCACCGCTACTGCCTTACACCATCAGGGATTTAACGTGACTGGATATGATATTGCCGCTGGGTCACGCGATGCCTTTGTAGCGGCAGGGGGCAAGAGTGTGGCAACCCCAATGGAGCTTGCTCACTGTCATATTGTACTGGTAGTGGTCGTCAACGGTAGTCAGGTTGAGCAAGTGCTGTTTGGTGAGCAGGGCGCAGTTGGGTATCTAGCGCCAGGCAGCCTGATCATACAGTGCGCCACGGTGGCGCCCAGTCAGGCGAAACAGCTTGGTGAGCGCGTGGCGGCAGAGGGATTGATGATGTTGGACGCGCCGATTAGCGGCGGTGCTGCAAAAGCCAAAAGCGGTGAGTTATCGGTCATGGCATCGGGCGACGCAGAGGCATTTAGCTACGCAAGTGACGTGCTTGATGGCATGGCTGCCAAGGTTTATCGCCTTGGCGATGATCCCGGCGTGGGGTCCAGTATGAAGCTGGTCAATCAACTGTTGGCAGGCGTACATATCGCGACGGCCGCTGAAGCCATGGCGTTGGGTATCCGGATGGGGCTTGACCCCGAGGTTATCTTTGAGGTGATTACCCACTCGGCGGGCAACTCCTGGATGTTCGAGAATCGTGTGCCCCATATTCTCAAAGGTGACTACACGCCGCTTTCAGCGGTGGATATCTTTATTAAAGACCTCAATATCGTGCACCAGACCGGGCGCGAGCTTTCGATGGCAACGCCGGTTGCTGCCAGCGCGTTGCAGCAGTTCACCTCGGCCAGTGAGGCAGGCTTTGGTCGAGAAGATGATTCTGCGGTTATCAAAGTCTACCAGCGGCTATCAGGCATTACGTTGCCTGAAGCGGCTAACGATGCTCAGGAAACCTAATCATGAGCACAGAGCAGAGCATAGCCCTTGAAAAGACAGCCCTTGGAAACATAGCCCTTGGAAGCATAGTCCTTGGAGCTATCGCCGACGACTTTACCGGGGCAACCGATCTTGCTAATAACTTGGTGCGCGGTGGCATGCGCTGCCTGCAGGTGATCGGCGTGCCGCAGGAGACGATTGATCTCCAGGACGTTGATGCGGTGGTGATAGCTTTGAAATCGCGCTCCTGCCCGGTTGATGAAGCCATCACGGATTCTCTCACGGCTCTTGAGTGGCTGCGTGGGCAGGGTGCTCGACAGCTATTCTTTAAATATTGCTCTACTTTCGATTCTACGGATAAAGGCAATATCGGGCCCGTGGCCGATGCGCTACTGGATCGCCTGGACGCCTCTCAAACGGTGATGGTACCGGCATTTCCGGTCAACGGGCGTACGGTTTATCAGGGCCACCTGTTTGTGGGGGATCGCCTGCTTAACGATAGCGGTATGCAGCATCATCCACTCAACCCGATGCAGGACGCTGACCTGGTTCGAGTCCTATCTCGTCAAACAGCCTGCCCGGTAGGCTTGCTCGGTCACTCGGTAATAGCCAAAGGCGCCGGCGCCGCTTTTGACCACTTATCCGCACTTGCCGAGCAGGGCACTCGCCATGTGATTTGCGACACGCTTGATGAGCAGAATCTGGATATATTGGCAGAAGCTACCGTGCTGATGCCGTTGGTGACCGGTGGCTCCGGCTTGGGGCAGGCTTTACCCGCCCAGTACCGTGCCCAAGGCTGGCTCAAGCCCATTACGGAACCGGGGCGTTTACAGCCTGCATCAGGCAGCGTGTTGGTGCTGTCCGGGAGCTGTTCTACAGCAACCTTGGCACAAGTAGCCGATTTTCTGGCTTGCCATCCTAACAGCGGTTTTGCGCTAGACCCTTTGTCGCTTGCCGAAAGTGGCCGACAGTTGGAGCAGGCGCTGGTCTTTGCGCGACAGCGGCTATCAGAACAGACCCCGGTATTGATTTACGCCTCGGCGGATCAAGAGAAAGTCAGCGCTGCCCAGCAAGCATTGGGTGTTGCGCGTGCGGGGGCGCTGGTCGAAGAGGCACTGAGCCAATTGGCGGTAACGCTGGTTAACGAAGGCGTTGGTCAGTTGCTGGTCGCCGGGGGCGAAACCTCAGGGGCCGTGGTCTCGGCGCTGGGAATTTCCACCCTACGTATTGGCGAGCAGATTGATCCCGGCGTGCCCTGGACCCAGGCTCCGCTGGAAGGTCGTGAAGCGCCGCTCTCGCTGGCGCTGAAGTCGGGCAACTTTGGCGGTGTCGATTTCTTTACCCGAGCCTTTGAGGTGTTGGCATGAGCGTCCACTTACGCCACCATCATCAAAACAGCCTGCGCGAGCAGATCAGCACGCTTGGCAAGTCGCTGTTTGATCGCGGCCTGACCATGGGGTCCAGCGGCAACATTAGCGTGCGCCTGGATGATGGTGGCTGGCTGATGACGCCCACCAACGCCTGCCTAGGGCGACT
The DNA here is from genome assembly GCF_052379785.1 of Halomonas sp. 72. Lineage (NCBI taxonomy): Bacteria > Pseudomonadati > Pseudomonadota > Gammaproteobacteria > Oceanospirillales > Halomonadaceae > Halomonas > Halomonas sp. 72. Next base: position 56,220 of record NZ_JBQSYY010000020.1, on the reverse strand, counting down.
GGACCCGGCGCGAATCGCCCATCTGGATGATAACGGCCAGCTGCTTGGCGGTGATAAACCTACTAAAGAACAGTTCCTGCATATGGCGATGTATGCAGAGCGTCCTCAGTCGGGCGCTATTGTACACCTTCACTCTACTCACTCGGTGGCGGTCTCGTGTTTGCCGGACGTAAACCCCTGCGACTGCATTCCGTCGCTCACCGCCTACTATGTTATGCGGGTGGGCAAACTGCCGCTTGTGCCCTATCACATCCCCGGTGACCCAAAACTGGGCGAAGCGGTACGGGGCCTAGCGGGTAAACACAGCGCTGTACTGCTTGCCAACCACGGCCCGGTAGTGGCAGGCAAGAATCTGGAAGCGGCGGTGTACGCCACCGAAGAGCTTGAAGAGACGGCCAAACTGTTTCTGCTACTGCGCGGCGAAAATCCACGGGGGCTAACGCCTGAACAGGTCGCGGAGCTTGAGGCGCGGTTTCCTCGGGATTAGCCCGCATTGCGATAAAAATAAAGAGGCACCGATACATCATGATTCGATTAGCCGCCAACCTCAGTATGCTATTTAACGAGCACGATTTTATGGACCGCTTTTCAGCGGCGGCTGATGCGGGGTTTAAAGGGGTCGAATACCTGTTTCCCTACGCCTATAGCATTGCAGAGCTACGTCAGGCGCTTGACGAAACACAGTTGGAACAAGTGTTGTTTAACTTGCCGCCGGGTGATTGGGAAAAAGGTGAAAGAGGGCTTGCCAGCCTGCCTGGGCGCGAAGCCGAGTTTCGTGATTCGGTTATCGAGGCGCTACGTTATGCCGAGACGCTCAACTGCCCACACGTTCACGCCATGGCGGGATTACTACCTGAGGATGCCGATGCGACGACCCTGGCCGATCATCAGGCTACTTACCTACGTAACCTGCACTACGCTGCTACTGAGGCCGCCAAACTGGGCAAGGGCATATTGATCGAGCCCATCAATACCCGTGATATGCCCCATTACTTCTTGTCGGGACAAGCGCAAGCCATGGCGGTATTGAAAGCGCTGGGGGCGAGCAATCTGAAGCTACAGTTTGATCTCTACCACTGTCAGATCATGGAGGGGGACCTTATTCGCCATCTTGAGCGACAGTTCAGCGCTATCGGTCATGTTCAAGTGGCGGGAGTGCCGGAACGGCACGAACCCGATGTTGGCGAGATCAACTATCCGGCACTATTTGCCAGGCTTGAAGCGCTGGGCTATAGCGGTTGGGTTGGCTGCGAATACAGGCCGGCCGGCGATACGCGCCAAGGTCTGGGCTGGGGGCGACATTATGGGCTTCACTCATGATCGAGTAGCCAAAACATGGTCTCAAACGCTAACAACCTACAATAAAGCGAGGACACCTTAATCATGCATATCTTAATCACGGGCGCCGCTGGGTTTTTGGGACAGCGTCTTTTACATCGACTGATTAGCCGCAAAGAGCTGTGCGGTCAGCCGATCACCCACTTAACGCTGGTCGATCAAACCCAGGCTGCCGTACCCGACGCGCCTGATATAACGATCCGCAACGATGCTGTGGATATTACTGCTCCAGATGCGCTGGGCAGTGCGCTTGATCGAAAGCCCGATGTCATCTTCCACTTGGCTGCGGTCGTAAGCTCCGCGGCTGAGGCTGATCTGGACCTAGGCATGGCGGTCAATTTTGATGCTACTCGCGCCTTGCTGGAAGGTTGCCGTGCCCGGCAGTTGAATAAGACACGCTTAGTCATGGCAAGCTCCGTGGCGGCTTACGGCGGGGATCTGCCTGATGTGCTGGATGACATGACGGCTTCGCAGCCGCAAACATCCTATGGCACGCAAAAAGCAATGTGTGAGCTTCTCATCAACGACTACAGCCGACGCGGCCTGATTGACGGCAGGGTACTGCGTTTGCCGACCATTGTGATTCGTCCTGGGCGGCCGAATGCCGCGGCGTCGAGCTTTGCGTCCAGCATTTTGCGCGAGCCCTTAAACGGGGAGGAGGCCATTTGTCCCGTACCGTTGGATCGGGCGCTTTTCGTTATGTCGCCGGATAAGGTGATCGAAGCGTTGATACATGGCGCCGAAGTGCAGGAAGAAGCGTTGGGTAAGTTTCGCGCATTTATACTGCCGGGCATCACGACCGATGTTTCCGAAATGCTCGAGGCGCTGCGCGAAGTGGCGGGTGCTGAAGCGGTGGCACGTGTGCGTCATGAGCCAGACCCGCGTATCGAACCCTTGGTGGCAAGCTGGCCCGCGCGCTTTGAGACCACTAAAGCGAACCGGCTGGGTTTTGTTGGCGACCGAGATTTTAAACAGATTATCGATGCCTATGTGGCAGAGCATCGCTAATGGATCTTCGCCTGCCTGGCGGGCGAGCAATAAGGGGTTACTACTCCCCATCGTTCTTACCAATAAATATAATTAGGAGTATCACCATGACCACTCGTTTCGCTCGGCGTACGCTTGCGACCGCTATTGGCACCGCTACCACGCTGGCCCTGGCCGGCTTGGCATTTCAGGCTCAGGCCGCTACAGAGGTAAGCGTTGGCTACGCTATTTCCAGCGACTCCCACTATGGCGCTGGTTCCCGCGCCTTTAAAGAGACGCTTGAAAGCCTTTCTGATGGTGCTTTTACCGTGACGGATCATCCCAGTGGTTCGCTTGGCGGAGAGCGGGCCATGATTGAAGGGCTGCAGATCGGCACCGTCGATATAGTGATCACCTCTTCCGGACCCTTGGGCAACTTTGTCCCCGAGACCTATGTTCTTGATCTACCGTTTTTGTTCACCAGTTACGAACAAGCCCGCTGCGTACTTGACGGAGAGATCGGTCAGGAACTGCTCGATAAGATGGGCGACCACGACCTGGTCGGCCTCTCCTGGTCGGAAAACGGTTTCCGCCATATCACCAACAGCCAAAAAGCCATTGAAAAGCCAGAAGACGTTAGCGGCTTAAAAATTCGCACCATGGAGAACCGTATTCACCAGCAGGCCTTTGAAGGGCTAGGGGCCAGCCCGACGCCCATGGCCATGCCGGAGCTGTTTACCGCCCTGCAGCAGGGTACGGTGGACGGTCAGGAAAACCCCATTACGGTGATTGTGGCCGCGAACCTCTATGAGGTGCAGGACCAGCTATCGCTAACCGGCCACGTCTATTCGCCTGCCATTGTGCTCGGCTCACCGGTGCTAATTGATGGGCTGAGCGAGGAGGAGCGTGAATGGTTTAATGAGGCCGCTCAAGCTGCTACCGAAGCTACCCGCGCTGAGGTTTCACGTTTGGAAGAGGAGGGCGTGGCTTTCCTGCAAGAGCAGGGTATGACGGTCACGGATAATATTGATCCAGCACCGTTCCAGGAGGCAGTAGAGGCCGTTCATGCTGACTTTATTGAGCAATATGGCGAGGAGATGCTAGAGCGCATTCGTAACAGTAGCTGCTGAACCCATCCCGTGGCGCCCTCTGGGCGCCACTTGCCCATAACCTGACGGGGTGAGGTGATTTATGGTGTCCTGGTTTCTGCGTGTCGAACATGTGTTGACTCGGTTAGCGCTGGCGATCGCTATTTTGATGTTGATCGTTTCAGTGTCGTTGGGATTCTATCAAGTGCTTACACGATTTCTCTTCAATGCGCCCTCGACGTGGTCGGAGACGTTGTCACGGGCGACGATGATCTGGTGTGTGTTTATGGCCTCTGCCGCCACGTTCCGCGGCGGCTTTATGATGGCCGTAGAGGTTATCTACAAGCTCGTGCCCAAGCCCACCCTGCTGGCGCTTGAATGGTTTATCGGTCTGTGCTGTCTTCTGGTGCTCTCTGTATTGGTATTCTACGGCGTCCAAATGACCCAGCGGGTTAGCAATCAGACGCTGTCCGCACTCGAGGTCTCGATGTCCTGGGCATATGCGGCTATTCCAGTGGGCAGTGCCTTTGCGATGCTGGCCGTTATTGCGCGGCTGCTGGCCCAAAGTTGCGGTCTTGAAACTTTAGGGCCAATGCATGATGAGACAGTCGAGCAAGAGGCTGCAGCAACGTCCGGCATGCCGCCTGCTACCCCGAGTGAGCCGCGCTTATGAACTTAGCCATTGGTCTTTCTCTGTTGATTTTGTTCGCCACCGGCGTGCCGATCGCAATCTCCATTCTGCTGGCATCGATCATCGGCATTGAGTTTTTTTCGCGCTTTCCCTTGATGATGGTGCCTCAACAGCTGTTTGTAGGGCTGGATAACTTCCCGCTGATGGCGATTCCTTTTTTCATCTTGGCGGGCAACCTGATGGCGGCCGGTGGTATCTCTAGCCGACTGGTTGATCTGGCCAAGTCAATCGTGGGTGGCGTTCAGGGCGGGTTGGCGATGACCTGCGTACTGACCTGCATGATGTTTGCGGCAGTATCAGGCTCCAGTGTGGCGACGACCTTTGCTATCGGTGCGATTCTTATTCCAGCAATGGTCAAGCACGGCTATCCCAAACCCTTGGCTGCCTCCATCCAGGCTTCATCGGCAGAGCTGGGGGTGCTGATTCCGCCCTCTATTCCCTTGATTCTATTTGGGGTAAGTACCAATACCTCGATTGGCCAGCTGTTCATTGCAGGCATTGGTCCGGGGTTATTGGTTGGTGGTGCGCTGCTGGTCTTTGTTTATATTTTCTGCAAGCTGCGCGGTTTTGGTCTTCAAGATCGCAATGACCGCACTCGCTTTACGACGGCCTTCCAGCGCGCCTGGGCGGCGATGCTGATGCCGGTGGTGGTCATCGGCGGCATCTATGGCGGGATTTTTACGCCCACTGAAGCCTCGGCGGTGGCGGTGTTTTATGCCTTGGTGGTCGGTGCTTGCTACCGCGAGCTTAAGCTGGTCGACCTAATCCCCGTACTGCGTCAAAGCGTTGTGTCTACCGCTGCGGTGATGCTGATTATCTCAGCGGCCGCTCTGTTTAGTTTCCTGATTAGCCGTTCCGGCCTTCCCGCCCAAGTCGCCGCTGGAGTCACGGCGATGTTCGAAAGCCCCTGGGCTTTTTTGCTGGCCGTCAACGCCCTGCTGCTTGTGGTGGGGATGTTTATCGAGACCGGCGCGGCGATCCTGGTACTGGCACCGATCCTTACGCCGATCGCCATGCAGTTTGGCGTTCATCCGGTACATTTCGGACTGATCATGGTGGTTAATTTGGCCCTGGGAATGATTACTCCGCCGCTGGGCGTAAACCTGTTTGCCGCGTGTGCAGTGGCGAAGATTTCCATTGATCAGATGCTGCCCTGGCTGGTGCGATTTGTGCTGGTGGTGCTGACGTGTCTGATGGCAATTACCTATATGCCCTGGATTTCGATGGGGCTGGTTAACCTGCTGTATGGCTAAGGAGTATGTTGATGATTGATTTGCCCGAATTTCCACCCCAGGCGGCGCTAATAGGCAATATCTGGGTTGATACCGGCGCGACGCTACCCGTAGAGGCGCCCGCTCGTGGCGAAGTCGTCACGCATATCGCCCGCTGCACGCCGGAGCATGTCGATGATGCCGTCGCCACAGCGCGGCGCGCCTTTTCAGGTGAGCTGGGAGAGTGGGCGCAGTGGAGTGCCCGCCAACGCAGCGCCTGGCTATTTGACTTTGCTGATGCCATCGAGGCCAACCATGAGCATTTATCGGCTTTAGAATGCCTGGACACTGGAAAGCCCTTAACCCAAGCGCGCGCGGATATTAAAGCCTGCGCGCATTACTTTCGCTTTTACGGCGGTGGCGCCGATAAATTACATGGCGAGACCCTACCTTATGAAGAGGGCTACACCGTCATGACGTTGCGTGAGCCGTATGGTGTTTGCGCGCAGATTATTCCCTGGAATTACCCGTCACAGATATTTGGCCGCTGCGTGGCAGCCGCCTTGGCTGTTGGCAATACTATCGTTCTTAAGCCTGCCGAAGATGCCTGTTTGAGCGTCTTGAGCTTGGCAAAGCTGGCGATAGCCTGCGGTCTGCCAGCCGGAGTGCTCAATGTGGTGCCGGGACTTGGGCGTGAAGCTGGTGCTGCCCTGGCCGCGCATCCGGGGATTGATCATCTCTCATTCACTGGTTCTCCTGAGACCGGCACCCATGTAACCCAGGCGGCGGCAAAGCATCACGTGCCCGTCACGCTAGAGCTGGGTGGCAAGTCGCCGCAGATTGTCTTTGCAGATGCCGATCTAGATGCGGCTTTCGACGCAGTGGTGCGTGGGATTATCCAGAATGCCGGGCAAACCTGCTCGGCGGGAAGCCGCCTGTTGATACAGCGCGATATATCGAAAGCGTTTACGGATCGTCTGATAGAGCGCTTCTCGGCGCTACAGTGTGCATCGGGCGAGGAAGATGCCGACTGCGGCCCGCTGATTAATGCCCGTCAAAAATTGCAGCTCGATAAGCGGCTAGCCATGGCCGAAGCGGACGGTATTCGAGTTGCGGCAAGAGGGCAGCTCGCTAAAAACGCCTCACCAGCTGGTCATTTTGTCGTCCCGCATTTGCTTACCGATATTCCCGATAATCATGACGTGCTGCGCGAAGAGCTGTTTGGCCCCGTGCTGGCCGTGCAGATATTCGATGATGAAGCACAAGCGCTGCGCTTGGCCAATGCAACCGACTTCGGACTATGTGCCGGTGTCTGGACGCGCGACGGTGGCCGCCAATTACGCTTGGCGAGAGGCATTCGTAGCGGCCAGGTATTTATCAATAACTACGGTGCGGGCGGCGGCATTGAACTGCCTTTCGGCGGTGTCGGGCGCTCCGGGCACGGGCGGGAAAAAGGCTTCGAGGGGCTGCGCAGCTATACCCGGATAAAAACGGTCGCCATTCGCCATGGCTAGAACACAATCATAACTACATTAGGCTAGGAGCTTATTCATGAATCAATCCGTTCGTACAGAGCATCGCATCGGTATGGTGGGTGTGGGGTTAATGGGCCACGGCATTGCCAAGAACATTCTCAATGCGGGGTATTCCCTGGCCTTTCTGGACCACCCTGGCAATCAGCCCGTAGACGATCTACTGGCGGCAGGCGCCGTGCCGTGCTCAAGCGCGCGGGAAGTGGCCGAAAAAGCCGACGTGGTATTGCTGTGCGTAACGGGTTCGCCCCAAGTAGAGGCCGTGCTGTTTGAGCCGGATGGCGTGCTGGAGGGGCTCGCCCAGGGCTCCATCGTGGTGGACTGCTCTACCTCGTTGCCAAGCTCCACGGCTAAGGTTGCCGCCAGGGTAGACGAAGCGGGTGGCCACCTGGTCGATGCGGCGATGACACGCACGCCCAAGGAAGCTGAGGAGGGGCGGTTGAACCTTATCGTCGGTGCATCCGAGACGCTGTTTGAAGCGTTGCGCCCGCTACTCGAAAGTTTCGCTGAGGTCATTACCCACGCGGGAGGCGTAGGCTCAGGGCATACCCTTAAGCTACTGCATAACTACGTGTCGTTGGGCTTTTCAGCCGTATTGGCCGAGGCGACTGCGGCTTCCCGGCGGGCGGGTATCGATGACCACGCTTTTCTGGAGGTTTTGACCAAGGGCGGCGGGGGCGGCGTGGTGCTGGAACGGTTACGTCCCTTTATTGAATCAGGCGATGCTTCGGGGTTTCGCTTTAGCGTGGCGAACGCGCATAAAGATCTCGGCTACTACCACACCATGACCGATGCGCTTAATACGACAAGAGGCGTCGCCGGCGCGGTAGCGGCGCTGTACGCAGGCGTGGAGGATCAGACCATGGCGGTGCCGGAGTTGATTCGTTTGCTAGAGGAGCACTGAATCCTGACCACGGTGATGAATGGTGGATAGTAGTTATATGAGGAGTCATCGATAAGGGCAAAACTCAATGAGCTTTGCCCTTATGTTTCAAGTGCGGTGGCGGAATGCTTTAGTCCCTTGGAAACCGGGCTTCCAATTCAGCAACCTGTTCAGGCGTCAGCACACGCGGGTTTTCGCCGCGCAACAGCAGAAACAGCTTGGCCGTTTCTTCGAGCTCTTCGGTGGCATACACCGCCGCTTCAAGGTTTTTACCGGCGACAACCGGGCCGTGGTTGGCGAGTAGCACGGCGCTGTGCTTGCCTGCTAGGCCGCGTACCGCTTCGCCCAGCTGTTGGTCGCCCGGGATGTGGTAAGGCACCAGGGGAAGCTTGCCTACGCGCATGGCGTAATAGGCGGTGAGCGGCGGAATGCAGTCGCAAGGGTTGATACCCGGCAGGCAGGAAACCGCCACCGAATGCGTAGAGTGCAGGTGGACGATGGCGCCTGACTGAGGGCGCTCATCGTACATCGCCATATGCAGAAACTGCTCTTTGGTGGGCTTATCACCGCTGATTAGCTGGCCTTGGGTATCCAGGTGCGAGATGCGTGCAGGGTCCAGACGCCCAAGGCAAGCGTTGGTAGGCGTCATCAGCCAGCCGCCGTCATCCAGGCGCACGCTGATATTGCCACTGGAGCCCATGGTCAGGCCACGATCGAACAGCGATTTCCCCAGCGTGCTGATCTGTTCACGCAGGCAGTTCTGGTCGTGAGTACTCATGCCAATACCTCAAACGCGCGTGTGAAGAAATCCACACTGCCAAAGTTGCCCGACTTGAGTGCCAGAGAAAGTGGGGCCTCGCGGTTGGCAAGTGCCGCCTGTGTCCAGGGCACGCCGGGATCGATCTGCTCGCCGATACGTAGCGCGGAAATGCCCAGGGCAGACACCACCGCACCTGAAGTTTCGCCACCGGCAACTACCAGTCGGCCAACGCCTTCATTGACCAGAGTAACGGCAAGCTGGCTTAACGCTTTTTCGACGATGAGGCCGGCCTTATCGACGCCCAGTTCCACCTGAGCAGCCTTGACCTTTTCAGGATCAGCGGAGGCATAGATCAAGGCAGGTGCATCTTGTTCAAGACGCTCGAACGCGAAGGCCAGGGCTTGTTCCCATTGTGTGTCGTCTTTCGCCAGAGCCTGCGGGTCAAGCGCAAAACCAGCGCCAGGATGGCGTTCGAGGAAATCAGCAACCTGGGCAAGCGTTGCCCGTGAGCAGCTGCCAGACAGTGCCAGCATGTTACCCGAGGCGGGTTGAAGACGCCCGGGCTCGGCTATCTCGGCAAGCCAACCCTGTTTGCGGTACTGGGCAGGCAGGGCTTGGCCTAGCCCCGAACCGCCGGTTACCAAGGGCATCGTTACCGTTGCCTCCGCCAAGACGTCCAGATCGCTGTCATCGACGGTATCACAAATCACGTGGCGTACGTTTTTAGCCGCCAGAGCGTCAAAGTGTTGGCGAGTGGCTTCGGCCCCTTTGGCTAGCGTGGTGCGGCTGGCCAAGCCAACGGAGTGGGAAGTCTGGCGCGAAAGCACGCGTACAAGATCCGCATCGGTCATGGGCGTCAGCGGGTGGTGCTGCATGCCGCTATCGTTAAGCAGGCGATCGCCAACGAACAGATGCCCTTGATATACCGTCCGGCCATTAATCGGAAATGCCGGGACCATCACGGTTTGCGAGACGCCGAGTCGATCAAGTAGTGCATCGGCAACTGGGCCGATGTTGCCCTTATCGGTTGAATCAAAGGTCGAGCAGTATTTAAAAAATATCTGCCGGGCACTCTGTTCACGTAACCAGTCAAGTGCTGCCAGTGAATCGCTAGTGGCCTCTTCAACCGGGCAGGAGCGCGATTTAAGCGCCACTATCACGGCATCCACGTTGCTTAAATCGGGCGAGGTGGTCGGCACGCCAATCACTTGAACGCAGCGCATGCCGCCGCGTACCAGGTTATTGGCAAGGTCAGTGGCGCCGGTGAAATCGTCGGCGATAGCGCCCAGTACGATGGTCATAGCATTCTCCAGGATACGGGCTTCAGGTAGTGGCCTTGCGACGTGCGCGTTTGATCAGCGGCGTAATCAGCGTGACGGCCAGCAAAAGGAAAGCAATACTCAGTAGCGTGGCGCTAATAGGACGCTCAATAAAGATGCTGAAGTCGCCTTGTGACATGGATAGCGCACGGCGCAGCTCGCTTTCTGCGATAGGGCCCAATACCAGTCCCAAAATGATGGATACCAGAGGGAAGTTGATCTTCTCAAGCAGATAGCCCAGTACGCCAAAGCCCATCATCAACCATACATCAAACATGGAGTTGCGCACCGAATAGGTACCCACGATGCAGCACATGATAATAATGGGGCCGAGTGCGGAATAAGGTACATTCAGCAGCTTGGTAAACAGCACGATGAACGGCTTTGAGAAAAGCAGAATCATGAAATTGACGATAAATAGCCCGGCAAACACCGCATAGATCAAGTCACTGCTAGTCAGCATAAACATTGGTCCAGGCTGCAGGCCGTGCATGATAAACGCGCCCAAAATAACGGCCGTAGTGCCGCTACCCGGAATACCCAATGCAAAAAGCGGTACCAGTGCACCCATGGCCGCTGCGTTATTGGCAGACTCAGGGGCGGCAATACCTTCCGGCGCACCCTTGCCAAATTTCTCGGGATGCTTGGACCAGCGGACCGTTTCGCTATAACTCACCATCGCCGCGGTGCTGGCCCCGATACCCGGTAGGATACCGATGACGACCCCGATAATAGATGAACGCGACAGGGTCATGCCGATCTGGCGCAGGATAGGAAGATCGAAAATCTTGACCTTCACCTTTTTCAAGGGCTGATGGCTTTCATGGTCCAGTGTACGTTTCATGACTTCTGAAACGGCAAACAGACCCACAATGACCGGAATCAAGCCCACGCCTTCGGTCAGATTAAGATTGCCAAAGGTAAAGCGGCTGGTGCCGGTGAGCGGGTCAATACCAATGGTCGCAATGAATAGGCCTAGCGCCGCACCAATCAAGCCAAATATGAGACGACCGCCTAGTGAAGCCACCACTGTTAAACCGAGTACCGCCAAGGCAAAGTACTCAGGAGATGAAAACTTCAAGGCCATCTTGGCAAGCATGGGCGTGAATATAATAAGTGCTACGGTACCCACAAGCCCGCCGATAGCCGAGCTTAAAACGCCGATGCCCAAGGCTTTGCCTGCCTCTCCACGCTGAGTCATGGGATAGCCATCAAACGCCGTCATTACCGCTTCAGGCGTGCCTGGGGCACGGTATAGAATGGCCGTAATCAAACCTGAAAAGACCGTTGCGCCATAGATGGCGGTCAGCACCATAAAGGCTGTGGTCGGCTCCATGCCATAAGTAACTGGCAGCAGGATAACCACTAGAATAACGCCGCTAACGCCGGGCAGTGCACCACCGATAAAGCCGATAAACACGGCAGAGGTTAAGAGCAGTAGATTGAGTGGCTGCATCACCACGGCTAACCCGGCCAAAAAATGTTCTAGCATGGTCGACTCCCTGGAAGGTTGGGTCTGTTATGGATCAGCCTTACGGCATGGGAATGCCAAGCAGCGACACGAAAACGCCCTGCATCAGTACAGCGGCAAGAACTAACGTAATGGCAATGTTCGTCCACGAACGGGCGCCCAGCAACAGCGTACCGATAAACGTAAATATCAGGCTGGCGATTAAAAAGCCGATGCTTTGTATCAATAGCGTGTAGGTGATAGCCGCTGCTATAAACCACCAATGGCGGGTGCGGCCAAGGGAGAAGCATGATGAGATTGGTGCCGTTTCAGTTGGGGGGGGCGAAGCCGCTTGGGGGTCGCTGACCAGTGCCTGTTTGCTGTCACGCCACGTAATGGCGAGCAGGGCAATTCCCAGCGCAAAAAGAACGATCAGCAGGGTCAGCGGCCAAACGCGAGGGCCGATAAACGTGGACACCTGCGCAGAGCTTGGGAATTGCAGCGTGGGATAAAGACTCACCATCGCGAGTGACACGACCCCAAGCGCAAAAAGAGTGATCCTAGCGTGCATGGTAAACCTTGATGGGGATAGTGGAAGCACGGCCCCGCGAGGCCGATCTTTCAGATGGATATAGGAGGGGACATGCCCTTCCACCAACCAGTAGCTACTGGTTTAGTCGTTTTGCAGCAAACGCGAGTAAAGCTCGTAGTTGCTCTCAAGCCGCTGACGATACTCGTCGCTACTCATCCAGCCTTCACGGTAATCAAGGTTTACGCGCTCTGCGTAGCTTTGGTACTCCTCAGAGTCATATACGTCTTTAAAGGCATTTTCCAGACGCTTCATGATCGGCGCAGGCGTATCAGCATGCACAAATATGGCGCGATCGTTACCGTCTGTCAGGTCCCAGTCGTTTTCAACCGTGGTCGGCACATCTGGGTAGTCTTCAAGGCGTTCATCGCTGAAGACCAAAATTGGCATCATCTGGCCGGCTTCGATGTAGCTTAATAGCGGGCTTAGCGAGGTGGTGGTCGCATCAATATTACCGCCCAGCACGTTGGCAGTGGCGTTGCCGGTGCTGTCGTAAGGGATAAAATTTATGTCTAGCCCGGACGCATCACGCAGCGACAGGAAAGCTACATGATCTGGGCTTGCCGTATGGGTGCCCCCAACGGTGACTTTACCGGGGTTTTCCTCAGCGTATTTCATGAAAGAATCAAAATCAGGAAAACGCTCAGGATTAACAAAAAGCGCCATTACGTCAGACTGCATACGCGCAACCGGCGTTAACTGGTCCAGACCCACGGGGTTTTGGCCCGCCGCAAGTGAGGTCACAAGCGTAGTGGACGCAAAGTCTAGAGTGTGGCCATCAGCCTCGCTCGTGGCGGCACGCTGATGGGCTAAAGCGCCGGACGCGGCTGGCAGGTTAACCACTGTAATACTCGCGCCGCCAATGGCTTCTTCAAACATCGGGCGAACGACCCGAGCAAAGTTATCAGTACCACCGCCAGCACCTGCGGCTACCAGGAACTGGATTGGCTTGCTGGGGAAGTTGTCGGCATCGCTGGCGCTGGCGCTGGTAGCCGCGCCGAGCATGGCAAGACCTAAAGTGGCGTATTTAACATTATGTTTGATAAGCATAATTTTCTCCAAGGTGATTATTGTTGCTTTTAGGGTCCATCAATATGCGAAGTGGAGCACCTTAAAGGCGCTCTACCGTTAGTTACTGGCTGTCGCCTGCATAAAACAGCTTGTCCTGTTTAAGTCGCAGCTTATGTAGTCGAGAAGGTGGTAACGTGACATCGGCTAAAGTAATGGGTTGGTTAGGTGCGATATCGCGAATAACTTCGGCGCCTGGTAACAGATAAAAAGGGACTTTGGCGTCATCTGAAAGCGCCGCAGCGGGGTGAATCTCCGGACGCAGCCCTTCGATGTGCCGATGATGGCCCTTCATCTCGAGCCGCTGGCCCGCCTTGATCGCTTGGGTGGCGCGCGCAGTCAGGTCGAATTTAGGGGTGGTGGCATGGCCGCCACCGGACGTTAAGCCGTTGAGTACCACATCCAGCAGCGAGATGGGCGCTTCCAGGCCTAGCAAATGGCGTGGCAGATATACCATGGCGCTATTGCCGCTGCGGCTTAGTACGTGACCTTTATCGCGCAGCAGTGTCCAGACATGCGGGTCTTCACAGCGCACCACTACAAACACACCGCCAGCAAAGCTCAGCTCATCTGGGCGGCGCAGGCAGTTAAAGACTTCAAGGCGCTCATTACCTTTTAGAACACCGCCTTCTGCTTGGGTATCCAGAAGCGTGGGCACTTCTATGGTTCTGAGCACCATGGCATGAAATTCAGGCAGATCTGGCTGTAGGCCTGTAGCGTTGGCAACATTGACCATCTCACACAGGTCAGGCACGGAAATCTGCGGAATAGCTGACAAGGCCTCGCCGCGGGATTTGACTGTGGTGCGTGCATCGCTATCGTCAAGCTTCCAGAGGGCGGCAATTTCAGTGGCATCGTACTGGGTGCCATTACAGGTCACGGTGCCTTGCGCTTCATCCCAGATAAAGTCGTATTCGCTACTCTTGCCAGCAGAAATGATCTCAAACCCCAGCGTTTTGGCCCATGTGACAAGGCCAATCAGCAGGCTTGGCTGGTCGCCATCCAGCGGCGTGAAAAGGCGTCCTTGGTCTTCGGCCAGGCGAGTCAGGTAGGGTCCGACAACCGACTCGGTTTCCTTGGTGGCAATACCGACATGCTTACCCGCCAGTAAGGCCGCTTCTGCATAATGGGCGCCGACATCAGGAATGCCGGTAGACTCAACCAGAATATCGAACGGAAGTGCCGCGACCGTATCGAAAGAAGCTGTGGCAATGAAAAAGCCTTTCTGCCAAGCGTCTTCGGCATCGCTCGTAGAATGGCATACCATTATTTTTGTGCTGGGAAAACCCGCGTGGCGAAAGGCTTCAGCCGCCTTTTCAGGATTGATGTCGATCGCAATACGCGCTGACAATCCTGGCATCTGGCGGGCTTGACGCAATACGCCACGACCAAAATCACCAGCGCCCGCGATACAGACTTCAACTATTTTGGTCGTATGAAAGTGTTGTAAGTAATTCATAAATAATGGCATTCCATGTTTGGCAAAAGTATTTTTACAGTGGCCATGAACTTATAGATGCTTCTTTTTTCAACGTAGGCGTAATATATAGATGTGAAATTTAGTGGTATACCATTAGAGAGGTCAACGCTAGAAGGATGATACTTTAGTCGTTGGTAGATTTGTTTTTTCTTTAAATCAATGGCTTAAGTGTTATTGAGGGAGTGTTTTTTATATGTGATTATTTGAAAAGAGTTTTTTGGTATGCCATTATTAATAGACGCTAATCAAAGTGAACAACTCCATGGAAGATATCGCTCCAACCCATAACGCCGGGCTTGTTGAAAAAGTCGCGCATTATTTGCGCGAACATATCGTCATGGATCATTTCCAACCGGGACAGCGGTTACCCGAGCGCACGCTGGCAGTTGAGTTACAAGTGTCGCGTACGCCGCTACGCGAGGCGCTCAAGATTCTTGCGACAGAAGGTTTAGTGGTGATTTCCCCCAACCGCGGGGCTGTGGTTGCGGATGTCAGCGCTGCGGATATGAAAGAAAAGGCCTATGTATTAAGCGTCCTTGAGCAGTCAGCCGCGCAACTGGCGTGTGTCAGGGCTAGCGACGAAGATATTGCTGAGTTACAGGCGCTGCATTACGAAATGAAAGCTTCGTTCTTAAGAAGGGATCGGCAGAACTACTTTCGGCTTAACCAGGATATCCACAACCGGATCGTGGCGCTTTCGGGGAACACGACCCTAATTGATATACACGCCAACCTCAGTCGGCAGCTTTATCGGGTGCGCTATCTGTCCAATCAAAAGAACGATAAATGGGCGAAAGCCATGGAGGAGCACGAGGCCATCATGGCGGCCTTGGAGGCCCGCGACGCCGCACGCGTCGGCGATGAACTGCGCAACCATCTGGGTAAAACGTGGATAAAGTACACGAACGGTGAGGAAGATATCGGTCAGCCGGAAAACCTGACCCTCTAGTCTCGTCCTGGGCAATCTTTATTGCCACATCAATCCTGCTTGGTGGGCTCTGGGCGCGTTGCCAGCCATACCGCCACCCCGGCCAGCAGTGCGATGATGGCCCAGCGCAACCAGCCTTCCCCCAAATGCCAGAGCAGCAGCATGGCGCTGGCGATGATGCTGCTCACCGCCACGTACTTGGCGCGACGTGAAATGGCGCGCTCGCACTCCCAGTTCTTGATCAATGGCCCCACGTAGCGCCGCGAACGAATCCAGGCTTCGAAGCGTGGCGAGCCCTTGGAAGCACAGTAGATCGCCCCGAGCATGAACTCGGTAGTCGGCAGTAGTGGCACGAAAATACCTACGACTCCAATGCCGAAGCTCAGCGCGGCCAGTGCTACCCATAGGGCGCGGGCCAGCGGGCTGCGTGCAGGCTCACGCTGGGGCGATGTCGATGAAGGGGGCGTTTCTTTCATGTGTCGTGGCTCTCTAGGCTTCGGCAGTATCGCCGGAAATCGTTTAGAAATAGTTCGCTACCTGGGCGATATCGCTGTCGTCAAGTTGCCCCGCTTGCCAGCGCAGGCTCAGCCAGGCCACTAGGTAATCGTAGCGAGCCCGCGCCAGATCGCGCAACGCCTCGAAGCGTTGGTGTTCGGCATCCAACACGTCCAGATGGGTACGCTCGCCGCCTTCCAGGCTACGCTGTGTCGCTTCCACGCGCTGGGTGGCGGCCTCGACGGATTGCCGGTACGCCTCTTCGCGCCGCTGGCTGCTACGCACCAGCCGGTACTGGCGTTCTACGTCGTTGAGAATTTCTGCTGTGGTCGCATCCAACTCGTGGCGATGCTGTTCGAAGGTGCTCTGTGCCTGGCGGCTGGCGGCCACGACCCGCCCACCCGAATAGAGCGGCAGGTTGACTTCGACGCCGATGCTGTTGGTATCGTAGCGCTGGCCGATGGTGTTCTCGCTGCTGGAGTCGGAGATCTGGCTGCGGGCATAAAGCTGCACCGTGGGCAAGTGGCCTGCGTACTGGGCATGCACCTGATGGCGCGAGGCATCCAGGGCGCTGCGCTGTGCCGCAAGCTCCGGGTTGTAGGCCAGTGCCAAGGTTTGCCACTCGTCTAACGTGGAGGCACTGGCTTGTGCCTGCTCCGCCAGCACTGCCCAGGCGTCTGGGCGAAGCGGTGCCAGGGGGGAAGCAGGCCGTTGGCCGATGAGCAGGTCGAGTGCGTTGAGTGCGTCCTGCAAGCGGTCCTCGGCTTCGATTAGGCGCGCTTCGACCAGTCGCATCTGTGCGGCAATTTCCAACTGATCGGTACGCGTGCCCTCACCATAGGCGACGAACTGGGTGCTTTTCTCCGACTCCTCTTCCAATGCCCGCAGGTGCGCTTCGGCCAAGGCGATGTCGTCCTCGGCGTAGAGGGTATCGGTATAGGCTTGGAGCACACGAACGGCCAGTGCTTGATAGGCGCGGTCGAGCGTTGCCTCGGCAGCTTCGGCACGCGCCCTGCCTGCCTGATACTGGGCGAAAGCCGCCGCATCCAGTAGCGGCTGGGTCAGAGTCACTGCCGAGGTGTGGCTTGAGTAGCGCATGTCGTTGGTGGTCGTGCCCAGCGGGGTCGACTGCTCTACCTCAGAGTGGTTATGCGCGTAGGAGTAGCGGTAGCCGAGCGTAGGCAGCAGCCGCGAGCGCCCCAGGGCACGCTCCTGCTGCCCGGCATCGCGGGCGTTTTGTGCAGCAAGCCAAGTAGGATCGTATTGGCGGGCGTAGTCGTAAGCGGTCTGGAAATCCAGTGCCTGGGCAGCCAGTGGTAGGCAGAGCCAGCAGCCGATGCTAAGTTTCACCGCCGTTGAACGTAACAACCTCATGCATCCCCCCATGCCATGCGTGCCCGGTCGAACAGGGGCTTGAGCAGATAGTTGAGCAGTGAGCGCTCGCCCGTACGGATGAATGCTTCCACTGGCATGCCCGCCTTTAGCGGCGCTGTGCCCAGCACTGCCAGGTCGTCGTTGGCGACCTCGACCTCCAGGCGGTAGTAAGGCAGGCCGCTGACCTCGTCGACCAAGCGGTCGGCGGAGACCTGCGTAACCGTGCCCGGAACGCGCGGCGTGCTGCTGCGCTCGAACGCGGTGAAGGCAAGCTCTACCGGCAGGCCCGGTGCTACGCGGTCGACCTGGTCGACGGGAAGCTGCCCCTCCACGCGCAATGGCTCGTCTTGCGGGACGATCTCCATCAGCAGACTGCCGGGCTGTGCCACGCCGCCCTCGGTGTGCAAGGCCAAGCCCACCACGCGGCCCGAGCGCGGGGCACGAATCACCGCGTGCGCTTGTTCGTAGGCGTTGTTGGCCATGCGCCCGGCGGCTTCTTGGCCGCGCAGGCGGGCTTGAGCCAGCGCTTCGCCCACTTCGCGCTGATACTCCTCCTGGCGCTGGGTCAGGCGCAGCTCAAGCTCGTCGATCTGGCGTTGGGTTTGCTGCAGGGTGCCGTTGGCGCTGGCAATGTCGCCTTGCAACTGGACGTAACTGCCTTCGAACTCCAGCATTCGGTTGCGTGGTATGTAGCCTCCCGATGCTAGCTCGCTCAGGTTGCGCCGCTGCTCGCTGAGCACGTCAAGGCGTGTTCGCTGCTGACTGAGCGAAGCTTCGAGACCGGTCACTTGAGCGCGTTGCCCGGCAAGGCTGGCCGCAAGCCCCGCGAGTTCGGCGTCGAGGGCACTGCGGCGGCTGGCAAAGAGCAGGCGCTGCTGGCTGACGAGAGTATCAATATCGGCATCGCCCGAGGGCATGAGTTCGGGTGGGAAGGTGATGCTCGCTTGCCCATCGCGCTCGGCTTCCAAGCGCGCCGCTTCCGCCAGCGCCGAGGCGTGCTGCAAGCGCAGCACCTCGGCCTCGTTTTGCAGCTGCGTGGTATCCAGGCTAACCAACGGCCGCCCTTGATCCACTCGATCACCATCGCGCACCCAGAGCCTTTCGACCGTGCCCCCGGTAGGATGCTCGACCGCTTGGCGGTTCCCCGACACCACCACCGTGGCAGGCACGGCGATACCATTATCCAGCGGTGCCCAGGCTGCCCAGGCCACAAACAGTGCTAAGCCTCCCAGTAGCAGCCAACTCCCTATGCGAAGCGGTCGTCGCTTACGGCGCATGGCGAGTGCTTGCCAGTCCGGTATGGCTGAGGAGGTGTGTGGTTTTGCATCAGGTGGCGACTGCGAGATATCGCGAAGGGTCATGCGCGCTGCTCCTGACGATTGATGGAAACATTGCCGTAGCTATAAGCGCTTTGCGCATACGGAGTGGCCATCGCGCCATTGGCAGGAGCTACCGCTTGGCGGGCAGTGTTCAAGGCTTGCAAGATCTCTTCAGTGGGGCCGAACTTCTGCAGGTGGCCTTCACGTAGTACTAGCAAGTGAGAAGTGGCCTTGAGTACCTGAGGGCGGTGGGTAATCAGCACCACCGTAACGTGGCATTCACGCAGTCGCTGTAACGCTTCCAATAGTGCTTTTTCACCGACGTCATCAAGGTTTGCATTGGGTTCGTCCAACACGACGAGTGCCGGGGGGCCGTAGAGCGCCCTCGCTAGGGCAATACGCTGGCGCTGCCCTCCCGAAAGGCCGATCCCACTATCTCCTAAGTAGGTGTCGTAGCCATTGGGTAGGGCCAGAATCAGTTCGTGTACGCCCGCGGTTTTGGCGGCCTCGACGACCTTCATGGGGTCTGGTTCGCTGAAGCGAGCGATATTCTCCGCCACGCTACCTGCAAACAGCTCGACATCCTGAGGCAGGTAGCCGATATGTGGCCCCAGTAGCGCTCTGTTCCAGCTCTTGATATCGGCACCATCCAGCCGCACGGTGCCGATCTTCGGCTTCCAAACACCCACTAGTAGTTTGGCCAGGGTAGATTTGCCTGACCCCGAAGGCCCGATAACACCGAGCACGCTGCCCGCTTCCAATTGGAAGCCCACTTGAACCAACGTGGGTATCTTTCCGCCTGGCGGCATGGCGCTTACCGGCTCCACATTAAGCTTGCCCAGCGGGGCAGGGAGGTCCATGCCTGGCTGGCGGGCCGGGTGTACTGTTAGCAGGTTACCCAAGCGCTGGTAAGCCAGCCGTGTCGAGGTCCATTGCCGCCAAGCGTTGATCACCTGATCAATAGGGCTGAGCGCACGGCCCATTAAAATAGACCCGGCGATCATCGTACCAGGACTGATCTGCCCGCCAATCGCTAGCCAAGCGCCCAACCCCAATACCAGTGACTGTAACGCAATGCGCAGGCTCTTGGAGATAGAAGTAACCAGCGCGGTACGCTCGCTGGCCAGCCCCTGCAGCGCGACAAAGCCATCGTGCAGGTGCGACCAGCGGCGGGTAAAGGCCAACAGCATACCCATCGACTCGATGGCATCAGCATGGTGCAGTTGCGCTTCTGCCATGGCATTCGCCTGTACGGAAAGCTTGCCTGCTTCACGTAGCGGCGGCTGGGAAAGCCGCTCGTTGAGCCATGCCAGACCGATCAACACGATGGCACCCACTAGCGCTAGGCAACCAATCCACGGGTGGAACATAAACATCACCAGCAAATACAGTGGGAACCAGGGGGCATCGAAGAATGCAAATACCGCGTTGCCGGTGATAAATTGGCGCAGCGAATCAAGATCCCGCGTGGCTTGCCCTGCCTGAGCAGCCTGGCCGCTTAGCCCGCGCTCGAAGGCTGCCGCGTAAACCCGCTCCCCCAGTTGTTCATCGAACCGTTCGCCAATATGAATGACTGCTAGGCTGCGTATGTACTCCAAGGCACCCATTAACGCCAACAGCCCCAGCGCCATGCCCGTTAGCATCATTAGCGTGGTGGTATTGCCGGAAGCCAGTACGCGATCATAGACCTGTAGCATATACAGCGGCGGCACTAGCATCAGTAGATTGATAACCGCACTGAACAGCCCTACCGAGCGCAGTGTGCCGCGATAGCGGCTAAGTGCTCGGTAGAGTTCGTTTCCGGGCTGGCGTTGGGAGGGGGTCATTAGCTATGTCCCTGAAAATAGACGTAACAAATCAACGAATCGCCATAGCAATTCGTCTCGAATTCGTTCTCTCATTAGTGCGTTGGTCACGTCTCTGCTTGACTCCTCGTCTCATCGGGCGAGAATGCCGAGGCACCGCGCCAAGGCATAACGCCCCTGACGCGGTGTTTGAACGTTGCGGCAAGGGGATTCCCCTTGCCTTTTTTATTAGGTGTTTATAGCGATGGCGTTGCTCACGCAGCCAGGGCGAAATCGAATTCGCTGGTAGATACGCCAGTGACGGAAGCTGGGATGGCATCGCCGAGAAGGCCTGCATCGTCCAGCACCGCCAATAAGCCGCCGTTGGTGCCAGTGCCAGCGCTGTCATCGGCACCTTCCACCGAGCCGTTCATCAAGCCCCAGATGATGTCGTGCACTTCGTTGCCACGACCGTTATGGCTGGCGACGATGGGATCGTCGAAGGTGAAGGTAATGAAGTCATTGACGACTTCGCCATTGAGGAGATGTGAGCCCAGCGTGAGGCTCTCTAGGGTGCCGGTCAGAGCATGATCAGCGAAGTTATAGGAGAGATCCCCGGTGGCTGAGAAGGCAAACGCACCTTCGTTATTGGCCATGGCATAGGTATCACCCGCTAGGCCCGAGCCTACTCCGTTGGTGAAGAATCCACCTTCATTGATACCGCCCGGGTTATCGTCACTATGCTCGCCGGGTGCGCCTGATTCCTCAAATTCAAGTAGTAGGCTTTCCAATGATGAGCCAGGGATGAAAAGCTCTGGGAAGTTGTTTTCATCGTAGGTATAGCTAATAGACATTTTCAATCTCCTTTATATAACAATGTTGGCCTTGAGGCCGTGAGTTGGCAGGCAAGGTGAGTTACCTGCCCTGTATGCCCGCTTGGCGGGCATATTCGTTAACAGCACAATAGCGCTGTCATGAAATTAAAAACGCAGTTCTGCCCCGGCCATTAGGGTGCGGCCTGCCCCATAGCTCTTGGAGAAAATATCCGAGTAGCCGGTCACGTAGTTGCGGTCGCGGACGTTGAGCATGGTGGCGCGCAGCAGCAGGTTAGGGTTGACCTGATAGCTGGCGTAGAGGTCCCAGGTGACGTAGCTGGGCCACAGGTCAAAGTCGAAATCCTCCGGGCCGCCCGCGGCGCTGTAGTTAAGGCGGGTGCCTACATCCAGGCGCTGGCCGAACCAGCGGGTACCGAAGGTGAGGCTGCCGCGATCCATCGGCAACTGACGGGCGCTGTTCATACCGATCACATCAATGCCGCAATAGGTTTGGTTATCGAGTTGATCCTCGCGGGACTCGTAGCCCGCTTCGATTGCTTCATAGTGAGCGTCAGGGTAGCTGCCATCTTCATTGGGCATATCTTGTTGAATCCATCCGCTTCCCAGCGGGTAGATCCTCTGACAGAAGGCATTGTCGCTGCCCAGAACATGGGTATAGTTGGCCTGCGTGTACCAGCGCTCGGCGTCATAATCGATCTCCAGCTCCAAACCACGGAAGTCCATGGGCAGCAAGTTGGGCACGAACATGGTGTGGCCCAGCCCCGTACCCGGCTGCCCCGGCATTACGTTAACCATGGAGGTAATCAGGTAGTTGTCCACCCGGGTATCGTAGTAGGAGAGCTTGCTGAAGAAACGATCTCCACCCTTAAACAGATCCTGGGCAGTAAAGTTGGCGCCTAGATCCCAACTGCGCGAGGTTTCCGGTTGTGCATGGGGGTTAGGGAATAGCACTGCAAAAGGGTCACCAGGGTGGCTGCCCTGCATCAGAGTTTCGGTGAGTGCCGGTGGTCGCCAGCCTCGGCCCCAGTTGGCAAATAGCTCGATGTTCTCATTAGGACGGTAGGCTGCGGATAGCGTTGGCAGAAGCTTGTCCATGCTGTTATCGACGTCATAGTCATGCAGCACGGTTTCTGATTGCCACATTGGATTGAAGTTGTTGCTGGTCTGATAGTTAGGAAAAGTGGTTGGATCATTGACGTATGCCTGCTCTTGAGGAATTCGATCACACGCTCTTTGGCGTTGCGCCTCTGAAAGATACGGACTGCGACACTTACTTTCTGCGCTATTTAATCTGGACTGCGCGTATCTCAGCGCCATTGCATAGCGATCATTATATGTCCACTCCGCCCCCGGCAGTTGAGTTGAGCCCTTGAGCTTGTAGTAGTCATAGCGCAGCCCCGCTGCCAGAGTAAACGTCTCATCTTCCCACTGTAAGTTGCCAAAGGCGCTGGCAATACTGCGTTCACCGTTGGGCTGCATGGTGTTGTCGTTGGCACCAAACTGCCGCCCGCCGCGTTCTTGCGTCGTCGTCGATTCGCCTTTGTCGATAAAGTATTCGACCCCGTGATTGGAAGAGAAACCATCAATCCCGCCGAGTGCAAAATGTGCAGTATTTTCCAGCGTAAAGCCGTAGGTATCGATTTGAGTGCGGTTATTGTTGTCAAGCCCCGCCCGGCAGGCGCTATATGCATTATCTGGGATGGGATTCTGTTCACAGACACCGATCATCCAGTAAAGCTCGGTCATATCGGTGCCGTTTAGCACCACGGGCCGACCAGCTTCGGTATAACGCTGTCCTTCTGTAGATACGAAATAGGCGTTAGCCTCCAAGTTAAGCAGAGGGGAGGAGGGGTTAAGGTTATAGCGCAGGCTGACCGAGTCGGAGGATGTGCTGGCATCGCCAAAGCGGCGCCAGGCATCATCGCCGTCGACCACCTCACCAGCCCTCATTATCTGCCGATCCGAGACGTTGTTGTAAGAGAGTTCGGTACCCAGGTAGGAAAACGTCAGTGACTGGTCGTCATCGATATGAAAGCGTGCCTTGAACAGGTTTGAGTCCTGCTCGTTGTCGGTGAAGCGGACTCGGTCGACATCCTGAACGATGTCTTTATGAAACTCATCCTGAACACCTACCGTAAGAAAATCGTAGTTTGGTCGACGGCGGCCGGGGGCGAATTCGCCAAAGTTGCGGTTGCTGCGTGCCGCCAAGAGCTCCAAACGGTCGCCAAAGCGTCCCGCCACGGCTGCGCTGCCGATGAAGTTGACCCCATTGCTGCGGCCACCGACGCCAGTCATGCCGCGTAAGCGCACGCCGATATCTTTACCCGGTAGAAGAACATCATCCACGTCGATGGTGCGGAAGTTGGCACTGCCGGCGATGGCCCCCGCACCATGCACGCCCGTGCTGGCCCCCTTCTCGACCACCACGTCCGAGAGCAGCTCGGAATCGACATACATGGTGCCGTTACGCTGTTGGTGACCGTTGTCGTTGAAGTTCTGGCGCATGCCGTCGACCATCATGTTGACGCGCCCAAAGTCCTGCATGCCCCGAATATTGACCGAGAGCCCCGGGTCCTGGGCGTTGACGGCACTGTAGACACCAGGGGTCTCCTGCAGCATATCGGCGGCGTGGCGCGGCGGCGTGCGATCAATCTGTTCGCGCGTGATCACGCTTACCGAGCGTGGCTCATGATAGACCCAGTCGTCACCGATACGGTCTGCCGATACGGTCAGAGTGCTAAAGGCTGTTTGGTTGCCCACGGTGATTGAGGTGGTTGGTTCCAGTAGTTCTGCCGTTCTGCCATTGCGGTATGAAAAGGTCAGTGATGAGTCGGCTAGCAGTGTGCGAAGTGCTTCATCGGCAGTCATTTCGCCGCGTAAGGCCGGTGCGGTACCGTTGATGGGCTGGCCATCCTGACGGACGACAGCAATCTGCGTGGTAGCGGTAAATTCACCCAGCGAGTAGAGCAGGTGCTGTTCGGGCAGGTCGAACGTGTAGCGCTGCTGCAAAGGATTTTGCTGCAGCGCCTTGGATGAGTTCGGTACAGAGGGCTGGGCCTGTGCCAATACCTGAGTTTGCGCGGCAAGCAGGCCCAGTATCACAGCGGCAGTGATTGGGGATCGGGAAAAAACCTTAAAATGCATTGAAATAAAGCTCCCTTGTTACGCTAATAATAATCGTTTGTATCTTAATTAACGATTGGGATGAGAATTTCCCTCATCTGAAATAAATTTTTTGCCAAATTATTTTGTGGGGCCGTGGTATGGGACGCGATGCGTGGCATGCCATGCATGCAGGTTTCCCTCTGGGCATACGAGCATGCGTTATATACCCCTCGTTCAACTTCGGGGTTAATCATAATCAATTGCAATTGATATTTGCTTATATTTGAGATTGTTTATATTTTATAGTGATCAAATCAAAGGCAGATTAGGTACATTCAAGGGGGGGATGGTATGGCTCAGGAAATCGAGTGGGATGATATCACCGTATGCCTCCCTCCCGGTATGAGGGAGCGGGCATGGTTCAGGCGTTTATCTTGGTGGAGGCTTCACCATAGACGGTATGCGAATGGGTGGCATGGGCGACGATATTTTTGTCATTCATGGCGGAAGTAATTGTATCGTTTTTAACGATGGTGGTTTTATAACTCCCAATGAAGAGGGTATAACACGAAAAGAAGTGCACGGGTTGGTGACTATTCATGAGTCCAAGGTGTTTAATTTCCGCAATTATGTGCCTTATCTCGGCGTACATTACCGCTTGGCTGCAAAAACTGAGTGCAACACCTGAGCATTTCGCTAAGGTGTTGCGCTCAGTTTCTGCAGCCGCCGTTTGTAGTTGAGCGAACTGCATCAGCAGGTTTGTTCGGCGGTCACGGCAATCGTCAATGCAACTGCGATCAGCACGCTATGCAGAAAAACGCCGCTTGCCAAGGCGATCATTAGCGAAATCCATACGCTAGGTGTTTCTGTCATTAGCCCATAGAGTGAGCTTAAACACCCGCTTATCAGTGAAATCATGAATAAGCTGGCTGCCCACCAGTTGAGCAACAGAGAGGCGGCAGGAAAGGCGTATACAAGCAATCTGGACGAGTGTCCCTGTAGAGTCTGGTTCACTAAAATTCCCCGTTATATCGTTTTAGTAACGCTTCTTTTGGCGTTATTTTTGGTTATTAGTTAGTACGTTAGAGGCCAGCGATTTAACGAAAGTAAAGGCCGCTCTGGCGCCGTTTAAGGCTTCGTTTGCCTGTTCTTCAGAGAGCGGGATGGCGTCTAGCTGTGCAGTGAAGCGGCGCCAGTGCAACCCACGTCCTGCATCGCTGGGGGCGAGGTGACGGGCACCAAAATTGATGGAGAGGTTAAGTTGGCTGGCGTATTTGAGCAGAAAAGCCGCACCCAGGTTCGAGCCTTCATTGACATAAAGCCAGCCAACCGCAGCCGCTTGAGATTCGATAGCGGGTACTGAGAGAGCATCGTCAGTCAAGTCATCGAGGTTGAGGGCAAGATCCTGGCAATCTCTGATCACTGCTTGGTAACGACTGCGCTCGGCCAGCCCTTCCAGCCAGTCGTTCAGCTCAGGCTGAAGATAAAGCACTTCAGTGTGACGTTGGAACTGATATTGAACCGTTAGAAATCTCTTGTAGCCTTCCAGGCTGGCAAAAGGGGCGAGTTCCATAATGGCTTTATCAACATGTTCATGAGCAGTATGGGTATCCAACTTTAGACGCTTGCTCAAGGGGAGAGTATTCGTCTCTCTTGAAGGGGAAAGAAGTGTTTCCATGAGTCGTTCTCTTTAGTGAGATGAATGAAATCAGGGACGTAAATGGAGGCGCAATCCCCGTGTGTGCGTGTATTACCTATGAGTACTTCACCCCGTGCGTAGCCACAGTAAATCGCCGGGTAAGCGATGAACCTCAATGTCAGATACATGAGTCAAGGCTGAAAGCAGAGCCTCCGGCTGGTCGACAGGGAAGCTTCCGGAAAGACGTACGTCAGAAAAAGCGTGAGTATCGAGTAGTAGGCGGCCTGGTAGCATGCGTTCCAATTGAGCAACGATCTCACTCATTCCTGCGTCATCGAATACAACTCTTCCTTCCTTCCAGCCAAGTGCTACAGGCAGAGCTACCGGTGAGACAGGGCCAAGTTCGCCATTGATAAGTGCCACTTGCTTACCGCCACCCAACAGGGCTTGGTGTCCTTGACTGTCTGTAATGGCTACTTGCCCCTCTGCCACCGTCACGGTGACACTGTCAGTGCTATGCATCACAGCAAAGTGAGTACCGATAACCTTTATCGATGCTTCGCCAGCGGTAATGGTGAAGGGGCGCTGGGCATCTTGCGTAACATCAACCCATAATCGCCCGCGTCTTAGCGTTAGTCCTCTGTAGGTTTCGTCAAACTCAATGTCCAGCGCGCTATTCCCATCCAGTAAAAGAGACGAGCCGTCTGCCAGTAGAAGTTGTTTCATTTGCCCTGGTGTCGTGACGGCATCGGCTGTCAGTCGATCCCAGTTGGCTGGTTCACGCCATAGTTCAAGGCTCAACAGCAAGCCGAGCATGCATAGGGCAGCGACTGCCCATCCCCACGGTCGTTCATTCCGCCGTTTGGATGGCGTGGCAGACTGTTGAAGGTGAAACAGGCGAATGGGGGCTTCAATATCCTGCCAAAGCTGTTTCGCTTCTTGATACGCAAAGTGGTGAAGCGGGCTTTGTTGTAGCCACGCGTTGAACGCCTGTTGATCATGTTGGGTGACGCTTGCATCCTTGAGTTTAAGATACCAAGCGATGGCATCATCCATGGTGGCGTCATCTATTGCAGGCGATGGCGCTGGCTGGCTCAAAGGTTCGTTTGGTTTAGTCACGGTCTAACCCTTCCTGGGAACGTGGCCTGTTGTTATTAATACAACGAGTGGACTGAATGTTTTCCTCATTGATTGATTGTTTTTTCCATTTACGACACTGGCGCATCGCGTGCATCATGTCTTTTTCAACCGTGCTAACAGAAATGCCCAAGCGCTCGGCAATAGCCTGATAGGTCTCACCGCTAATTCGATTGAGTAGGAATACGCGTTTAGTTCTGGGGGGAAGGGTATTTAATTGATCGATTAGTTTCTGCCACTGTTGAGTCTTATGAGCAATTTGTTCTGGACTTGGCTCCTGAGGGGGCTCATCAATAGTGGCATTAAATTCTTGAGTTTGATGACGCTTACGCACCCCTTGGGATCGTAAATAGTCCAGCGCTAGGTTGTGCGCCGTGCGGTGTAGCAAGCCAGCAGTATCTGTTTCTTTAGAGGGGCGTTGCCACAGCTTAACAAAGGTGTCTTGTGCCAGATCCTCTGCAACACTAGTGCTACCAACAACCTGCTTGATACGTTTTATAAGACGATGCCGCTCGTTAAGAAACATGCGAAGCAGAGCAGAAGAAGTTTTGGTCATGCGAGGCTTGCTCATCTCATTAATAAAAAAATCACGGCGCAAGGGTAATAAGAGGAGCCAACGCCATGTCGCTTTGGATGCAGTAAAGTTCCGCTCCATACACCTTGGCGATGGTCGTAGTCTTTAAAACGTGTCGGGGTTTACCATGCGCTATACGCTGCCCCTTTTGCAGTAACCAAACGTAGTCGGCGTAAGTGCCGGCCAGGTTCAGGTCATGTAGGACGCATACGATGGCCATATGATGCCGTGTGGCCCAGGTGCGTAGTTGACGCATTAGTCGCTGCTGCTGGCCGATATCCAAGGCGCTGGTGGGTTCATCCAGCAGAAGCAGGCCGCCATCCCTGGCAGCGTCCGAGCGCCGCGAGAGCAGTTGGCAGGCGCCGCGGGCGATCATCACTCGCTGGCGCTCGCCGCCCGAGAGCGAGAGTACGCTGCGCTTGGCGAGCGGGACGAGGTCCAGATCATCGAGTAGTTCGGCGATGAGTGCTTTATCGGGGTTGCTCCCCAGACACACCAGTTCTTCCACTCGCCAATCGAAGCCGACAGGCTCCTGCTGAGCGACAAGCGCACGACGGTTGGCGAGCGCGGTGATCTCCCATTCATGTAGCAAGTGGCCATCCAACTGTACGGTGCCCTGTTCGCAGCGGCGATAGCCTGACAGCATGCTGAGCAGCGTGCTTTTGCCTGCGCCATTAGGCCCTACAATCGCGAGCAGTTCGCCTGGATGGATCTCACCATTCATGGGCGCTAGTGCGGGAATTGAGGTTAGCCCCGCTTGATGCAGGGTCAGCATGACGGGCTCCGGCGCATAAGCAGATACAGAAAGTAGGGCCCGCCCAAAAGGCTCGTTAGCAGCCCGACCGGGATCTCGGCAGGAGCGGCTAGCGTACGAGCCAGGGTATCGGCGACCACTAATAACAAAGCACCGCCCAGCATTGAGGCAGGCAGGAGTAACCTGTGTCCGGGCCCTAGCCAAAGCCGTAGGCAGTGGGGAACCAGCAGGCCAAGAAAGCCAATGACACCGGTGAGGGCTACGCACAGCCCGACGCCAAGTGAGGTGGCCACGACAATACGGCGTTTTAGGCGGTTGGCGTCCAGCCCCGCCGCATGGGCCGTGGTTTCGCCTAGTTGAAGCAGGTCAAGCTCGCTGGCGCTGCGCATTAGCATCCACAGTGCCAGGCTAATCAGTACCAGGGCGATAGCGGTGGTTCGCCATAAGGCATGGGTTAGCGTGCCCATACCCCACAGGCTCAGTTGGCGCAGCTGTTCATCGCTGGCGATAAACGCAAGGACACCACCCGCAGCGCCGGCCAGAGTGTTAATCGCCAGGCCCGCTAGCAGCAGGGTCATAACGGCGGCACTCCCACCCTGGCGTTTGGCCAAGCCAAACACGATGACACATACGCTCAGCGCGCCCAAAAAGCCAGCAGCAAACTGGCCGTAAAGGCTGTTGACGGCGCTATCCTGAAAAATAACGATCCATAGCGCCACAAATAGCCCGGCACCGCTGGCAAGGCCGAGCAGCGTTGGGTCGGCTAAAGGATTACGAAATAGCCCCTGCATGGCAGCGCCGCTGCCCGCGAGCATGGCGCCTACGGCAACCCCCAGCAGCAAGCGCGGTAAGCGCAGCTGCCACCAAACCTGCATGCTGAGCGTATCGGCATTGCCGCTTAGCAGTGCCCATGGGGAAAGTCCTAACGCTCCCGACGCCGCACCCCACGCCAAGGCAAGTAACAGCGCAAGCGTTAAACCGATAAGGACTCGTGGAGCGCGCCCCATCGGTCGCATCGTACGCTGACGATAAGCCGTTAAGCTAACCATTACGGCGCAGCCAGTGCTGTGGGCGAGGCGTTGAGCAGCGCTTCAACATCCTGGCGTAAGGCTAACAGCTGGTCGGGCGCACGCGGCCCAAAGCCCAACAGTGCCTGGTCATCGATAACGACTAACCGCTGCGCTTGGCCTGCTGGAGTAAGTGCCATGCCGGGTAATTGCCATAAGGCCGTTGGGCCGCCCATAGCCTCTAAACCGCGCGCTGACATAATGATCAGCTCAGGCGCTTCGCGCACCAGCGCCTCGGCGCCTCGGCGCCAACACTGTGGTACCCCTCCATTGCTGCAAAGGCGTTTTCCAGCCCGACGGCTTCAAGTGCCGTATGCGCCGCGGTTTGGCGACCGGCGGCGCGCGGCGTTAAGCCGCTATGCTGGAGAATAAACATCGTCCGAGTTGAAGGTAAGGGGGGCAAATCGGCCAAGTATTGAAGCTTGTCAGTCAAGGTTTGCGCTAAAGCGTTGGCTTGTTCACGCCGGTCAGTATAGCCACCCACCGCGCGAACCTTTGTCGCAATACCTGCCAGCGTAGCGGGTGCGCTCACTATATCCAGGGTGACGCCGACAGCGTCCAGTTGTTCAAGCACTTCTTTAGGGCCGGCATGCTGATTGGCAAGGATACGGTCAGGCTGAACCGACAGTACGCTTTCGGCCGAGAGCTGGCGTAAATAACCCACAGAGGGCAGCGCTGTCAGGGCCTCAGGATAAAGAACGGTATCGTCGCGGGCGACCAGATTGATGTCGGCCTTCAAGGCCGAAAGCGTTTCAGCCATATCGCCGCCCAGCGCGACCCAGCGTTCGCTGGCGCTCGTTTCCAGGCTAAACAACAGCGCAAACAAAACCCCAGGCAGCAGTCGAACAGGCTGCTTCATGCCACGGCCTCACGCTGACGAAGCCCATTCAATAGCTGCCGCCAGGCGTTGGATTCGGGATTGCCCTCTCGGCGCTCGGCGTATATTTGCAGGACTAATGCGCCTTGTGCGTCAAACGCTTCAATGCTGGTGACGCCTCCATCACGATTGGGTTTAGACACTTGCCACACCTGATCAATGGCGGTGTCGTCCAAGTGCAGGGTAAAGCTATCGCCAAACAGATTCAGCCAACCCCGTGCGCGCTGGGGCGTGGGCAGCGTGCCCGTGCGGATTTGTACGCAGCCGGGGCTGGCGACAAACAGCATGAGCGGCAAGGCGTGTTGGCTTGCCTGATGGAGCAGGTTTTCCAGTATGTTAGCCGGTAGCGCCCGGGTGTAGTGGCCCTCCATCAGCTGGTTGGCCTCAATACGCTCCAGGCGATGGCGCTGCAGCAGAGCGAAGAATTGATGCACGTCCTGCATCGCTCCCCATTCGCTCGCAAGGTCGGGGGCGTTGGGAAGCGGGCGTTTAAGGCGTGGTGCACTCTGGGTGAACGCCGGAGTGTCCTGGGTGCCGAGTGCTGCTAACGCGTCCCAGGCGCTGGGAAGCGGTGTTTCTAGCGCAAAGCATTTGTGCACGGCGCAGCCATGCTGGTTAAATATTTGCAGGCTCCAGCGCCACTCCTCCGAGCCATCTTGTGAAGGCATGGCATCGCGAATCAAGCACACCCAGTGCCAGTGGGAATACAGCAAGCGAAGATCCAAACCGCAGGGGTCGAGCAGTAGTCCCGTTTGGGCTCCGCCGCGCAGTTCAGGATAGTCCCCGGTTTGTTCAAGGACGGCCAGGCGCGAGCGGGTCAGCGATTTTACGCGGCCAAGCGTGGGCAGATAGCTTGCGATCTCACTGGGTGGCAGGGGCAGTGTCCATACATCACGCCCCAGGCGAGCCGCCTGTAACTCGCCTTCGCTAATAGCCAGACGCTCGGCAATGTCGATGGCGGGCAGGCGCGGCTGGGCCGCCCGCGCAGCATCAAAGGCTTCCAGAATAGCGATCTGTTGGGATTGCGTCATGAGCTCACCTCCATCGGGTGCATGGTGTGGCATTACCACTGCCAGTTGAGGGTGGCGAACAGGCTGCGCCCATCGCCTAAGCTGCCATCGGGGCGGTACCACACTTTATCGCCCAGGTTGGCCAGGCGTAGCGAGGTATCAATGGCGGGAGTGAGGCGCCAGGCCAGGTGTACATCGTGTAGCCCGTAGCCTGGCAAGCGCTCGTCATCGCCCTGTTTGTCGAAATCACGGGCAAACCGACCTTGCCAGCCCAGGCGAACATTACCGTTGTACAGTGCAATATCACTGCCTAAGGTCGCTTCCAGCGGTGTTTGATTGCCTAGCGGCGCGCCGGTGTCGCGGTCTTTGCCGGAGACTTCGGAAAGGCCTGCAAAACTGGTAAGGAAAGAAAAAGCGCTGGGCTGCCAGAAAACGCGGGCATCATAGCCCCACAGCTGGGCGCGTTGAACGTTCACGGCTTGAGTGGTGCCTGCCATAATATCGACCTGAGTATCGATAAAGTCATTGGCACGGGTATCAAAGTAGCTGGCACGCACTTGCCAATCTCCCTGATGCCAAACCACGCCGCTCTCCCAGGTGTGGCTGGTTTCAGGGACAAGATCCGGGTTGGGTATCCAATAGTTGTCGGGCGTACAGAAGAACGGCCCGGCACAGAAACCCGCAAAGTGGCGTTCATTAGCATATAACTCAGAAAGGCTCGGGGCGCGGAAAGCCTCGGCGTATCCGGTAAATAGCATCAATGCGTCGTCGGGCCGCCAGGCAACGCGAAAACGTGGGGAAATCTGGTCATGTACGCTGTTGGCCTCGCCTTGGCCGGTGGCATCGTAACGGTCATAGCGGGCGCCTAGCCCAATGTCGAATGCTCCCGCGCCGCCCTCCGTCAGGTAACGGCCGGCGGTGAGCGTTGTATCCAAGTAGGCTGCTTGCGTATCAATATCGGCACGTGGGAAACCATTCGCATCGCCTTCAGGACGTTGGCGGGCCTGCTCCAGTTCAGCACCAAATACCAGCGTTTGAGAAAGCCAGCCATGCTCCATTCGGTGATAGCCGTCGCTTTGCAGCCCCGTACGCTCCAGAGTGCGGCTGGCCCTTGGCTCATCAATATCTTGCTGGCTAAAGGTGAGTCGTGAGGTGATCTCGGTAGCCGCACCTGGCTGCCAACGGTGGCCGAGTTGCACATTGTTGCTCTGAACGTCGCGGTCGCGCAGCGGGTTGCTGGCATCTGTAGAGCGCTGTTGCGGATTAGCGGGTTGGGTGGTGTGCTCGTCGTAATGTTGCCAGCTAACAAACACCCGCTGGTCGTCATCCGGCTGCCAGCCACCTTTTAGTAACAGGCTGTTGAGCGAGGCATCTTCATCGGCCATCTCGCCACCGGCGCGACGAATATCACCGGACTTGCTACGGCCTATGGATAGAAGACCATCGACGCGGCCACTTGATGTATCACGACGACCAAAAGCGGTAAGGCTGCCACGTAACTCGTCACTGGCGCTTGCGCCACCGACAGAAAGCCGTACACCGCTTTCCTCGTCGGGCGCAAGCAGGTCATCGGCATCTACGCTGTTAAAACTAACCACACCGCCCATCGCGTTACTACCGTAAAGGCTAGAGAGCGCTCCGCGAGCAATCTGGACATTTTGAATCAAGGCGGGATCAAGGAAAAAGTTACCGATATGACCCGTGGAAATATCTTGCCGAACACCATCCAGGCGGACCAGTACGCCCTCACGGCCAAAGCCACGCAGGCTCAGCGTTTGGCCGTTGCGGCGCCCTTGTCCTGCAACGTGTAGGCCAGGCTGACGGCTTAGTATGT
The DNA here is from genome assembly GCF_052379785.1 of Halomonas sp. 72. Taxonomy (NCBI): domain Bacteria; kingdom Pseudomonadati; phylum Pseudomonadota; class Gammaproteobacteria; order Oceanospirillales; family Halomonadaceae; genus Halomonas; species Halomonas sp. 72. Next base: position 23,112 of record NZ_JBQSYY010000020.1, on the reverse strand, counting down.
CTTCCACTCGACTTGCGGTGGCCAACACAGCATCATCGCGCTCAATAATATCGATGATGAGTGGGGCACGGGAAAGATCCGTGGGCGCTCGTGTACCGGTGACAGTGACAGGATCAAAGGAGTGAGGCTCAATCTCTGGTTGCGCCAAGGCAGGTGCTACCAATAGAGGGCAAAACGTAAGATAAAGCGGGCAAAGCGAGTAAGCGCGTTTCATGGGCCAGACCATTCCAACAATAAGAAGGTAATAGGTGCTGGCTGGGTGCGTCGGCTACCTGGCTGGCATTAAGCTTGGGACGTACTAATAGCAAATGCTAAGGGGGCGTAACGGTCAGTTGTTAAGCCGTTAAAATAAGCTTTCCGCTTTTGGTAAAACGTAGCAGATAGCGCCGGTTTTCGTGATGAATCACCAACTGGCCTTCTGACCCCAGTAACTCTCGACTTTCCACTTCACGTGGTGGCGGTGTTTTCTCCCGCGAGGTGCTTTTTTCCATGCTGCACATGAGATGAAATTCCCTATGCTAATGATAGTTATTATCGATAAGATATCAGCCTGTTTGCGTTAACTCAAGCATCAACTATGGGTTGGCTAAGGCCAAACCAGGGCAGGCAGAGATCAAAATGGGAATCGTGAGGAGAGGATGTGAGCGAGCCGTTACGACATAATGCGCCCACAATAGGCGATCAATAGCATCAGGGCAGTTCCGTTAATAGCTGGCTCCCCCTGCTACGAATAATATCTGATAGTCGTAATAATGGGTGTGAGCCAGCTATTGAGACCCGTTTGCCAAGCAGCCGTTAACCCGCTTTTTTGTTAACGTTGGCTTCTGCCAGTTTGCTTAGCTTGTCGTCTGTCGATTTCTCTTCTTTAAGTGTTTCGGCCAGGATTTTTTTAGCGTCTGTATAGCCTAACTGCTCGGCAAGGGCGCAAAGAGTGCCGTATGTCGCAATCTCGTAGTGCTCTACTTTTTGCGCTGCGCCAATTAAGCCTGCATCTCGTACAGGGCCTTTCTCGGTGGCTTCAATGAGTTCCTGGCCTTCTTCAATCAAGCCTTCCATCGCGTGGCACTTGATTCGCTTGATACGGATATCCGGCAGGCTATCCGCGACTTTCTCAAGCCGCTCCAACTGGCCTTGGGTTTCTTCAAGGTGGTGTTTGAAAGCGTCGGCTAATTGAGGGTCGTCAGCTGCGCGGGCCATCTTGGGCAGCGCCTTAGTTATCTGCTTTTCAGCACTGTTCGTATCGGAAAGCAGATGAATGAAAAGTTCCTTGGCATTTTTAATAACCATCAGTCGGCTCCTTCTCGGTTAATAAAGCATTATCCGTAATGAAAGACGGAAGCCATTTAAAGCTAGCAGGGATTTAGGCACTCAAGTGTTTATAAAAGTTAAGCTTTAAATTGAAAATTAGTTGGCGCGTGGTTAAATTTTTTATTTTAGAAAGTAGTATTAATCTACGTTAAAAGTTTAAAGCTCTCATACTATGGATGGGCTACAACCCTTCTGTCATCAGTTGGACAGCAATCGTCAACATCATCATCGCAACCCCAATATCGATTAGCCGCCAGGTAAAGGGGCGTGATAGCCAAGGCGCCAGCCAGGCAGCGCCTAGTGCCAAGGCAGTAAACCAGAGTGCTGAGCCACTGGCAGCCCCCATGGCATAGGCGCCGGGAATAGGTTGCTGAGCACCGAGTGAGCCGATCAGCAATACGGTATCAATATAAACATGCGGGTTGAGCAGCGTTACCGCGAGTGTCGCCAGTATGACCGCAGCAAGAGAGCGTGGGGGCGTACCGCCTGCCTCAAGCGCGTTAGGGCGCCAGGCACGGCGTAGTGCCTGGCTTGCGTACCAAAGCAGAAACGCAGTCCCGCCCCAGCGAGCAATGGCCAATAGAAGGGGGTTCTGAGCCAGCAGGTTCGCCAAACCAAACACGCCAGCAGTCACCAGCACGGCATCGCAAACAATGCACAGCAGAGCGACCGGAATATGATGTTCGCGGCGCAGGCTTTGCGAAAGCACAAACGCATTTTGAGCGCCAATCGCCATGATTAACCCCATCCCAACCAGCAGGCCATTGCTGTAACTCTGCCACATGCTCTCTTTCCTGTTATGAAGTGCGTTATGAATATTGCAGTGAATATCGCTGGCCAGTGTGCGGAGATTACCTGTATAAGAAAAACGAATAATGCTGATGTCTCATTAGGAAAAGTGATTGCTGGATTACAAATTATTGGCGGCGTTGGCCGCCGTCATAGAGCAGGGTGGTTTTGAGCGAGGCGCGCAGGTGCTGGGGTTATCGCAGTCAGCTATCTCCCAGCGGATCAAACTGCTTGAAGCGCGTATTGGTCAGCCCGTTCTGGTGCGTGCCACACCGCCTGCGCCCACCGAGGTAGGACGCCAACTGCTTAACCATGTGCAGCAGGTGCGCTTACTTGAACGCGACTTAAAGGGGCAGGTGCCGGTATTAAGCGAGGCCGTACCGGAACGCCTGCGCTTGGCAATTAATGCCGATAGCCTGGCGACGTGGTGGGCATCAGCGGTGGGGGATTTTTGTGCCAACCAGAACGTGTTGCTGGAGCTGGTGGTGGAGGACCAAGAGGTAGGACTAAAGCGCATGCGTGCTGGTGAAGTAGCAGGATGTGTCTGTGCTGCCGAGCGTCCGGTTGCGGGTGCCAACAGCGTAGCGTTAGGTGCCATGCCTTATCTTGCCGTGGCAAGCCCGGCCTTTGTCCACCGCTACTTGGCAGAAGGCATCAATGCCCAGGCGTTGGCCCGCGCACCGGCAATCGTGTTTGGAACCGATGATCAGCTACAGCATCGTTTTTTGGCGGAACTTGGCGCAACGGGAGGGTTTGATTATCACCTATGCCCCTCTTCAGAGGGCTTTGTACGACTAATGGAAAGCGGGCTTGGCTGGGGGATGGTGCCAGAGCTTCAAGTGCGAGATGAATTGATTAAAGGCACGCTGGTGGAGTTGATGCCGGGGCGCGCTATTGATGTGCCTCTTTACTGGCACTATTGGCGCAGCGGGGGCCGCCTGCTAACCGAGTTAACGCAGCACCTTTGCCGTGAAGCAAAAGAGGCATTGGTGCCGCTTTAACGGTCATTGCCGCTGTCAAACGACTGTCATCATTTTTGGTTAGGGTACTTCCTTTTGATGACGGTGCTAACCCCATGCCCATTCCTGCGCTTGCTATTGAAGGTTTGAATAAATCGTTTGACGATAAAAAAGCGCTGGATGGTATCGACCTTCACCTATCGAGCGGCAAAGTGCTGGCTCTGCTAGGCCCCTCTGGCTGTGGTAAAACGACATTACTGCGCTGTATCGCTGGGCTAACCGGCATCGATAGCGGACATATTTCCCTGAATGGGCAGCTTGTGGCTCAGCCTCAGTGTCATTTGAGCCCCAACGATCGAAAGCTCGGCATGGTCTTTCAGGATTATGCGCTCTGGCCGCATATGAGCGTGGCGCAAAACGTAGCGTTTCCTCTGGAAATGCAAGGTGTTAACCCTAAAGCGCGCGAAGAGCAGGTAGCCTGGGCGCTGTCGCTGGTCGGCCTTGGCGACTATGCCGACCGCCAGCCGGGGTCGCTCTCCGGCGGGCAGCAGCAACGCGTTGCTCTGGCACGCGCCATCGTGGCCAAGCCCAGGCTTTTGCTAATGGATGAGCCGCTCTCCAATCTGGATAAAGGGCTTCGCGACAATCTGGCGCTGGAAATCAGAGCCCTGATAGAAGAGCTCGCCCTGACGGCCGTTTTTGTCACCCACGATCAGCACGAAGCCTTTGCCCTGGCTGATGAGGTGGCAGTGTTGCAAGAGGGGCGTTTGCAACAGGTAGCCTCCCCGGAAGCGCTTTATCAAGCGCCCGCTACCCCCTCGATTGCCGCGTTTATCGATGCCGGTGCGGTGCTTGATGGACACTTCGATGCAGATGGCTTTCATGTTGCTGGCCAAACGTTACGCGTCATGGCTCACCGTGATTACACCGGCCCGGCACGCCTTCTGCTACCTCGCCGGGCACTTACACTGACGTCGCCAACTCAGGCTGACGTGATTGCCAAGGTAAAAGGTCGGCTGTTTCAGGGCGACCACACCGCACTAACGCTGTCGCTTAATCAACATACCCATATAAAACTGCGCGTACATGGCACGCTGGTGCCATCGGAATCCGTTGGCCTGACGGTAGACGTCGCATCACTACGCGCCTGGCTACCCACTGGCGAGGCGCTTTCCTGTTCCCCTCTGCATGCTGCGGAGCTTTGCTAACACATTTATCCCACTATAAGGAATGTCGCATGCTTTCTCGATTGCTTTCCCGCTCTGCGCTGGTGTCGCTTACGGGCGCCGCAATTTTTAGTCTGGGTAGTCAAGCTCATGCTCAGGCGTTGACGATCTACTCGGCAGGGCCGAACTCGCTGATTGAACGTCTGGCGGCCGATTTTACCGAGCAAACCAATATCGATGTGAATGTGTTTCAAAGTACGACAGGCCAGGTAATGGCCCGGTTGGAAGCCGAGCGTGCCAATCCGTTGGCAGATGTCGTCATTTCTGCCTCTTGGGATAGCGCTACGTCGCTTTCGGAAGATGGTCTCTTGCACGCTTATCGATCTTCTAATGCGGCCACTGTGCCTGATTTCCTGCAGGCGGATGACTACGTCGCCCAAGGCGTTTCGGCGCTGTCGCTGGTCTGGAACCAAAATAGTGATACGCCGCCACCCAGCGACTGGTCTGATCTGACTGACCCGGCTTACGCCGACCAGGTAACTATGCCTGATCCCGCTCAGTCGGGAGCTGCTTTTGAGCTGGTGGCCGGCCTTTTGACGGCGACGGGAGAAGACGCAACGTGGTCGTTGCTGGAGGCACTGATGGACAACGGTATGGTGGTGCCCGGGCCTAATGCGCGCGCGCTTAACCCCGTATTGCAGGGCGCCAAGTCTGTTGTGTTTGGCGCCGTCGACTATATTGCGCTTACCCAACAGGAAAGCGGCGAGGCGATTGAAGTCATTTTCCCCGAAAGTGGTACGGTTATCGCGCCGCGCCCGATGATGATTCTTGAGTCCAGCGCTATGCAACATGAGGCCGAGCAGTTCATCGATTTTGTGCTCTCTGATCAAGGCCAGCAGCGGGTTGCTGAAAGCTACCTGATGCCAGCACGTAACGATATCGAAGCACAGCGCCCGACGCTGAATGAGCTGACGCTGATTGATATCGATAGCGAAGCAATGAACGAGCAGCGTGACGTCATTCTGGAACGCTTTCGTGGGCTGACGGGCGGGTGATGAAGTCGATCAAAGCCCTCAACCTGCCCCGTTTGGACGGGGCAGGCATCGTGCTGTTGCTCACGGTGCTGATACTGCTTTTATTGGTGGGCTTGCCGCTACTGTATATCGTTTTGCAGGCCATTTTTCCGCTATGGTCGCGCGGTGATCTCTCTGGTGCTTTTACACTGTTCGTGCCAACGCTTGTCGACCCTGCACTGCTTAAACTGCTGGGCAATACGCTGCGGCTGGGCCTTGCCGTGGTCTTGGCCTGTGCCGTGCTGGCCATACCGCTTGGCGCGCTGCGGGCGCTTACCCGTGTGCCGGGCGGCGCTATTTGGGATCTGATTTTTCTGATTCCGTTTATGATTCCACCGTATATCGCAGCGCTCTCCTGGATGTTGACGCTTCAGCCGCGTGGCTATGCGCAGCAGTTAATGGGTATCGAAGCGAGCCATTTTCTATTCTCTTTCTACGGCATTGTGTTCGTGATGGTTCTGAACGTCTTTCCCGTGGTCTATTTTGCCGTTTCGCGCACTATGATGAGTGTGGGTGGGCGCTACGCGTCGGCCGCCCGCGTTTGTGGGGCAGGCAAGTGGCAGGCGCTTTGGCGCGTCACGCTGCCACTCTCGACGCCCGGTATTGCGGCCAGCCTACTGCTGGTTTTTGCACTCACGATTGAGGAGTTCGGCACGCCAGCCACGCTGGGCGCTCAGGCGGGCTATCACGTTTTGGTGACCGGGATTCATCAGCGCTTTTCCGACTGGCCAATCGATATCCCCGGCGCTGCCGTGCTGTCACTGTTGCTTGTGATGCTGGCGATGGCCGCCTTCTACGTCCAGCACTGGCTGGTAACGCGGCGTTCGTTTATCAGCCAGACCGGCAAGCCAGCGACGGGGGAGCGCGCCGAGCTTGGAAAATGGAAATGGCCGACCTTAGTGCTTTTTTCAGCCGTGGCGTTTATCTCGGTTGCCGTCCCCCTGCTGGCCGTATTGGCGACAGCGCTGACGGGAACGCTGTCGGGCGGGCTTACGCTGGATAACCTGTCGCTACGCCACTTCGAGGCGCTGTTTGCCAATCGTGGCGGTGCCATGCAGGCATTGGGAACGAGCTTGAGCCTGGCCGTTGGTGCCGCTTTGCTCACAGGTGTATTGGGAGCCCTGGTTGGCTATATGGTGGTGCGCGCTCAAGTACGTGGCAAAGGGATGCTCGATTTACTGTCGTTGCTGCCCAACACCCTGCCTGGGGTCGTTGTCGCAGTAGGTTTGATTCTGGCGTGGAACCAGAGCCATTGGCCCATTCAGGTGTACAACACCGGGGCGATGCTGCTGCTGGCGTATGCGTGCCTGCTGCTTCCTTACCCTGTGCGTTATGCCAGTGCGGCTTTCCGGCAGATGGGGGAGAGCCTGGAAGCAGCTGCCAGAGTGTGTGGTGCCGGGTTTGTCACGACATTTCGGCGTATCTTGCTGCCGGCGCTGGCGCCGAGTCTTCTGGTATCCATGCTGCTGGTGTTTGCCATCGCTTCCAGAGAGCTGGTGGCATCACTGATGGTGGCGCCGGCAGGCATGAGCACCGTATCGACATTCGTATTTGGACAATTCGAGCAGGGCTCACCGGGAGTGGGAATGGCGATGAGCGCCGTGGCGATTTTTACCACCACGGCGCTATTGGTCGGGCTAACGGCCTTCAGCCGCAAACGGTTGCCCATCGCCAGCTAGATACGCCTTTAAAAAACGGCGCGCACAGCAAGGTACAGCACCGAAGGGGCAAGCAGTGCGCCTAGCCCGGTATAGAAAGTGGCCGTCATCGCGCCGTAAGGCACCAGTTTCGGGTCGGTGGCAGCTAAACCCGCTGCTACGCCACTAGTGGTACCCATCAAGCCACCAAAGATCATCGCAGAGCGCGGGTTGTCCAGACCGATATGGCGGGCTGCGATGGGAGTCAGCACCATCACCAGAATCGATTTGAAAAGGCCTGCTGCAATCGAAAGCGCAATAATGTCGGAAGAGGCGCCAATGGAGGCGCCGGCAATGGGGCCAACAATGTAGGTGACGGTACCGGCACCAATGGTGGTGAGCGAGACCGGGTCCCGATAGCCAAATGCGTAAGCCACGGCAACACCCGCTACGAAGGACACAATAACGCCCAAAAACAGTGCGATGATACCGCTAAGGCCCGCTGCGCGAATTTCTTGGAAGCGCACCCCGTAAGCTGTGGCGATAATGGCCAAGTCGCGCAGCATGCCGCCACCCATTAGCCCAAGCCCTGCAAACAGGCTGATATCGGCAAGCCCACGGCTACCACCGGTATGAATGCCGCCAAAGTAAGCGAGTGCCAGGCCCACCATAATCGCAATGGCTGAGCCGTGAACGCGGCCCTTGGTCAGCTTGTCGCTGACCAGATAAGAGATATACATCGCACCGCCTACCAGCGCAAAGGCGGCGATTAGATGCTGTTTTTCGAGCTGAGTGACGAACGATTCAATCATAACGATAGCCTCAGGTTAGCGGGCCGTGCGCGTGCGCGCAGACGCCGGAGAAGATGAAGAGGTTTTGACCCGAGACTTACTGGCCTTACTGGCGCTTGAAGCAGACGCAACCGCTGTCGTGGATGAGGATTTCGGATGACCGAGACGAGTGAGAAAGGGCACCAATGCAAAGCTTGCGGCAACGGCCACCAGGCTTGCCAGGAGCGCGATCATCCCACCATCGAAGGCAGCGGCAACATCTTGACTCGCCGCCATGGCCACCACAATGGGGATATACATACCGTTCCAGAAGGTGATGCCGCTTTCGGTACCGCTGGGCATTTTTCCCTTGTCCATCAGGTAGCCGCCCAGAAAAATCAGCATCAGCATGGCAATACCGACGCCGCCTACGTTGGAATTGACGCCAAGCAGCATACCCAGCACATCACCAGCCCATAGACCACCCAACATACACCCTGCGAGCAGGGCAACTCCGTAAATCACCATGGCAATCTTCCTGTTTTATCGTTGTTGTATGAAGCTTTCTTTAACCGCAGTCAGGGCTTAGCCCTTCCCCTGCGGCGCGGGATCCAGCATCAAGCGTTAGCGGCGGTGTGCTCCTTTTTAAAGGTGTCAGCGTAGGTGTTACGCAACTGATTCTTCTGCACTTTGCCCATAACGTTGCGAGGGAGCGCATCGGCAAAGAAAACCCGCTTGGGCTGTTTGTAGCGTGCTACCTGGTCCTTCAGCGCGGCCAGTACCAGTGCTTCGCTAATGGCGTCTGAAGCACTGGGGACCACCACGGCGACGACCCCTTCGCCAAGGTCGCTATGAGGCACACCAATAACGGCCGACTCCATTACGCCGGGCAGGTCATCAATTAACTGCTCAATCTCTTTCGGGTAGACGTTGTAGCCGCCGGAGATCACCAAGTCCTTATCGCGGCCCACGATATTCAGGTAGCCCTGGTCATCCATCAGGCCTAAATCGCCGGTAATGAAAAAGCCGTCATCACGAAACTCCGCCTTGGTCTTTTCGGGCATGCGCCAATAGCCCTGAAAAACGTTAGGCCCGCGTAGCTCGACCATGCCGGTTTCCCCTTGGGCAAGTGCGGCGCCACTTTCGCGGTCGGCAATCCGTACTTCTACGCCCGGCAAGGGCTTGCCCACGGTGCCTGGCCGACGCTTCCCATTGTAGGGGTTGGAGGTGTTCATGTTGGTTTCGGTCATGCCGTAACGCTCAAGAATGGCGTGGCCGGTACGTGCTTCAAACGCTTCATGGGTTTCCGCCAGCAGCGGCGCCGAGCCCGAAATAAACAGGCGCATATTGGCAACGATATCGCGGTTTAAACGCGGCGAAGCGAGCAGGCGGGTATAGAAAGTGGGTACGCCCATGAGCACGCTGGCATGGGGCATCAGATCAAGCAGCTCATCCACGTCCAGCTTGGGTAGGAACGTCATTGACGCGCCGTTGATTAGCGTAATGTTGCACGCTACAAAAAGCCCATGGGTATGGAAAATCGGCAGGGCATGGATCAGATGATCGTGCTCGGAATAGTGCCACGCCTCGCTCAACGCCTGGCTGTTGGAGGCCAGGTTCTGGTGGCTTAGCATGGCGCCCTTGGAGCGCCCGGTGGTCCCCGAGGTGTACAGGATGGCCGCCAGGTCGTCGGCCGACACCTCGCACACCTGTTCGGTTTCGGAGGCCTTGTCGACCTTCTCCATCAGGCTGCCGTCGGCGTTGGTGCCCAGGCTTTCTACATGGGCAACGCCGCTGGCGATAGCGCGGGCATGTTGCAGCACCTCTGGGCGGCAAACATAAACGTGTGGCTCGGCATCTTCCAGAAAGTAGGCGATTTCGCTGTCGGTATAGGCGGTATTCAGTGGCAAATACACCGCGCCGACCTGAAGGCAGGCAAGATACAGCATCACGATCTCAGGGCTTTTGTCGACCTGTACGGCCACTCGGTCGCCCGGTGAAACGCCCAGCTCAAGCAGGGTGCTGGCCATTTTTCGACTGGTAGCGAGAACATCGCTGTACCGGTAGCGCTTGCCGTTGAGCGTATCCATCAGCACCTTATTGGACTGACGTTCAAAATGCGGATAGAACTTGAGATAAAGATTGTGGTTCATGAAAGGGTCCTTTTTATTATCCAAAGCGCTCGCTGTTAGGCGTTCGCTTCACTGTTGAAATACTGGCCTGCCTGATTGGCTAAACGGCGAATGTCATTGGCACATACCACGCTATGGTTGCGAGTATAGGCTTCGTGGTTTTGCTCAATACGCTCCAACTGATAGAGGTAGTTAACCATCAGGCCGTGGGCCTGTTGCAGCCCTTTGGATGAGGTGTCACCCAGCCAATTCAGCCGATGAAGGCTGGCGCCATTGCCTAAATGAAAACGCGCGACCGGATTGAGCGGTTGGCCACTACGGTGCTTGGCCTCGGTTAAGTAATAGGCGGCCAGGCGCATGAACTCTTTATGCGCGGCGGCGGGCAGCTCGGTTGCTTCATGGTCCTGTAAAAAGGTGCCTAGCGTCTCTGACAGTACCAGTGACTGCGAGGCACGCTGCTCGGCGAGCCAGTCGGCGAAACCGGGTACCGGCGAAAGCGTGACAAAGTTCTTCAACTGCGGCAGCTCGCGGCTAAGCTCCTGTACGACTTGCTTGATCAAAAAGTTGCCGAACGACACCCCTTTAAGTCCTGCCTGACAGTTGCTGATGCTGTAGAACACCGCAGTGTCGGCTACCTCCAGCGGCACTTCTTCGCCATGTTCCAAAATACGCTGAACGTTGTCGGGGATGCCTTTACAAAGCGCCACTTCCACAAAAATAAGCGGCTCGTCGCCGGTGGCCGGGTGGAAAAAGGCGTAACAGCGACGGTCATCTGGATCAAGGCGGCGGCGCAGGTCGCGCCAGTCGCTGATGGCATGCACCGCCTCGTATTGAATGAGCTTTTCCAACACGGCGGCGGGCGTATTCCAGTCGATGCTTTCCAGCACCAGAAACCCCCGGTTAAACCAGGAATTAAACAGATGCGAGAAGTCGCTGTTGAGCGCGGCAAGCTCTGGCGTATGGCGCAATTGCTTGAGCAGGTCGGCACGCATCTTGACCAGCTCGAAGGTGCCGCCTGGGCAAAGGTTCAAACGGCGCAATAAATCCTGACGACGCGGTTCACAAGCGTTAAACAGTTGTTCCAGCGCGGCGTTATCCTCCGACGCACAGTACGCTTTATAGGCGCTATGGATGGCGCTAGGCTCAGCGGCATAGTCGCTGGCCAGCAGCGAAAAGAACGCCAGTCTCTCCTCAGGCGCCAACTGCTGATAATGAGTGAGCGCACGCTGGGCGGTCATTATCTGGGAGGCTTCACCGCCACGCTCCATCAGCGTTGCACAGGCTGATGAGAGAGCTTGCAGGTGCGCACCACTGCTTTGTGCGGTGTTAGACGCGTTACCCAAGAGACGTGTACGCGTACTGATATTGGAGAGTAGCCCTTGAAGAAACGTCATGTTCACATTCATGCACATCGACCTCTGGATGGGCGGTCCCTTGGCAGGGCACGCTTGATGGCGTGGAGAAATTTATTAGGCGCCTTGTTATATATAACAAATAGAGGTTTAAAATATTTAGGTCAAGCATGGCAGGGGTAGACATAAGGTGAAGGCTTAGAGAAAAGCGCGTGAGAATAGCGGGTTAGCCAGCAAAAAGGACAGGCAGAGAAGCCTAATAAAGGGCTGCTGTACGAGTGAACACTGGTGAAGGAGAAGCGTAGTATCACCCGTGCAGCAGCATAAAAAGCAGAAGCGTGTTAGTGGATTGCGACGTTATACAGGGTCGCGGTCAACATTAAGTGGCGACCATGCCTGGCGCACGGGCATGATTTCCAAGCGATTAATATTAATATGCGCGGGCAGTGTGGCGAGATAGTAGAGCTGCTCGGCAATGTCTTCGGCCTGAAGCGGCGTAGTACCGCGATACAGTGCATCGGAGGCTTCCTGATTGCCTTTCGTGCGCACCAGGGTGAATTCGGTTTCCGCCAGGCCCGGGGCAAGGTCGGTAACCCGTACGCCAGTGCCTAATAAATCGCAGCGCAGGTTGTAGCTAAACTGTTGAACAAACGCTTTGGAGGCGCCGTATACATGGCCGCCTGGGTAAGGCCACTGGCCTGCTACAGAACCAAGATTCAAGATGCTGGCACCTTTACCATGCGCCAGTAGCAGTGGCATCGCGGCGTGAGTGACGTTGACCAGCCCGGTGATGTTGGTATCAATCATGGTATGCCAGTCGTTGAGGTCGACCTGCTGCGCAGGCTCGGGCGCCAGTGCCAAGCCTGCATTATTGATCAAGCAGGTGAGCGGCAAAAAGCGCTCGGGTAAATTGCTGATAGCGTTGGTGACCGCGTCGCTATCGCGTACATCAAGTGTCAGGGTTAATACCGGCACCTGCTGTGAAAGCTCGCTCTCAAGCGCTTTCAAGCGCTCTTCCCGGCGGCCAGTCAAAATCAATGACCAGCCTGCTTTTGCAAAACGCTGGGCGGCGGCCTTACCAAAGCCGGATGTTGCACCGGTAATTAAAACGCTGGGCATTGCGAAGACTCCTTTATTGGGCGGACACAATAGATTCAGTCCTAATGTAGCCTGTTTCGCTTGGCTTCTTGAAGGCTTAATGGTGGCTTAATGGCTATTTAGCTCTATATCGTCGGGGCTAGCTTGGCTAGATAAGAGCACAGCCAGCGACTCAACGTCGTTGGTATGTGCATGTGCCGAGCGCATTATTTTGCCCGTTGCTGGGTTTTAGCTGACAATGCCAACCAACACGATGGTTACGTTTGAGGATATTGCATGCAGGCAAACGGTTTTTTTGACAGGGTGGGGGAAACCATCGGCGATGTAATTCGTACAGTGGTTGAGTTCCTATTGGCTATTTTTACCAACTTCTTCGGTGCCCTTGAAGAGTTTGTCGATGGGCTCAGTCGTTCGCTGGGGATCAACGCGTCATTTTTTAGCCTTCTGGTGTTAATCATAGGGCTTTATCTATTGTGGGGTGGTGTGCGAGCGCTGCTGCGCGGGTCACTGTTTGGCGCCATTGTGCGGATTTTGTTGGCGCTATTTATTCTTTCTTGGCTCATTATGTAATCAGTCTCAGTATTAAGATGCTTAAGTAAGCTTGCTAAGTATCTGTATTAATGGCGTTAATCGTTTCTCTCGTTAATGTTTTGAAACGTATTCATAACGCTATGACCATTTATCATTTGCCTATTTGGTGCAATTTGCCATCATTTCGCACTTCTTTAGTGCAATGAGAGCGAGATGAAAACGTATCTTGGCAAAATGCGGGGCGAACGTATTCAGCGCAATCGGGTAGGTTGGCAGGATGCTGTATGGTCATGGTTGGGCGCATTTACCGGTATGGCGGTGATTTGCTGGTTAAGCTCGGCATGGCTTTCCCAGCAGTTGCTGATTGTGGGTTCGTTTGGGGCAACGTCGGTACTGATCTATGCCGCACCGGAAAGTCCGTTTGCGCAGCCCAGCCATGTGCTGTTTGGCAGTGTCCTGTCAGCGTGTATTGGGGTGGGCTGTTACCAGCTTTTGGGGGCAACGCCTCTTTCCATGGCGCTTTCGGTATCGCTTTCCATTCTGATTATGCAATTAACCCATACGGTGCATCCGCCCGGCGCTGCTGCGGCGCTTATTGCGGTAGGTGGCGGTGCCAGTGTGCATAATCTGGGCTGGTGGTACCCGCTGCTTCCTATTGGTATGGGCAGCGTGGTGATGCTGGCGATCGCAATTTTGGTTAATAACCTGGCACGCCATCGCCGCTATCCGCGCTATTGGTAGTGTCCGTACGATTGATAGTGCAACTAAAGGCGGTTTAACTGCTGCTCCAACGCGAAAATATGCGCATCATCGACGTTTAAATGCCGCAGTGCCTGGGCCAGGTTAACCAGGTAGTCACGGTTGGGGCCGCTAGGGCCAGACGCGTGAGCAATCTGGCGGGCCATATCATCAAGCGGCGCTGGGCCCAGAAAGGCGGGGTTATCGTCGGTTGCCAGATACACCAGCCCTTGCGTTTGCGCTTGATCACCCTCGTTAGTGCTTGAGTCACTGTCCGTAACATTGTCCGTAAAAAACAGGGGCGTTAACTCGCGCAAGTAGCCATTTTTCTCACGGTGATCCAACGGCGCTAACGTCTCGGGAGTAATGCGGTAGGCCATGCCGTGGCAAATAGCCCCTGGGACAGGCGTGAGAGTGACCACGCGACCAGGCGCTTCCAGCGTGCCACGATGATCATGGGAACCCTGCCAGAAGCGGCGCTCCCAACCGGTAATATAAGCACTGCGTTTTTCCAGGAAGGGAAAGTCCGCTTTCCAGATCAGCGATCCGTACCCGAAAATCCAGATTTCCGCATCTGCATCGAAGCAGTGGCGCTGCTGGTTGATGGCAGTAGTATCGATCAACATGGGCCCCGTCACGTGGTTTAAAATGCCATGGTAACATGATCGGGTACTCTCCCCTGGAGCACTCATGCGCGCTATTTTTCTGGTCGATAATGGCTCATTACGCCCGGCCGCCACCCGCAATTTACGCCGTATAGCGGCCTTGCTCAGCCAACAAACAGGCGAGACGGTGTGCGCCGCGTCACTGCTCCACTCCCATAAAATCCCGGCTGATGAACTAGGGGGCACTCCCGCACTTACCCTTGGGCCAGCCGCCGAGCGCAGCGCGGAGCAAGGGGCTACCGAGATCATCGTTTTGCCGTTCTTTTTTGGGCCAAGCAAGGCCTTGACCGACTATCTACCCGAACGTATGGCGACCCTACAAGCGCGCTTTCCTAACGTGAGTGCGCGAGTTGCCCAGCCGTTGGTGGACGAACGGGGGGATAACGATCTGCGGCTGGCCAGGCTGTTGGCTGACAACGTACGCGAGCATCTTAACGATACGCGCCCCCGGGTTGCGCTTGTCGACCATGGCAGCCCTATTCCTGAAGTTACGGCCGTGCGCAATCGGCTGGCCGGGCAGTTGAGCGTGCTGTTAGCGGATGAGGTTGCTTGCGTGGCCGCAGCGTCCATGGAACGGCGTGAAGGTGAGGCGTATCGCTTTAACGAGCCGCTGTTGCAAAACCTGCTGAATAATCCCGATTTTCACGATGGGCCGGTCGTTCTGGCGATGCTGTTTCTCTCGCCGGGCAGGCATGCAGGAGAAGAGGGTGATATTGCCGAGATTTGCCAGGACGCTCAACAGCGTCACCCTGCGCTTAATGTTGTGGCCACAAGGCTGGTCGGTGAACATTCCGGTATTGTCGATATTTTGCACTCTCGGCTATGCCAAGCGATTGATGGGCAACGCTTTCTGCTGGAGCTGCCCGCGCCCGGTAGCACACTGCGTTAGGCGAAGGGTGTAACGTTGTCCAAGAGCGCGTAGAATCGCGAGCCTTTGTACGCGCAATTACTCCGCTAACCAGGGTCACCATCTTGATCGCAACCGCCAATATCACCATGCAGTTCGGGGCCAAGCCTCTGTTCGAGAACGTCTCCGTCAAATTCAACAACGGCAATCGCTACGGGCTGATTGGCGCTAACGGTTGCGGCAAGTCGACCTTTATGAAGATTCTGGGTGGCGAGCTTGAGCCAACCTCCGGCCAGGTCATGCTGGATAACAGCACGCGGCTGGGCAAGCTGCGCCAGGACCAGTTCGCCTATGAGAATGAGCGGGTCATCGACACCGTGATCATGGGCAATACCGAACTTTGGAAGGTTGCTGCGGAACGCGAACGTATCTACAGCCTGCCGGAAATGAGCGAAGAAGATGGTATGGCCGTGGCCGACCTGGAAGTGCGTTTCGCTGAGCTGGATGGCTACACTGCCGAATCCCGTGCCGGTGAATTGCTTCTGGGCTTGGGGATTCCCATCGAGCAGCATACCGGCCCAATGAGTGAAGTGGCTCCCGGTTGGAAGCTGCGCGTGCTGCTTGCCCAGGCACTGTTTTCTGACCCTGATGTACTGCTGCTCGACGAGCCTACCAACCACCTGGATATCAACACGATCCGGTGGCTGGAAGATATTCTGACGGCGCGTAACAGCACCATGATCATCATTTCTCACGACCGCCACTTCCTGAACAGCGTATGTACGCACATGGCGGACCTGGATTACGGTGAGATCACTCTGTTCCCGGGTAACTATGACGACTACATGACGG
This sequence comes from Halomonas sp. 72, assembly GCF_052379785.1. Taxonomy (NCBI): domain Bacteria; kingdom Pseudomonadati; phylum Pseudomonadota; class Gammaproteobacteria; order Oceanospirillales; family Halomonadaceae; genus Halomonas; species Halomonas sp. 72. Next base: position 7,195 of record NZ_JBQSYY010000020.1, on the reverse strand, counting down.
CAGCAACTGCTGCGCGTGAGCGTCAGCACTCGGATAACGCCAAGAAAAAAGCCCAAATTGCTGAGCTTCAACAGTTTGTTAGCCGCTTTTCGGCGAACGCCTCGAAAGCCAAACAGGCCACCTCGCGGGCGCGCCAGATCGATAAAATCAAGCTCGAAGACATCAAGCCTTCCAGCCGGGTAAGTCCGTTTATCCGCTTTGACCAGAACAAGAAGATTCACCGTAATGCGGTCAACGTTGACGCAATTACCAAAGGCTACGATGACGGTGCGCCGCTGTTTGAGCGCTTCTCCATGTCCGTCGAAGCGGGTGAGCGTATTGCGATCATCGGCCCCAACGGTATCGGCAAAACGACCCTGCTGAAAACCCTGGCGGGCGACCTGCGACCCGATCAAGGCGAAGTGAAGTGGACCGATGCGGCCGAGGTAGGCGTCTTTGCCCAGGATCATGCCGATGACTTTGCCGTCGATATGACGCTCTTCGAGTGGATGGGGCAGTGGACCCAGGGGGGCGAGCAAGTCGTACGCGGTGCGCTGGGGCGCATGCTGTTCTCAAGCGACGATATTGGAAAGTCCATCAAGGTCATTTCCGGCGGTGAACAGGGACGCATGCTGTTTGGCAAGTTAACCCTGACTAATCCTAACGTACTGCTGATGGATGAGCCGACCAACCACCTGGATATGGAATCCATTGAGGCGCTAAACCTCGCGCTGGAAAACTATCCCGGTACGCTGGTGTTTGTCAGCCACGACCGTGAGTTCGTGTCGTCACTCGCCACACGCATTATCGATATGCAGCCCGACGGCATTGTCGACTTCAGTGGCAGCTATGACGATTACCTGCGCAGCCAGGGCGTGGTGTAAACAGCACCATCATCAACGGCTAAGGCATTGAGCGTGAACTCATCAGCCGATAATGGAGGCGTAGGTCGCTTCCGTTACCGGCTGGTGGTGGATATCCAATACATCCGCGTTTAAAAGGCTGCCTACTTCTTTGGCCAGCTCCACATACACGTACATCTGCTGATTGCGGCGTTTGTGCAGCGGTGGTTTAACGATCAAGCTGATACCCCGAACCGCTTCAGTGCCTTGCTCATTCCGGTACAGGTCAGGTAATTCACCCGGCAAAAAAGCATTCGTGACGGTGATGGGATTGGCAGGCTGTTGGCCGCTAATCAAGAACACATGCTTGAGCGAGTCGTACTGGGCATTATGGCTTTTCAGCCACTCGGCCAAACGTTGGTCAGTGCTCTCTCCCGGCTGATTAAAAAGAATAAACAGCGAATGCTGTTTAAACGTTTGGGCGGGCTTGGCCGCTGCCTCAGGCTCAACGGCAGGTTCAGGCGTTGGCGGGGTTGCGGCGGCTTTAGCCGCTATTTTGCGTGCGATAGCGCGGGCGCGCCGACGCTTATGCCAAGGCACCACAATGTAGATAAAAATAGCGGTAGCAATGCCAGCCAATAGCAATGAGGCCACAGAAAGTAGTAATACAGTGGTGTTATTATTATCCATCGGCATTCAATCCAGTTTAAAAAGCAGCGGCAGTTATAGCGTTTAAAAGACGTGACCTGGTAATCAGAGCTTTTATAGTAACAGCGTTCTAACATGAATATATATGCAAAAAGCACCACACAAGTGGTGCTTTTTGCTGTTATGAACACGCATTTACGTCGGCGTATTAACCAATACGATCATAACCGTTATCCATAAATGGGTAATCGGTATAGCCTTTCTCGTCGCCACCGTAGAAGGTGGCGTGATTAGGCTCATTCAATGGTGCGTTCTTATAAAAACGCTCTGCCAGGTCGGGGTTGGCGATATACGGACGGCCAAAGGCGGCGGCTTCCGCGTTGCCTGAACCGAGCAGGGCCTCGGCACGTTCGGCGTTATAGTTACCGCAGTAGACCAGGCTGCCGCTAAAGCGCTCACGCATCTGCTCGCGAAAACCGTCAGGGAACTGAATGTCGCCACCGGCCCAGTTGGGCTCGTTAAGATGCAAATAGGCAAGGCCACGTTTGGAAAGCTGATCCGCCATATAGAACGCCATTGCTTCAGGCTCATCGTCGGTTAATCCAAACAGCTCGATAAACGGCGTCATGCGGATACCAACTCGGTCAGCGCCAAATACGTCAACAACGGCATCGACCACTTCCAGCGGGAAGCGCGCACGGTTTTCCAGCGAGCCACCGTATTGGTCGGTACGCTGGTTAGTGCCGGTGGCCAGGAACTGATTCAACAAATAGGCGTTGGCCGCGTGCACTTCAACCATGTCGAAACCCGCACGCTTGGCACGCACCGCCGCCTGGCGGTAGTCATCCACAATGCCGGGGATCTCGTCGGTTTCCAGCGCGCGCGGTGTGCTGGTGGGGTGCTGGCCTGCGCTACCGTCTTCAAACTCAACAAAACACTGGGCGCCTTCACCTTTAAGCGCACTGGGCGCGACCGGCTGTTCGCCATTGGGTTGCACCATCTCGTGGGAAACACGCCCAACGTGCCAAAGTTGCAGCGCAATTCGACCGCCTTTGGCATGCACCGTATTGACGACTTCCTTCCAGCCCGCTTCCTGCTCATCGGTCCAAATGCCTGGGGTGTAGACGTAACCACGGGCAGTAGGGGAGATATTGGTTGCTTCACTAATAATCAGGCCTGAACCGGCCCGCTGCCCATAGTAGGCTTGCTGCCGTTTGCCAGGCACACTATCCGGTGTGCGTGCGCGTGTGAGCGGTGCCATGATGACGCGGTTAGGAATCGACAGACTACCAAGTTGGGTCGGGGTAAAAAGTGCTTCAAATGCCATTCAGCTAACTCCTGTTGCGTGCACTGCTTTAAAGTGATGACACAATAGACCAGTTTACTAGTAAGCGCCAACCACTCTTCCTTGTGATTTGTTATGAGGTCGCCAGGCATAAAACAAAACCCCACCTTGATAAAGATGGGGTTTGGATGACTCATTGATGGCGCCGTTGATTAACAGCGTACCGGGCTAGTGACGTGCCTAAGTAACGATGTACCTGAGCGCGATGAACTCAATCTCGCTGCCAAGGCCAGCGCCGTTTAGGAGGTATGACGATTAGCTGAAGGGCATTGTTGAGTGGCAGCATAATCGCGGCTAACTGCCGGTGACAGATAGCGCTATTGAGTACACCAGGGCACTGTTTTAGCAGTAGCTCGCACTGTTGGGCGGCGAGAAAAATTTGCTCAACTACTTGAGGGGCAAATAGCGGTTTGGCCTCTTTGCAGCAGCGGTTAAGTTCTCCGGCCAGCATCGAAAGCATTCCAGTATCCAGCCAGCAGGGCAGCGGGTCGTCTAGCCGTCCTGCAATTGAGTGCTGAATCGCCTCGAACGAGGTTCGTAAGAACCCAAGGGTTTGGCGAAGCTGTCGCTGCTCACTGGTCATGTTATTTGCCTGCACTTCGTCAATAAGTCGTCGATAAGAGAAAGAGAGTGTTTCTCATTTTCATCTATCGAGACGATAGCGCCAGTTAATGAAGGTGTCAATAAATGGTATGCGCCTTATCGTACCCGCTTAGAATCGGCGCGTTTACAGGCTTAACAAGTACACTCCTTGGGCAAAATAGAAAATGCCAATACCGGTCACAATCCAGCGTGTCCATGTACGGAAGTTGGCATCGGTAAGGCGATGTAACACATGTGTACCTACTTGGGTGCCCAGGATAGCCAGCGGCGCAGCCAGCAGTACCATGCCCCAATCCCCAGCACCTAGTGCCAGCGCAGCACTCAAGTAGAAGAGAATTTTAATACTATGCGCGACCACCTGAATCATTGCTTTAGTGGCCACCACTTCACGGCGGTCCATCCGAGAACGTACAAAGAAGATATCGATCAGCGGTCCGGATACACCGGCGGCAATGGTTAACCCACCCGATGCCATGCCGCAAAGCAGCGCGTGGCTCGTTCGGTTGGCGTTGAGGTGGAACCAGCGTTTGGGCATCCACACCAGAATGGGCATCAAGCCAATTAACAGTGACACCGTGGCGGCATTGGCGCTATAGCCAAGCAACACCAGCAGCCCGGCGGCGCTTATTACGCCTAGCGTCATAAACGCGACCGTTCGCCAGACAATAAAGCGCCGTGATAACCATGCCCGCGACCCGTTAGCGGTAAGCTGAATGGCCCCATGAACGGCCATGGCGCTGGCCGCCGGGAACGCGAGCAGCAGAAACCACATCAGTACCAGCCCGCCCGCCATGCCGAAGATACCCGATAACATCGAGGTGAAAAAAACTACAAAAACAAAGAACGAACCGATGAGTAGGGACATGTTAAAACTGCTTAGCTACGGCAAAAGGGCCAGACCTGATAAAAACGGCGGCATTGAAATTCAGCTTCACAAGCATTGAGCTGGGATTGATAACGGTTTGTGCGAGCGACGATCTGCCGTGCTGCGTTGATTACCTGAGGCTTGCTCTGGTACGTGCCACGTCGATACCCGCCTGCGCCCTCGTGGTAGGCGTAATAGAGATGCTCAGGATTGGTTAATGAAATGCCTGCTTGCTGCTGAGATCGGTGGTTGTACCAGCCGATGAAGTCGGTGGCGTGCTTCATGCTGGTGCGTCGCGCAAACAAGCTACCTGCCTGCTCCTGGTACTCTCCCCATACCGGGTCCTGCGCTTGGGCATACCCTTTTGCCGAAGAGGGGCGGGGGCCGGGGATAAAGCCCAGGTAATACTTGCGGTCAGGACGAATGTGGCTTTTAAAGGAAGACTCCTGCTGAATAAACGCCATTTGCGTCGCAATGGGCGTTCCCCACTTCTCCTGAGAGTCGCGTGCATAGTCGTACCAGGTGGGCTGTTCGCGGAATATCTCGCAGATATTGCTCTGGTCTTGTGGTGGGTTGGGGGCAAAGGTCGCACAGCCAGAGAGCAACAACACACACGCTAATCCTACCCAGCTGCGCAGTGTTAGCAGTGAAGATGAAAGCGCAGCGTTAAAATTATCAACAGGGCGGAGCATGCAGAGTTCCTTGTGGATAACAGCGTCATTGATAACAGGGCTATTGATAATCGTGTTATTGATAGCCGCCAGCACTAATACTGTTTAAGGGCTAGAGTTTATACGTACTAAAATCAGATTGTTATTGGTCGTTAGCGTAAGTTGGGAAATGGGTGATGAAAATTCTAAACGGGATGTTTTTTCCCGATGGGTTTGGAGCTTTTGATTTCCTGCCCGTTGAGCGACTCTGGCTGCTGGGTGGCGCAGCAGTAGACTCGTTAAGTGTTCACTGGATGAGTCCGCTAGCATCAACAGGCGACAGCCAAACCACTGGCTGCCGCCTGCCGACCAGGCAACAAGAAGGTTAATCCAGCACTTCAGGCTTGTTGGCATCTGCTGGTGTCAGCAGATAATAGAGCGCGGGCACGACCAGCAGCGCAAGCAGCTTTCTTCTAAAGCCTAAGCTGTTCGTTACTTAACGGTGACGTTACCATCTAGTTATCGCCGTGTAACTAACTTGGCAGGACCAACCCAGCAGGAGAGTTGTCATGTATATCGCAATGAACCGTTTTCAGATTGCCCCAGGCCGCGAAGAGGATTTTCTGGAGGTGTGGCGTAAGCGTGATTCGCACTTGAGCGACGTGCCCGGATTCAAACAGTTCAACATGTTGCAGGGCGCAAGCCAGGAAGAGCACACCGTGTTTATTTCCCACAGTGTATGGGAGTCGGAAGCGGCTTTCCGCGCCTGGACCCAGTCAGAGGCGTTTCGTAAGGCCCATGCGGGCGCCAAGTCACCGGAAGGTATCTATCTGGGGCCGCCCAAATTTGAAGGTTATGAGGTCGTGCTTTAAGCACGGGGCAAGCGGCTTGGCCTCTCTTAATAGAGCGCCAGGCCGAGTGAGAGCAGTACACTGTAAACCAGCGTCGATAGCGCGGTTTTTTTCAGCATGCCGGTAAGCGTTTCACCGTCGGTGGTGTGGTGTAGCGTTCTGGCAGCGTCTGTTAACGGTTTGGCAACCAGTAGGCAGCTCCAGCTAAGCCAGGGGGCGGGCAGTGCGACCAGATAAATCACGGTGAGCAGCAGCGCCATTGCCAGCAATATCCAGTGGTAGGTAATGGCGTTAGCGCGGCCCAAGCGCACCGCCAGGGTGATCTTGCCGTTGCGCGTGTCGCTTTCGATATCGCGCACGTTATTCACGTTCAATACAGCGGTTGCCAGTAACCCGCAAGCGGCCGCGGGCAGTAGTGTAAGCCCGTCCAGTTGTTGTGCATGCAGGTAGTACGTGCCGAGTACCCCTAACAAGCCGAAGAAGATAAAGACCGCAATATCTCCCAGCCCCCGGTAGCCATACGGCGTGCCACCCAGCCCTACGGTATACGTGACCGCGGCCAGCAGCGCGGCAGCACCCAGAAGAATAAAGATGAGAATGGACGCCCACTGATTGCCAAAAGCCGTCAGCAGTAGCAACAGTCCACACAGGGCGGCAACGACCGCCATCACCACCATTCCACCGCGCATGGCGCGTGGGCTTAGTAGACCTGAAGAGACAGCGCGAACCGGGCCTATGCGCTGGTGATCATCCGCCCCCGTCGCCGCATCGCCGTAATCATTGGCCAGGTTTGAAAGCACTTGCAGGGCAATCGCCGTTAGCAGGGCAAGGAGTAGCACGCTCGGATTAAACCCTTGTGCGTGCGCCGCAAGGCCTGAGCCAAGCAGGATAGAGGCACATGCCAAAGGTAGCGTACGAGGCCGGGCCGCTAATAACCAAACCTGGAACGGGCGGTGCTTGTCGGGTTGATCCATTGCTTTGGTGTCCTGGTCGTGATGACGTTAAATGACTAAAAGGGCGTGCGTAGCTATGTATTATTAAGTGCTAAAAAGTAGACCTGCGTCAAAAGAAGCAGCGGTGTCTTATCGCAAACTATTGTTAATCCCTCTTAATAGGAGTTAATTCGATGATCGGCGACTTATTTAGACAAAGCAAATATGCAGCGCTTGTTTGGCTAGCCTTCCGGCTTTATCTTGGGATTACCTGGCTCAGTTTGGGAATCGGCAAACTGACGGGCGGTTTTGATGCGCAAGGGTTCCTGAGTAACGCGGTGGCGAACCCTGTAATGCGGGAAGGGAGCATGGTGTATCCCAACTACGTTGCTTTTTTGGAGTATTTTGCGCTGCCCTATGCGGGTATGTTTAATGTGGTGATCCCGCTTGGGGAGATACTCGTGGGGTTGGGCTTGATCG